>PWTK01000048.1 GCA_003563895.1 Syntrophomonadaceae bacterium
AAAAGATGGCCAAAAAGGGCTTTGTCAAAATCGAGCGGTTAAACGCCAGATCCCTCCGCTATATCCTCACCCCCCGGGGGCTGAAGGAGAAGACGGAGCGGACCTACAGCTACATCAAGCGCTCCTATCAGCAGATCAACCGGGTGTCTGTTGCCGTAAACGAACTGGTAAAGAAGGCTGAAGCCCAAAATGCCGGTTCTCTTTATTTGTTCGGCCCGTTCGACGAGGTTTGCGAGATCATCATGCTTGCCCTGCAGCAGCAGGGGAAGGTACAATATGTCTGTGTGGGCCCTGAAGAGCGCCCCCCACTGGAGGACGGCTCCCTCGTCCTGGTCTGGAGGACAGAAGAGGAGGAAAAGCTTCCTGCCGCCTACCGCACGGTGAACCTGTTGAAGGAACTGGGCTGAAAGATTTTTGCAGCCATGCCAGCGTCGCGCTTCGTGCTGCTGACGTGCGAAAAGCTTTCCGTCAGCCATTGGTTTGGCGTATACTAACAATTAGTATGTTTGTTTAATGAAGAGGCTGATATTTCCCTGGATTGGGGGCGGGTAATTTGGTCAGGAGGAGCAGAAATCTTAATATGATTGAAATTCCAACCGAAAATATCTATGCTGTAATCAGCTATATTGAGAAACAGGAAGATATAGCTGCCTTCTACCTGTGCGGCTCCTATCAGACGGAATACCAGACAGTATTCTCCGATGTGGATTTCGCAGTATTACCGTTTTCTAAAGGGAGCATGGATTATGTAAAAGAATTTGAGATTTTGTCCGAACTCCAGCTTATTTGTGAGAATGAAGATATCAACCTGGTTAACCTTTTGAAGGTGCCGTTGACCCTCCAGATGCGCATTTTAGAAAGCGGGCGCCTTCTTTACTGTAGGGATGAAATACGCCTGGCTGATTTTAAGGAATATGTAATAAAGCGCTACTGCGACTTTGAACCAGATTTAAGGGCCATTTATCGCGACTATGATGCCGGTCTTAGGGAGGAATACCTTTGACACTGGATGAAGAAAAAATCCGCCAAAAGCTGCATTTTATGCGGGAAAAGCTTCGCGAACTTAAGCGGTTTCAAAATATGAGCATAGAAAATTTTAAGTCTGATGTTATTAATGAAGACGCAGCCCTCAGAATGTTGCAGGTAACTATTGAAGCAATGCTCGATATTTGTGCGCATATTGCTTCCCGTGAAGGGTGGGGGGTTCCTAAAACATATGCAGAACTGGTTTCGGCGGCAGCTCGACATGAGCTGATCCCCCGCGGCATGGAGGACATTTATAAAAATATGGTTGCATTTCGTAACAGGATTGTTCACCTTTATGATGATGTAAACACGGAAGAAGTATTAAATATTATAAATGAACGCCTTGACGATTTTACTCCTTTTATCAGGAGTGTGGTGGAGAAATATTTAACTGGTAGACACTCTTAAAGCACTCGGAGAATACCTACCCCAAAATCCCTTCGGATTCTCAAAACAATGGCGTACAGTACTGCTGCTGACGTGCGAAAAGCTTTCCGGCAGCAATAGGGGTACGTTTGTACAACAACAGGGGGAAATGATCAATGGGAACAGGCGAATTCTACCGCGGCCCATCGGGGAAGATGCTGCCGGGCCTTCAACTGGGCCTGGAGGAAGCCCTGCAGGAATTGAAAAATCTATTTCCAGGCAAACCGGTCTCCCTCGCTTATGTCTTCGGCTCCTATGCCCGCGGTGAGGCTGACGCTGTTTCTGATTTCGATCTCGCTGTTCTCCTCGACAAAAGCGGAGAGGATCTCTACTCAGCCTACCTGGATGTAATGTTGGAAGTTCAAAGGGTTTTGGGCACAGAGCGCCTCGATTTGCTTTTGCTCAACAGCGCTCCTCCTGCTATGCAATTTGATATAGTTCGTTGGGGGCGGCTTATCTACTGCCGCAATGAGCGTGTGCTGAATGACTTTGAGATGAATGCAATCCGCAAATACCAGGACACGGCATATTTAAGGAGAGTGCAAAACGAATATTTGAAAAAGAGGGCGCGAGAATGGTATTCCAAAAAGAACGCATTTTAGAGCGGCTCAAGAAGCTGAAATCTGTTCGAGGCTGGTATCCTCAAAGGAGAACAATATTGAAGATATAGACAGGGCTGAAGAATATTCTGCCGGATGCGAGGTGGTCAAAATGAACCAGAACGACACCCTGGACAAAGAAGATAAAGATTTGACTCCCGATAGGCAGCAAATCCTGGATAAGTTGAAGCCAGTCATTGCTTCAAAGGCGGAAATTAAATTTGCCTACCTGTTCGGCTCGGTAGCAACCGGCTCTGCCGGAAGGTTGAGCGATATTGATATCGCTGTATATCTCGATACAACCTGCCAGCTCCCTGAAGCCGGTTATGGCTACAAGAGTGAACTAATCTCAGAGCTTTCTGCATTAATGTCAACGAGTGTTGACGTAGTTATACTCAATACAGCAAAGACTTTGATGAGATATCAGGTCATCAAAAACGGAATCTTGATCTATAGCCGCTCCAATGCCGAAAGAAGGGCGTTCCTTGAAAGAACGATTAGGGACTACCTCGACCTTAAACCGCTGCTTAAGGTGCAGCGGGAATATCTGCGCAAAAGGCTTTTGACCGGCTCGTTTGGTTTAAGTTCTGGATAATCGGTTAAATGATTTTAGCAGATTTGGCAAATTTGTCATAGAGTATATGGAGAAACCACAAAACTGAACAAATCTGTATACCCAATAAAAGGGGACATAGTAATTTAAAATTGAAAAAGCGGGTGCTGTCAGACGGAGGTACAGGTAAAATATTCCATTGGATTTTAGCGAAGTGAATGGGAGAATATAGGAAATAGATAAAAGGGAGACATTCCTCTGCATGAGGAGCGCTCCCCTTGCCGGCAGGGGGGTCTTAAAGATTTTAGCTAAACTAGCTTTCATTCCTAAGTTAATCCAGCTTTTTGACAGGCGGGAAAAGTGGCAGTTTGCCGGTGTCATGGTTGCAGATCTTTTTTCCTGAGTATATGTTGGAGATTTTTTAAAAGCATAAAATTAGTATTGGGTAGAGTGGTGAAGATGATGCGAAATATTTATAAAAACTCTACTATAAATTTTATTGAAAGAGACAGTAAAGAAATACTAAAAAAAATTTCATATGAATATAAATGGAAGAATTATAATTTACATAATTTATGGCTTAAATTATTAATGCAAAAAGAGGCATTTTTTGGGGTAGATAAAACA
>PWTK01000077.1 GCA_003563895.1 Syntrophomonadaceae bacterium
ATCAACTTAACTCAGGGAATTCTTGTTGGGTGGCCTCCCAAATACAGCTTTTTAGCAGATCAAGGCCTTTTTGTAAGTGTGACCTTTTAAAACTCTTTTTTTGCGGGACTTCTTTCATTGTTATCCTGAGTAAACTGATAGTCTGAAATTTTTTTATGAAGCACGGGGCTTTTGCGATCATCCATGCTTCTTTTTGTTTTGCCGGCTGCTGGGGGTGCCGGTGCCCCGAGGTCTTGCGAATCCCGGCCAAAGCAGGTCTGCCAATTGTTTTTAAATGGTTTGGAGGCGGGCACGCCGCTTTTGTCGCCCTTTCCCCGGGATCTCATTTGGGAACTCCCGCCAAACAATTTCACAATGCAAAATTTGTTTCCAAATATGTTGACGAAGTCCCCTTTTTGTGCTAAGATTTTCTTGCCGGGTTGAGGGATGGGGGACAAGACATTAATAATATATAAGGAATATTTGGGGGCCAGGCTTAACCGAAGTGTTCGTTCAAGAGCTTCGAAATAATTGAAACAGCATCCCAAAAACAAAACCTGTTGGGCAACGGCGCCCTGCTGCAGCGGCCTGTGAGGGCAGTTCCAGCAGGGCGTTATTTATCATACAGAAGGGGCTCGGCTGGATGTTGTCGGTGAAACGGCTGTCACAGCTCCTAAACTGCAGCAAGGACCGGGCAGAAATAAGCAGAAAAGGAAGGTGCCGCTTATGTGCGGGATCGCCGGGTTGATCAGTCACTTTAGAAACAGGGAAAACGGGGAGCGGATCAAGAGGGGTATTGTGCTCCAAAACGACCGGGGCAACGGTTTGGGTGCGGGGTATGCCGCATACGGCATCTACCCGGATTACAAAGAACTGTACGCCCTGCACCTGATGATGGACAATCCCGGGTGTGCCTCCCGGGCAAAAGTTTTTTTGCATCAGCACTTCACCGTCCATCACACGGATGATATCCCCATTTGGGATAGGGAAATCAAGGACCACCCATATTTTAAGATTTTTTTCGTAGAGCCCAAAGCCTCGGCCATGGGGGACTACTGGTCCAGTGCGGATGATTTTACCATTGACAGGGTGATGCAGATCAATGAACGGCTGGAAGGTGTTTATGTATTTTCCAGCGGCAAGAATATGGGCTGTTTCAAGGGAGTCGGGGAGCCTGCGGCCATTTATGATTTTTTCAAGCTGGACAGCTATGAAGGATATATCTGGCTGGCTCACAACCGCTTTCCCACCAACACGCCAGGGTGGTGGGGCGGGGCCCATCCCTTTAACATCCTGAACTGGTCTATTGTCCATAACGGTGAGATTTCCTCGTACGGCATAAACCGCCGCTACCTGGAAGGTTACGGATATTCGTGCCGCCTGCAGACGGACAGCGAAGTGGTCGCCTATCTCTTGGATTTGTTGATCAGGAGGCACGGGTTGTCAATTTACGAGGCCTCCCTGGTGCTGGCTCCCCCTTACTGGTCCTGGACAGAACGGGCAGTCGATGAGAGGCTAAAGGAGCGCCTGTTGGCGTTGAAGGTCATCTATGAATCGGCTATGCTGAACGGTCCTTTCGCCGTCTTGGGCGCTTTTGAAGGGGGGCTTTTCAGCATCACCGACAATACCAAGTTGAGGCCGATGACCATCGCCCGCACGGGTGATTTCAGTTATTTCGCCAGCGAAATAGCGGCGCTTTACGAGATGGAAGAAGACCTGGAAGAAGTGTTTGCCCCCCGGGCTGGACAGCCTTGCCTGGCGCTCATTGACGAGGGGGAGAAGGGCGGCGGTGCCGGGTTCAACAGTGCTGTAGACTATCTGCAGCATCGAGCCCGGGATTCTGCAGAACGGGAATTTAGCAGCAAGGAGTGATGGACCATGCCGGTGGTAAGCTCGGGCTTGCCTTTAACCTCACCGGGGCTGCGCTCTCTTTTCCGCCCCCGGTTTGACCTGGAAAAATGTGACGGTTGTGGGATTTGCGCAGAACAGTGCTCTTTTAACGAGATCCGGATGGAAAACCGGGGAGGCAGTGTAATACCGGCGGCCAACAATCGATCTTGTGGGGCCTGCCACCGCTGTGAATACACCTGTCCCTACGGCGCTATAGAGATAGAGGAGAAAAAAATGGCCCTGCGCCAGCACGGCGTCTGGAAGGCCGGTGAGGTGCACCGCGCCCACCTGCAGGCGGCTTCGGGATCCGTGGCCCTTACCGGGCTCGGGGCGGAGACAAATGTGCCCCTCCTCTGGGACCAGCTCCTTTTCAATGCCTGCCAGGTGACCAACCCTTCCATCGACCCACAGAGGGAGCCGATGGAAACGGTAACGTACCTGGGAAGAAAGGCCCGCTCCCTGGCCGAAGCGGGAGATTTGGGTAAATTGAAGAGTTCGCTCATTCGACTGAGCATGCCGCTGGTTTTTGCCCCCATGTCTTACGGAAGCGTTAATTTTAACCTGCAGCTGGCCATGGCCAGGGTGGCCCAAAAGAAAGGATTGCTCTGGTATTCCGGCGAGGGGGGGCTGCACCGGAAACTGGCCCCGTTCGGAGACGTGGCCGTACTGCAGGTGGCGTCCGGGCGTTTCGGCGTCAGCCCGGAATACCTTTCCGTCGGCCGGGCTTACCAGATCAAGATCGGCCAGGGGGCCAAGCCGGGTATCGGGGGGCACCTGCCCGGCGAAAAGGTAGATGAGGGTGTGTCGGAGACAAGGATGATCCCCCTCGGCAGCGATGCCATATCCCCGGCCCCTCATCATGACATCTATTCTATCGAAGACCTGCGCCTCTTGATCTACGCCGTCAAGGAGGCCAGCGGTTACAAGCCGGTCTGTGTGAAGATCGCTGCCGTACACAATGTCGCCGCCATTGCCAGCGGGATTGTCCGCGCCGGCGCCGACATGCTTTACCTGGATGGGTACCGCGGTGGAAGCGGGGCTACGCCGGCGGTGGTGCGCGATAACGTGGGCATCCCCATTGAACTGGCGCTGGCGGCCGTGGACCAGCGGTTGAGAGACGAGGGCATCCGGCACATGGCTTCCATCGTTGCGGCTGGAGGAATCCGCAGCAGCGCCGACGTCATGAAAGCGGTTGCCCTGGGGGCCGATGCGGTCGCGATAGGTACAGCCTGCATGATCGCCTGCGGGTGCCATGTCTGCCAGCGCTGCAGCAGCGGCAAGTGCGCCTGGGGCATTACCACCAATCACCCGGAGCTGTCCGCCCGGTTGGACGTGGACTGGGCCGAGGAGCGGATCGCCAACCTGGTGGAAGGGTGGCACCATGAAATGCAGGAGATCATGGGTTTAAACGGTATCTACGATATTGGGTCTTTTAGGGGCAACAGGCTTATCCTGAGGGGGGTGGGTTTAAATGACCGGGAGCTATCCATCCTGGGAGTCCAGTATGCCGGTGAATGAAAAGGGAGCCGCAAAAACTGACACCAGGCCCGGCTGCAGGCCAGTGGAGATCGATGCCCGGGGTGTCCCCTACCGCCAGCTGAACCAACAGATCCGCCAGCGGGTCCAAAGCGGCGAGCGTTATATCGCTTTGAAAGGGGTCAGGGGGCAGCGCTACCTGGGGACGGGCCTGGACTGCCCGGACCTGCGAATAGAGATATATGGCGTTCCCGGCGAGGACTTGGGATTCAACCTCAATGGCCCCACCATCGAAGTCTTCGGCCACGGCCAGAATGCCATCGGCAATACCATGGACAGCGGGACCATCGCTGTTCACGGGATGGCGGGAGATGCCCTGGCGTACGGGATGCGGGGCGGCCGGCTGATGGTAAGAGATGACGTGGGTTATCGCGTGGGGATCCATATGAAAGAATATGGAAAAAAAATCCCGCAGGTGGTGATCGGGGGCACGGCCGGCGATTACCTGGGGGAGTATATGGCCGGCGGGATCATCGTGCTGCTGAACATGAATAACCATTCCGAGATGGTGGCCGGCGATTCCGAGAAAACCCTGGCAACGGGGATGCACGGAGGAGAGCTTTACATTTACGGTTACGAAGTCCCCTCTTACCTGCTGGGCATCGGGGCCGAGCCTGGATCGCCGCGGCGGGAAGACCGGCAAAAAGTGGAGGCGCTTGTCCGGGAGCACTGCCGCTTTTTCGGCCTGGACCCGGCCCCCTTGCTGGATCGGGAGTTGGTGAAAATCGCCCCGCAGGGAAGCCGTCCCTTTGCCCGTTTTTACTACCCTGCTTACCCTTCCGATACGGGGTTGAAGCCCGAGCACGCCGAGCGGGTTTCCCCCTGCGAGGCGGCCTGCCCCGCGGGCATCCCTACCGGGCGCTTTTTGCGCCACCTGCGGCACGGAGAGTTTGTAAAGGCGGTGGAGCTTATAGACGAGTACACCCCTCTGCGCTACAGCTGCTGCGGGTTTATCTGCCCCCACATCTGCATGGACAGCTGCAGCAGGGGAAGAGTGGACTTTCCCGTTCGCACCTCCGAGCTGGCCCATCGCTTTAAAAGCGAGCTGGAGGCGGCTCCTCCCCTGGAGTGGGATGACAAGATCGCGGTTATCGGGGCCGGCCCGGCCGGCTTGAGCGCGGCTTACCAGCTGGCCCGGCGCGGTTACCCCGTGACCGTTTTTGACGAGGCCAGCCGACCGGGAGGGAAGCTCTACCAGGTGATTTCGCGGAGCAGGCTCCCCCTGGAAGACCTGGAGCTGGATCTGCAGAGGATGAAAAAAATGGGCATCCGGTTTGCAAACGGGATCAGGGTGGACGAGAGCAAAATGGAGCAGCTGCTGGTGGATTACGACTACGTAATCGTCTCCGTTGGCGCCCACAGGCCCGTCATGCCTCCGGTGAAGGGCGCAGAATACCTGCGCCCCGGCCTGGAATTTTTAAAAGAAGTCAACCGGGGCCGGCAGGAAGGATCTATTCCTGGCGCCCTTTCGGGTGCGGGGGGGAAAATGGTCATTATCGGTGGCGGCGATGCTGCTGTGGACGGGATTGAAGCGGCGCTGGAGCTGGGCGTTGACCCCGCTGATGTAACGGTGATCGATATTCAGAAACCTTCTGCCAATCCCGATGAGCGCCGCAAGCTGGAAAAAATGGGGGTTCAATTTCGTTACCCCCTCTTCCTCCAGGAAGCGATGCCCGGTGGCATCAGGGTGCACGACTCGTTAGGGCGGGAGGAATTCATCCCGGCCGATATGGCTTTGGTTTTTATCAATGAGATGCCGGAGCTGGACTTCCTGCCTCCTGTTTTACAGGAATGCCGCGATAAAAAGGGGTTTTACAACCCGGGCGAGAGGAGCTTCCGCACGCCCCATCCGCGCATTTCCGTGACCGGCGATGCCGCCGGCCTCGGCTTGGTGACGACCAACATCGGCCGCGGCCGCCGCTGTGCGCTGGAGGTGGACGCATACCTGCGCGGGAGGGAATACGTGCCGGAACCCGCCGTCGAGCCGGAGGTCATTCCGGCACACCGACTGCGGGCTGCCCCCTTGCAAGAAGGGGAGACGGATATAGAAGAGGAATGCCTGCGCTGCCTGCACTGCGGAATTTGCGTGCAGTGTGACCGCTGTGTGGATGCCTGCCCCCGCGGGGCCCTGGAGCGGGAGGGGGAGCAGTTTGAGGTGGATCTTCGCAAGTGCGGCGGCTGCGGAACCTGTGCTGCAAACTGCCCGGGAAATGTCATCCAGATGATCAACCGTTGAAGATAGCAGGGCCGGCAGTCGTGTTTTTCACTTGCCCGCCAGGCATGTTCCGCATTATGAAATTAATTTCCATAATAGTTGACAAGGGGGGCAAGTTGCGTTATGATTATAATTGTTAGAGAGACCAACGTGAAACTTCGCTTCACCATCAGAAGGACAAAAATGTTCCTTTTCAAACAGGTAATTCATTGCGGCGGTGTTGGATTTTCAGGGTAGAAGGCCATGCCCCCACACAACGGGGGCACCATCAGAAGGATGAAAAGCGATTGCCGTTTGGTAGCGAACATTTGTGCTCTTTTGTTTTATTGTCAAAGCAGAAAGAAATATCCCCGGAGGCCCGGCAAGCGGAAAGGGGAGGCTTGATGGAAGAGCTGGAGTTCTGTCTTGGCATTCCAGGAACGGCCGACAGAAAAGCGGTCATCGGCGCACTGGCCCCGGTGGGCTGGCATGCGGTGGGCGAGGGGCGAGAGTGCAACCACCTGCTGCGAACGGTACGCCAGGTACAGCCTCGCCTGACAGTAATCGACCTGGCCCTGCCCGGCGAAGTGTTAAGCACGGCGGCTGTTATCGAGGAAGAGGCCCTATCGGCTGTTCTCCTTTTGGCTCAACCGGGGATGGAAACCTACAGGGGGACCCCGCTCAGTGAAGTCTCATTCGTGCTGCTGCGCCTTCCGGTAGACGGGGTGATTTTAACGACGGCCGCGGAAGTGCTGTCGCTGGAGTTTAAGCGCCAGAAAAAACTTCACCAGGAGCTGGGACGCTTGAGCGAAAAGCTCCGCACCCGCGTCGCCGTGGAAAGGGCCAAAGGAGCGGTGATGAAAAGGCACGCCCTGGATGAACAGGAAGCTTATCGCTACCTCCAGAAACGAAGCATGGACCTCAGGCTGCCCTTGAAAAAGGTAGCCGAAGCGGTTTTCCAAAAAGGCCGGCACGACATCCTGGATTGAGGAAACCGGCCTTCCCCGTCCCGTTTAACCGGGCAACCGCCCCGGCGAGAGGAAGCAAAGCGCGGAAAAACAGGAAAAATTAAAGACTACTTACGGGCAAAGGCGCCCTGGAGGTTTTCGCAAAGAGTCGAAAACCCTGGGGCGTTTTTTTGCATAGCAACCAAAAACAAAAAAGGAGTGGTTGGAAGATGGGTTATACTGGAGAAGAAGTCTTGCGCATGGCGGAGGAGATGAATGTGAGGTTCGTGAGGATGCAGTTCACCGACATTTTCGGTGTGCTCAAAAATGTCGCCATTCCCGTGGAGCAGCTTCCCAAGGCGCTGGAGGGTGAAATCCAGTTTGATGGTTCTTCCATTGAAGGTTTTGTGAGAATTGAAGAATCCGATATGAACCTCAATCCGGACCCCGACACTTTCGCCCTTCTGCCCTGGAAGCCCAAAGATGGGGCCGTGGCCAGGTTGATTTGCGATGTTTACAACCCCGACGGCACGCCTTTTGAGGGCTGCCCGCGCTGCCAGTTGAAAAAGGCAATCGCTGAAGCCAAAGATATGGGGTTTTTCATGAACGCCGGCCCGGAAGCGGAATTCTTTCTCTTTCATTCCGATGAAGAAGGCCGCCCCACCCTTACCACGCATGACCGCGGCGGTTATTTTGACCTGGCGCCTGTAGACCTGGGGGAAAATGCCCGGCGCGACATGGTCATCACATTATCGGACATGGGGTTTGAAATTGAGGCTTCCCATCACGAGGTGGCTCCCGGACAGCACGAGATCGATTTTAAATACAACGATTCGCTTTCCACCGCCGATAACCTGGCGACTTTCCGCTTTGTAATACGGGCAATCGCCCAGAGGCACGGGCTTCACGCCAGCTTCATGCCAAAACCTGTTTTTGGCATCAACGGATCCGGGATGCACACGCACCAGTCCCTCTTTCAAGGGGAGGAGAACGCCTTTTTTGACACCGAAGGGGAATATCAGTTGAGCCGGACGGCATTTAATTACATTGCCGGCCTCCTGGAGCACGCCGCGGCTTTTACCGCCATCACCAATCCCACGGTCAACTCGTACAAGAGGCTGGTCCCGGGCTACGAAGCTCCTGTGTATATCGCCTGGTCGCAGAGGAACCGCAGTCCCCTGATCCGCATCCCGGCCAGGAGAGGAGCGAGCACACGCGTGGAGGTGCGCAGCCCCGATCCCTCCTGCAATCCTTACCTGGCCCTGGCGGTGATGTTGAAAGCGGGGCTGGACGGGATAAGACGCAACCTTACTCCGCCGCCTCCAGAAGACCGCAACATCTACGCCATGTCGGAGGAAGAAAGGCGCAGCCGGAACATCGGCAGCCTGCCGGGCAGCCTGGAGGAGGCCCTGCGGGAGCTGGAAAAAAGTCCGGTCATCCGGGAAGCCCTGGGCGATCATATCTGGAGCCGCTTCATCGAAGCCAAGACCATCGAGTGGGATACCTACCGCACGCAAATCCATCCCTGGGAAGTGGACCGCTACCTGGCCAAGTTCTAGCGGTCCCAAAAAAGAAAAAATAAAAGAAGAGAAGCAGGCGCCCGGAGAGATGCCGGGCGCTTTCCTTTTAACCGGGGGGAGGAATCACCAGGGGGGACCATTTGCTTGTAGGAGCTGCTGATGGCGGTTGCTTTCGCTTTCCGCTTGCTGTATGATTAAGTTAAGAATGCCGTTTTGCCACACCGGCCGCTGCTGATGCTTGTAGGAGCGCCGGCTCTTTCCGGGGCGGGCATTCCCACGTATTTCTAATCGGACAGGGGGTTGGCCGGATGAAGCTACTGTACGGCCCGCTGTATTCACGCCGCCTGGGGATGTCCCTGGGTGTGGATACCATTCCCCATAAAACCTGCACCTTTAACTGCATTTACTGCCACGATGGGGAAACAACCTGCCTTACGGTTGACCGAAAAGATTATCTCCCTCCCTCCCGGGTGCTGGAAGAGCTGAAATTGTTGGCCGGCCAGCGGGAGCACAGGAACCGCCGGATGGACTATATCACCTTTGCCGGTTCGGGCGAACCGACCCTCAATCTCAGCCTGGGCCGGTATATTCGCTTTGTAAAATCCGTCAGCCCGGTCCAGGTGGCCGTGATTACCAATTCGTCGCTTTTGTGGAAGGAATCCGTCCGGGAAGAGCTGATGGCAGCGGACCTTATCGTTCCTTCACTGGATGCGGCCACAGAGGAAACTTTTCTTCGCATCAACCGCCCCTGCCCGGGCCTGCAGTTGGACAAAATTATCGAAGGCCTGAAAACATTATGCCGGGATTTCACGGGTTCCGTCTGGCTCGAGGTTCTGCTGTGTGAAGGAATAAACGATGGCGAAGAAGAGCTGAGGTGCATGTCCCGCGTAATCGAGGAGCTCAATGTTCAGAAGGTGCAGCTCAACACCGTGGATCGCCCGCCTTCCCTGGAAGAAGCGCGCCCCCTTTCTCGTGAAAGGCTGGTGCAGGTCGCTGCGCTGCTGGGCCCGAAAACGGAAACGGTCGAGGATTTTCTCACGCCGGCCCGGCAGGCCCTGGAGCGCGGCGTCTTCGACCGCATCTCTTCCCTGTTGATGGATGGACAGCCGAGAAACCTGGAGCAGCTATGCCGGAGGTTCAGGAAAAGCAGGCAGGAGATGATAAAAATTCTTACCCACATGGAAAAGGAAGGCCTGGTGGAAAGGTGCTCTGCCGGATCGACCAGGCAGTATCGCGGCGCAAAGGGCATCAAATCCAGGTAAGCTGAAGTTACGAGGCTCTTTTTTTAAATTGTTTATTGCCCGCTTCATTCTTTTGTTATGCAGCAGGAGCCCCAATCTATTCAATATGATATCAACAT
The DNA here is from genome assembly GCA_003563895.1 of Syntrophomonadaceae bacterium. Lineage (GTDB taxonomy): Bacteria > Bacillota > Dethiobacteria > DTU022 > UBA8154 > CSSED11-181. The sequence goes on from PWTK01000077.1 coordinate 9,427, forward strand.
TCGAGTTTAAATGAGCCTCTTACCATTATTAATTGAAAGGTGCTGGTAAAGTGACTGATGAAGAGCGGAAGCCAAACCGCCTGATTCATGAAAAAAGCCCTTACCTGCTGCAGCATGCGTACAACCCTGTTGATTGGTATCCATGGGGCGAAGAGGCATTTGAAAAGGCGAAAAGGGAAAACAAACCTGTTTTTCTGAGTATTGGATATTCGACCTGCCATTGGTGCCACAATATGGCCCGGGAGTCCTTCGAAGATGAAGAGATAGCTTCCTCATTAAACGAGCACTTTGTCCCCGTTAAGGTGGATCGGGAAGAGCGGCCCGACATTGACGAGGTTTACATGAAAGTCTGCCAGGCCGTCACAGGCCAGGGCGGATGGCCCCTGACCGTGATCCTCACCCCGGAGAAAGTGCCGGTATTTGCCGGGACCTATTTCCCCCGAGAGCGGCGTTACAACCTGCCCGGCATGAACGATCTGCTGCCGGCCCTGGCCGATAAGTGGAACAGGGAAAGGGAGGAGATGGAAAAAAACGGCATGGATGTGCTGGAGGCACTGAAAGCGCCCCGGCAGAAAAACGATGAAAAAATCATCACCCATGAAACCCTTCGCCGGGCGGCTGTAGAGCTAAAAGACCGACATGACCCGCAGTACGGGGGATTCGGCTCGGCGCCCAAGTTCCCCATGCCGCACACATTGACTTACCTGCTCAGGTGGTGGTACAGGGACGGCGACGAAGGGGCCCTGCAGGTGGTTTATCACACCCTGGAGCAGATGCAGAAAGGCGGTATATTTGATCATGTAGGTTACGGCTTCCACCGTTATTCGGTAGATGAAAAGTGGTTTTTGCCTCACTTTGAAAAGATGCTGTACGACCAGGCCCTTCTGGCTGAAGCATACCTGGAGGCTTACCAGGCATCCGGTGTGCAGGAGTTTTCCGATACGGCTCACAAGATTTTTACTTATGTGCTCGACGATATGCAGGACCCCGGAGGGGCTTTTTATGCTGCCGAAAATGCCGAGAGCGAGGGCGAGGAAGGCCGCTATTACCTGTGGGATTACGGTGAGTTGCTGGAACTGTTAGGCCCGGAAAAGGGGGAGCTGGTGGCCGCCTTTTTTGGAGCAACCGAAGATGGCAATCTCGGTGACGGGAAAAACCTCCTTTACACTCCTTTACGCGAAAAGGATTTTGTACAGCAGCACAATCTTAACCTCAGGGAGTGGCATTTTACCCTGGAAGAATCCCGCAAAAAATTGCTGGAAGGACGGGCTGAGCGGGTCAGGCCCTCTACCGATGACAAGATCCTGACTTCCTGGAACGGCTTGATGATCGGCGCTTTGGCCCGCGGCGCGCCGGCGCTTAAGTCGGGATTCTATCTCGAGCAGGCCTGCCGGGCGGCGGATTTTATCCTGGAGAACTTGCAGGCGGAAGACGGCCGCCTGTACCGTCGTTACAGGGCAGGCGAAGTCTCTATCGATGGATTCCTGGAGGACTACGCCTTTTTCGTTTCCGCGCTGCTGGATCTGTTTGAAGCATCCCAAATCCCCCGCTACCTGGAAAAGGCCATGGAGCTGAACGGCAAAATGATGGAGTTGTTTTCCGGTGATAATGGAGGGGGCTTTTATTTTTCCCCGGACGCTGGCGAGCTTCCCCTCAACCCCATGGAAGCTTACGACGGAGCGGTTCCTTCGGCCAATTCCGCAGCAGCCCTGAACCTGCTTCGCCTGTCTCATTTTACGGCGGATCAAAACCTGGAAAAAAGGGCGAGGGGAGTTATAGAGAGTTTTTCCAGGGACATCCAACGGGCGCCTTCCGCTTTTACGGCCTTGCTTTCCGCGGCTGACTTTGCGCTGGGCCCTGTCGAGCAGATCATACTGGCCGGCGAGCCGGGGGAAAAAGAATCCGGCAGGATGTTTCAGCTCCTTCACACCAGGTTTTTGCCACGCCGCATCGTTCTTTTCAATGCTTCGGCGGCCAGAGAAAGGCTCAAGCAAAACTGCCCTTTCCTGGAGGGGAAAACGCCGTTGGAAAACCGTCCCACGGCATACGTGTGCAGGGGATATACCTGCCGTGCTCCCGTGCAAAGCGCCGAAGACCTGGATCGGCTGCTGGAGGAAGGCGCCCCTTAAAATGGGCGAGAGCGGTTCCGCCGACGAACCGGGATGGGGCGGCGCGAATGGCCCCGGATGTTAAAGTGGGGGACTTTGGGGGGACGCAAACAAACCATTGAGGTTCATTGTTCCTTTCCAGGCAGAGAACCATGAAGCCTCGGTGCGCTTTCGTAAAGGATGCGAGTATTGCCCAGAATCAAAGGCACGAAATGTAATCGGCTGCGAAACACAAAACGGCTGGCTTGTATTTACAGGGCAGACGATGATGCTTCGAGGACGGCCAAACCACATGGATGGAAATGCTCTTCCCGTCGAAAGTAGAGTCCAAATATAAGTTTTGTATTTCCTGCATTTTTCAACGTTAAGGAATTTATAAAACTCCTAACAAATAGTAATACTGGGAAGGCAGGGAGAAGCTGTTTCAGTCATGAGCGAGTGCGGCCGGGACAGGTCGCATCATATAGTGGGTGGGAAGCCCACCTGGTAAAGTCTAACCAACAACCAGTAGCGAGTCCTTGGAGCTGTCTGGTAACAGGCAGGTTTAAGCGTAGGACAGTGAGGCAGCGGGCCGGAAGCGTTAAGCTGAAGGGATTGAGCCCCGAAAGGACTGTAGCTGGGAGAGCCGATGCCGTTCGCTCAGCA
>PWTK01000063.1 GCA_003563895.1 Syntrophomonadaceae bacterium
AAATGCTTCAAACCCTTTATATTTCAAAACTTTGTTAGAAAAATGGCGCGAAAAGTTGTTTGGCTGCAATCCCTGTAAGCCTTGATATGCCTGTATTTTAAAAGTCATGCGTCAGTCCTGCGTCAGGCTTCTGTAGAGCTCCTCGTAGCAAGGGAGGACCCTTCGTGTGTCAAACCGTTCTGCCTTGTGCCGGGCCTGCAGGGCAAATTCCCTGTGCTTCCCTTCATCTCCCAGGAGGCGCTCCATGGACTCGGCAAGCGCCTTCACATCGCCGACCGGCACCAGAAAACCGTTCTTTCCGTGGTCTACGAGTTCAGGGAGCCCCCCCGCATTGGTCGCCACCACCGGGACACCGCAGCTCATCGCTTCCAGGGCTGCCAGACCAAAGCTCTCCTTTTCCGAGGGAAGCAGAAAAACATCTGCTGCCGAATAAAGGGGCACGAGGTCGTTGGAGGCATCCAGCATCCTCAACTGCCCTCGAATCCCCAACCGCTCAGCCGAATACAATATTTCTTCTCCTTTCGCCCCGCTCCCTGCCAGCACCAGCAACACGTCTTTTCTTTTCCTGTAGAGCAAAGCAAACGCTTCCATTAAATCGGGAATTCGCTTAACCGGCCTGAAGTTGGAAACATGGAGCACAATTTTTTCTCCCTCAGAGGCCAGCTTATGCCGGAGCTTTTCTCCGCCATCCCGCCTATAGCGGTCATTATCAACAAAATTATAGATGACCCGGACCTGGCTTTTCAAACCCAGGAGTCCTAACGCCTCCGCTTTGAGGCTTTGCGAAACGGCCGTAACCCCGTCGCATTCCTCCAGCCCGCTGCGCAGCAGCGAAGTCATGCCGGGCTTCCTTCCCCAAACGGTTACATCGGTACCGTGCAGGGTGGTTACGATCTTTACCCGGCTGCCCGAAGCTTTTTTGGCCAGCAGGGCCGAAGCCGTATAGGGCAGGGCATAGTGCGCATGAATCAGGTCAGGAGCGAACTTCTCGATCAACTCCACCAGTGTTGCTGAAACGTCCATGGTCAGCAGAGGGTGTGGAAAAAGTGGGTAGCTGCTTCCATGCACCTGATGGTAATAGACCCTGCTGTCACCACCGTGCAGTCGAAAGGGGCGTTGGTAGGAAACCATGTGGATCTCATGTCCTTTTCGGGACAGCGCACTTCCCAGCTCAGCCGCTACCACACCGCTGCCGCCGGGAGAAGGATAGCAAACCATCACGATTCTCATCCAACCACCACCTGCCGGGAACTCTTCCTAAAAAGACTTTACGAGATCGGAAACCGACATTGCCGCGCCGGAAACGATCCCTTCCCCCCAGGAACTTCCGATAAGAGAGCCGAAATAGCTGTCCCTGCTGCGTACAAAACGCAAAAAGAAAGGATCGTTTACCAGGGTCAGGGCTTGTTCCTGCCTGCTGTGAAAAAACTGGGTCTGGTGTGCGCGAATTGCACGTTCCTTGATTTCATAAACAGCGGAAACATCCACCACCAGGTCAGGCTGCCGCTCTACCGAAAGCAAATAATAATAGGTTTTCTGCGGCCGATAGGGGGTTCCCTCCACGGGATACCTCTTCAAGCCGGAAAGGTATGCCGCTCGTTTTACCAGTTCACCGGCCGTGCTGTGGTCCGGATGGCGGTCGTCCCAATAATAGGGGGCCAGCACTATTTTGGGTCTGAAACACCTGAGGGCTTTTACCACCCTGGAGATCGCCTGGGTGTTCACTTCCAGTTGAGCGTCGGGGAGTTCCAAACATTCCCTGAGGCTGCACTGCAAGATCTCCGCCGCGCGAGAGGCTTCCTCTTTTCTCTCTTCAACCGTACCGTTGCTGGCCAACTCACCGGCGGTCAGATCAATAATACCGCAGCGGTAGCCTATCGCAGCATGGTGCGCCAGGATCCCGCCCGCCCCTATTTCGACATCATCCGGATGGGGGCCGAAAGCCAGGATATCCAGTTCCATCGTTTTATCACTCCCAGTAATAGGCATAATGTCCCATGGAAAGGGGAAAGCGGGATGCAAATTCTTCCCAAAAGGAAAAACCGTACCTGGCAAGGTAGGGAAATATATTCATCTTTCGTTCCTGCGGATGGCCCCGGGGAAAAATATTCAGGCGAAGCTTTTCAGCCTCAGGCGCCGGCAAGCGAAGTGCGTCAGCTGAGACCTTCTTTCCCTCGGCTGCAAGAAGAAACAAATCTTCAAGGGTTAAACCGGCCTCATCCAAAAGACCCTTAATTGCCGGTTCGATCACGGTAACGCCGGTCCTGGGATAAAGAGGCGGTGCCTGGATTTCAAAAACCCTGTAAATATCTTGAATTTGAGCGAAGTAGTTGAGCTCGGAAGGACCTGGCACGTAAGCCAGGCTGGGGAAAAGGCAGTCCTGAAAGATTGGCCTTAAAAGCACATTGGGCCCGAAGCGCTCCGGTTCTTCCCGGATCCTTTTGCACAACTCTTTCCTGGAAAAGGAAGGCTCCCCCTTCCTGGAGCGGAATGAATCCTTCTCCCTGAAGAGTTGGAACCGTTTGCCCTGCCAGACCATCATAATAAAGGATTCGCTCCCTGTTCTTTCCACTTGGACCGGCAGCCCCGCGGCCTTCATTTCTCTCTCGCGTTCGTCAATCAAAGAATGCAGCCGCGGCCCTTCATCAACAAGCCTGAGCAAAAGTTCTGAATAAAGCCCTTTTTGGGCCATGCGCAGCGGATCACAATAAGCAAGCCCTTTTTCGTGAAAAAGAAGCTCCATAACGCGCACAAACCAGTCGCCAAAAGTCTGGGCTCCCTCTGAGGCCTCCTCCAGTCGAGCCGTGATTGTTTTTTGGAAAGGGCCATCAGCCATGGCACCCTCCAGCCGGGAAAGGGCCCTGGCGACCGCTTCTTTTTTTAAGGGGAGCATGCCCGAGGGCAGGCCAAATGTGGGAAGTTTATAGCTCACTTTCAGCGGGCTGCCATCAGGTGTGGGTGCGAAAACCCTGGCCAGATCGTGAATATTATGGTCTTCTCCGGCCACCCAAAAAAGAGGTTGTACCGGTATGCCCAGGCTCGTTTCCAGCTCCCAGGCCAGTTTAACTGCCGTGAGGGCTTTATAGATGACGTAAAGCGGCCCGGAAAAAAGTCCCGGCTGCTGGCCGGTGATCACAAAAACGGTGGCCCTGTTGTTTAATTTTTTATTTTTGGTGCTTTGGGGAGAAACACGGCCCAGGGAGCGGTCCAGCTCCTGCAGGTGCTCCCGGGGCCCCTGGGGAAATTTAAAGTCCCCCAAGAGTTGTATCCTGCGGCGGAAAGTGGCTGCTTCCCAGGAAGGCTCCCCGAATAAATGAATAATCCCTTCATCCCCCTGGATATAGCGGCAAAAAAGCGGGGGGTAAAGGGCTTCCAGGAAAGATATGGGTTTAAACATGCCGAACCGTTCCACCCCACTTTCTGTTACAACCCTTCGTAGAATTCAAGAAAAAGCGGCAGGGGGTCGTCTGAAACCAGGGAATGCCAGAACACATTGCTGCCGCTGGCATAGTAGTAATTGATCATATCCAGCCCCTGCACGTGATGAATCTGGGTCTCCTGAATAAAAAAAGAATCACAAACGGTAAACCTCTCACTGGACAGGACGCGCCGATTTATTTTTTCCAGGTAAACCTCCGCCTCGGCCGGCGAAAGCATTGAAAATATCCAGATGGTCACTCGTTCCTCGCCGTTGCTGTAACTGGGGATTAAAACGCTTTCCACACAATCCACGTCTCCATAAATCTGGCTTGCCAGGGCAACGGCTTCTTCACCGGAGATGATCAGATCCAGGGCAAGCCCCCCCACCTCGCCGGGCACTTCAATGGAAGGGTAAAGCTCCCCGTTACCGCTCTCCAGAAGGCATTCCCCAGGCATCTCTTCTTTCTCCTTCGCCCCCGTCCCATCATCTGCGGCAGAAAAAAAACTGCGGACTCTAAGCAGCGATTCGCTTGAAGGCCAGAAGCTGCCGCCCGAGACAACGTGAAACTGCCCGAGCATAAACCCCAGGGCGACTAAAAGAAGCGAAAGAAGTACCGTAAAAAAGAATGGGCGCCGGAGCAAGGTTTTAACTTCCTCCCCGTTTTTTGCTTGCGTTATCTATTATTCCAAGATATATTATTCTTTTTATCTCTTTAAAAACCTTTTTTTTTGATTATTTTGTTGTCGCTGCCCTTGTAAACCCTATTGCAAAGGGGATTGAACCGCACCTGCCGGGAGATGCGTTATCGGGTCACCTCTTCCAGCCTTTCAAAAAAACCGGGAAAAGATATATCTACGCTCTCGGCCCCCTGGATTTTTGTTTCCCCTTCGCTGAACAAGGCTGCAACGGCTAAAGCCATGGCTATACGGTGGTCTCCGTGGCTGGAACAGGCCGCACCCCGCAGCCTTGCCCCCCCTTCAATAACCAGGCCTTCAGGAAACTCCTTCACCACGGCACCCAACCGGGACAGCTCCAGGCTTAAGGCGCGCAAGCGATCTGTTTCCTTCACCCTCAGCTCGCCGGCACCTGTGATCTCCGTATACCCCCGCGCGAAAAGGGCCGCAACGGCCAGCACAGGAACTTCGTCCACCAGCGAAGGGATCGTCTCTTCGCCTATGGAAATGCCCTTTAAGGGCTTTCCGCCTCTGGCCAGTATGTCGGCCATGGGCTCGCCGCTCTGCTCTCTGCGGTGAATGATTTCGATCTGAGCCCCCATCTCCTTCAAGACGTTTATGGCGCCTATCCGGGTGGGGTTCACCCCCACCTCTTCGATCAGCAGCTCCCCTTCCGGCGCCAGCACCGCTGCTGTCAACAAGAAAATGGCTGAAGAAATATCCCCCGGCACCTTGATATAATCCCCGTGCAGCTTCTGCTTCCCTTTAAGCCGGCAGGAGGTTTCTCCCCTAGATATATCCGCTCCCAGGTGCTGCAGCATTCTTTCCGTGTGGTCCCGCGAGGGGTACTTTTCCTGAACCTCTGTGATTCCATCGGCAAAAAGTCCGGCCAGCAAAACGGCCGATTTGACCTGGGCGCTGGGAACCGGCAGGCGATAAGATATCGGGTGTAGTTTTCCGCCGCGAATAAAAAAGGGGAGCAGGCTCCCCTCCCGGCGCCCGTCCATTACAGCACCCATCTGCCTTAAAGGTTCAGCCACCCTGTTCATAGGCCTTTTTCTCAGAGAGGCGTCTCCGTTTAGCACAGAAGCAAAGGGCTGCCCGGCCAAGAGACCCGCCAAAAGGCGGGCTGTAGTCCCCGAGTTCCCGGCATCCAGGACGTTATCCGGCTCCACAAAGCCCTCCAGGCCTCCCCCCATCACCCTCAATTTGCGCCAATCACCTTCGAAGCGGACCCCCAGGCCCTTCAGGCAGCCCGCGGTGGAAAGCGTGTCGCCCGCCTGCAGCAGGCCCTCTATTTCTACTTCCCCCTCAGCCACAGAGGAGAAGAGCAGCGCCCTGTGAGAAATAGATTTGTCCCCGGGCACCCTGGTCTGACCCTCTATGATTCTTGCCGGCTTCACCGTACGTTCCAATTTCCCCGATCACCCCTTTCCAAATGCTGCCAAGCGGGCTGAAGATTGTACCGTCACCTCTTTTTCCATACATTATAACCGCTTTGGAAAAGAAGGCCAAAGGCTTTTTCTCTCTCCCGGGCACAATGAAAACCCAGGCGGATGCTGCCCTCCTCTTCTTCCCGCACCCTTAAAATTTCGATCTCGCTGATATTAAGCCCCGCTTCGCCTAAAACGGTGGTGAGCTTCCCCAATACGCCGGGCACATCGGGAAGAAGTACAATAAGCTCGTAAGCGCCGGGGAAAAGCCCTTTGCCCCGCAGGGGAAGGCTGCTTCTGAAATCCCTGGCTTCCCGCAGAAGAAAGGCGGCATCTTCCATCGCACCGTCATCCAGGCACTCCGCCAGCCGGTCCAGCTCGGCCCGAAAAACCTCCAGGTGTCGCTTCAAAAAAAAGCGGTTGCTGGAAAAAATGTCGCACCACACCTCCGGGTTTCCCATGGCGATGCGCGTGGTATCTCGAAATCCGCCGCCCGTTAACATCAGCACCTTTTCTCCAGCCGACTCACCGGCTCTTTTCAGGGCATTCACCAGCGCTGCAGCAACCAGGTGGGGCAGGTGGCTGGTAAGCCCCAGCAGTTCATCGTGCTCTTCAGGGGAAAGCACCAGGGGTGTAGCCCTTATCGACGCGATGAGCCCTTTCATTTTTTGAACCGTATCTTCCGCCGTTCGGGATGAGGGGGTAAGCAGGTAAACCGCATTTTCCAAAAGCAGCGGGTCGGCCGCAGAGATGCCGGCCTGCTCAGATCCGGCCATGGGGTGCCCTCCTATTGGTTCAACCCCGGGCGGCAGAAATTGTTCCATGGCCCGGACTACTTCCGCTTTGGTGCTGCCCACATCGGTTACCAGGACTCCCGGTTTCAATAACGGGGCGATCTCCTGCAGCATTTTCACTGTTTTGCCCACCGGCAGCGCCAGGACAACCAGGTCAGCTTCCTTTAATGCCTCCATCGGACCGGCAGCGCGGTCGACAGCAGACCTTTCCACCGCTTCATTCATGGTTCTTTCGTTAACGTCTATCCCCCAGCGCTCTTCCACTGCACCGGCCCTGCCCAAGGCCATTCCCAGGGACCCACCGATCAGTCCCAGGCCGATGATGCAGCATTTTTTAAACAGCACGTTAGAACTTGCGCCCGACACCTTCGGCCACCCTCTTTAAAAGTTCTATCATCTGGGAAAACTTGTCCGGCGTAAGTGACTGGGGTCCGTCGGAAAGTGCTTCCTGGGGTCGGGGGTGGACTTCGACCAGAAGGCCGTCCGCTCCTGCCGCCACCGCTGCCAGGCTCAGCGGCGTCACCCATTTCCAGTTGCCCGCGGCATGACTGGGGTCCACAAATACCGGCAGGTGGCTCAACTCCCGGGCAATGGGTACGGCACTGAGGTCAAGCGTGTTGCGGGTAAGCGTTTCAAAGGTGCGGATGCCCCTTTCACAAAGAATGACGCGGTGGTTCCCTCCACTCATGATGTACTCTGCCGCCATTAACCACTCCTCGATAGTGGCTGACATGCCCCGCTTGAGCAATACCGGTTTGTCAGTGTGGCCCAACTCTCTCAGCAGGCGAAAATTTTGCATGTTGCGCGTTCCCACTTGCAAAATGTCGGCATAACGGGCCGCAATTTCCACGGAATAATGATCGAGCACTTCGGTGACAATGGGAAGGCCGGTCTTTTCCCTGGCCTCAGCCATGATCTTCAACCCCTCTTCCTCCAGACCCTGGAAACTGTAAGGAGAAGTGCGAGGTTTATAGGCGCCTCCCCTGAGAATCTCTCCTCCCCGCTTTTTCACTTCCTCTGCTGCCAAAATGTAAGCTTCAGCGCCTTCCACGGCGCATGGGCCGGCCATCACCACAATCTTTTCGCCACCGATGGTCACCCCTCTTACGTCGAAGGCAGTCCTCTCCGGTTTGTACTCCCTGCTCACCATCTTGAAGGGCTGGGAGATAATCACCACCTTTTCCACGCAGGGCATGACCTCCAGCGCTTCCTTGGCATCTTCCTTGGGCGCTCCTATGGCGCCGATGATGGTGCGATTTTCCCCTGTCGAGCGGTGAATGCCGAAACCCAGGTTCTGCAGGCGCTGTTCAACCTCCTGGATTTCCTCTTCCGCCGCACCAGGGTTCATGACGACAATCATACCAAAAACCTCCCTGTTTCATGATAGTTGATATAAAAAAGCTTCCATCCCTGTAAAGGGACGGAAGCCTGACCTGCTTCGCGCGGTACCACCCAATTTGGACTTTGCAGCCCCACTCGTCAGGGTACGGACCGCCCGTCTAATCTGCGGCCTTATACCCCCTCCCTTGTAACGGCGGGAGCTCCCGTCAAAGCCTACTGGCCCGGCCATTCGGGCTTTTGGTTTGCATCTCCAGGGTGTATTTCAGCGCCCTCCGGCACCGGCTCACAGCAACCGCCGGCTCTCTGGAGCCTTTTGGATCGCCTACTTATCCCTTTCACAGATATTTTCCCGTGCTTTTCTGTTAGGAGTATTTTACACCCCCCACCCGTTCCTGTCAAGCTCATATTTGCCGTCGCCGCTCGGGGCTGTCGCTACCTCAAGTTAAACCTGTCATGCAATGTTTTTACGGCATCGTAAAGATCCTCCTGCTTGATGAGCAGGGAAATGGTGATATTGGAGTCGCCGGACTGCAAGATGGGAATGCTTCTCTCGTTTAACGCCTTTACCACGCGGGCCATCACACCGGGCATGCTGTGCATCCCCACACCCACCACCGAAACCTTGGCACAATCCTTTTCGGCCCTGTATGCAAGACCCATATCCTCCAAAATATTTTCAACCTTGTAGCTGTGCTCTTCCTTCACGATAAATGCCTTGGTTGTCGGAAAAACGCTGATCAGGTCAATATTAATGCCGGCCTCACCGATGCGCTGGAAGATCTCCAGCTCCCGCGACGAATCCGGGGAATCAAATTCGACAATAAACTGCACCAGTTCGGTGACGTGAGCGATCCCCGTCACCGCCCGTCGTCCCCTGGTGCTGAAATTGCCGCTTTGAATGGAAGACTCGCCCGTAATTAGGGTTCCGGTGCCGCTGCTGTTCTCCGGGTCCCGTACAACCACCGATACATTGTTTCTCATGGCCACTTCTACGGCCCTGGGGTGGATGACCTTCGCCCCCTCATAAGCCAACTGGCATACTTCTCCGTAAGTTATCTGCTGGATAACCTTGGCTTCCTTCAGCAGCCCGGGATCTGCGGTAAAAATTCCGGAAACATCGGTAAATATCTCCACCTTTTCCGCTTCCAGCGCCGCCCCCAGGATTACGGCCGTTGTATCGCTTCCCCCCCGGCCCAGGGTGTTGATCTCCCCGTGGGCATCCACGCCCTGAAAGCCGGCCACCACGGGAACAAAGTTTTCATTCAGCACCTCGCGCAGCTTCGCCGGCTGGCAGTCCACCACCTCGGCCTCACTGTAACAGCCGTTGGTTAAAAACCCTGCCTGGGAGCCGGTACAGGCCCGGGACTTAATGCCGTTCTCGCTCAGGTACGCGGCCATCACCACGGACGAAATGACTTCACCGCAGGACATGATCAAATCCAGTTCCCTGAGAGAGATATCTGGATGCGTCTCCAGCGCCAGGGACTTTAACGTATCGGTGGCATAGGGTTCGCCGCTGCGCCCCATGGCGGAAACCACTACCACGACATTGTATCCCTCGTCCAGCGCCTCCTTGACGCGCTCCAAAACAAGCATTCTTTTTTCCGGTGAGGAGACACAGGTCCCACCGTACTTTTGAACAATTGTTTTTGCCACTCTTCCTCACTCCATATTCATTGATGAGATCGCTTTCTCCCGGGTGATACACCCGTATCTTCAATAAAACGCATCACGTGCCATCAAGTTTTTATGGCCCGCCCATCCTGTAGAAAAGCCGCCTTTGATACCTGCCCGATTCTTCTCCTGGCTGCTTGCATCTGTTTGAGAAACCGCTCAAACCAGCAGTTCAGCAATCTGGATTGAATTGGTCGCTGCACCCTTGCGAATGTTGTCAGCCACCACCCAGAGGTTTAGACCGTGGGGGACCGAACGGTCACGGCGGATACGTCCGATGAACACTTCATCCCTTCCCTCTGTATGGACCGGCATGGGGTAAAGCATCTCGGCAGGCTGATCTACCACCACTATGCCCGGCATCGAGGCCAACTGCTCCCGGGCTTCCGCCGGCGAAAGTTCGGCATTAAGCTCCACGTTAAGGGCTTCTGAATGCCCGTTAAACACCGGAACCCTCACCGTGGTCACGGTGAGGGGCAGCTCGGGAAGACCCATGATCTTTCGAGTCTCCTTGACCATTTTCATCTCTTCTTTTGTGTAATCGTCTTCTTCAAAAACATCAATGTGGGGGACCATATTGAAAGCAATTTGATGGTGCTTGGGCGCCCCCTTGAAAGGGATGACTTCCCTGCTGAACTCCTGGCCTCTCAGGACCGCCTCGCTCTGGGCTCTCAGTTCGTCCACCGCTTCTTTGCCGGCACCGGAAACGGATTGGTACGTTGCCGCCACCACCCTTTTCAGGCCGGCCGACTGCTGAAGAGGGTGCAGCGCCACAACCATCTGGATCGTGGAGCAGTTGGGATTGGCAATCAACCCCTTATGGTCAGAAGCAGCGCCGGGATTTACTTCAGGCACCACCAGCGGCACCTCCGGATCCATGCGGAATGCGCTGCTGTTGTCGACAACTATGGCCCCTCTCTTCACCGCTTCGGGAGCTACTTCTTTGCTAACCCCTCCCCCGGCGCTGAAAAAAGCAAAGTCAATTCCTTCAAATGCCTCGGGCCTGGCTTCTTCCAACGTGAACGTTTCTCCCCCGATTTCCATTTTTTGGTTGGCTGAGCGGGCAGAAGCGAGGAGCTTCCAACCCTTAACAGGAAAGTTCCGTTCCTGCAGGACCTGTACCATGGTTCGACCGACCATACCCGTCGCACCCACTACGGCAACATTATATCCTCCCATTCTAATTCATCTCCCCCGCTGCTGATGATATTGAGTGTGAAAAAATACGTGAAGACACAGGCAATCTTTGCCCGTGTTTCAGGCAATCCATTCAACGGAACGAAACCGCGTCCTTGATCCGGGCCATCGCTTCCTTCAGCCTTTCTTTAGAAACAGTTAAGGCAATGCGGAAGTATCCTTCCCCGTGTTTCCCAAAACCCCGACCGGGAGTAACCACTACTCCGGTCTTTTCCAGGAGTTCCGCCACGAATTCCTGGGAGGTATATCCCACCGGCACCGGCGCCCAAACATAGAAGGTCGCCTTGGGGGGCTCAATGGGCCACCCGGCTTCCTGCAGCGAATTGACCACAACGTTCCTTCTCTCCTGGTAAACCTGGCGCAGTTCTTTTACAAACGGTTCCATATCCGGACCGGTAAGGATTTCGGCCCCCGTAGATTGGATGGCCTTAAAAAGACCGGAATCCACGTTGGTTTTAAAGCGGTAGAGCGCCTCGACCACCTCGGCATTCCCCACCGCGTAACCGATACGCCAGCCGCTCATATTAAATGTCTTCGATAAAGAACCAAACTCCACTCCCACCCCTTTGGCCCCCTCCACTTCCAGAAAGCTCAAAGGCCGGTAGTCGTCAAAGGCAATTTCGCTGTAAGCAGCATCGTGGGCAATAATAATATCGTGTTCCACGGCAAAGTCCACCGCTTCTTTAAAAAATTCCCTGGATGCGATGGCGCCGGTTGGGTTGTTGGGGTAGTTCAGGAACATTAACTTGCCCCGCCGGGCGGCTTCAACCGGGATGAGGTGGAAATCCGGCAGAAAGCCGTTTCCCTTCAAAAGGGGCATCAGCTGCGAAGAACCACCGGCAAAGAAGGTGCTGATACCATAAACAGGGTAACCTGGATCGGGAACCAGGTTATTGTCTCCCAATTCGGTAAAGCAAAAAGAGAGATGGGCGATGCCTTCCTTGGAACCGATCAGGGGGAGGATTTCGCGCCCGGGATCAAGCTTCACCCCGTGGCGCCTCTCGTAATATTCCGCGACCGCTTCCCTGAATTCCTTCAAACCCTCATCGGGCGGGTACCCGTGATTTTCCGGCCTGGCCACTTCCTGCTGCATCTTATTGATGATGAAGCCGGGCGTAGGGGTGTCGGGATCGCCGATCCCCAGCTTGATTACGTCCACCCCCTTATCCTGCGCCGCTTTTACTTTTTTGTCGATCTCCGCAAACAAGTACCTGGGCAGCAGCCGTATTCTTTCAGCGGTTTGCTCAATCATGGGTTGTCACGCCTCCCTGATAATTTGAAGATGGCAAAACACAAAACAGCTCGCGGGCGAAACACAAACGATAACGAAAAGCGGGACATTTCCTTACACGTTCACCCTGCCCTCGTAAACCTCTTCTGCCGGACCTTCCATGTAGACCTTTCCGTCTTCGGCCCAGGAAATATTCAATGTTCCCCCGGGCAGATGCACGGCGGCGTCTCTGTCCATCCTGCCGGTAAGCACCCCTGCCACCGCAGCAGCGCAGGCACCGGTTCCGCAGGCCAGGGTAGGGCCGACTCCCCTCTCCCACACCTTCACCTTGACTTCGCCCCTTGAAATGGCTTCGACAAACTCGACGTTGGTTCTGTTGGGAAAAAGCGGGTTTCCTTCGAGTTCTCTGCCCAGTTCCTGCCAAGGATAAGTATCGAGGGAAGAGACAAAAATGACGCAGTGAGGGTTGCCCATGCTCACAGCGGTAAAAACCAGTTCTTCCCCCCCCGCTTCTATTTTTTCATTCACAGCCCTTAGCGAAGGGACGTTTATCGGCACTTTATCCCTATCCAGGATAGGCTCACCCATATCGACCTTAACCAGCCTAACCGATGTCCCTTCCATCGAAAGCCAAACCTGCTTCAGCCCGGCCCCTGTTTCAAAGAAAAATGTATCCTCATCGGTCAGGCAGCGCTCGCGGGCATAACGGGCCAGGCAGCGGATAGCATTCCCGCACATCTCAGCCTCGCTTCCGTCCGGGTTAAAGATCCGCATGCGAAAAGAAGCCTTCCTGGAAGAACCGAGGATTGCCAGCCCATCCGCCCCAACGCCAAACCCTCTCCGGCAAAGCTGAACAGCCAGTTCGGCCAAAACCCTTTCCTGCAGGGCTTCTTCCATGTTGTCAACAATGATGAAATCGTTTCCCAGGCCGTGCATCTTTGTAAACTCCAAATCAACCGCCTCCTCCGCCAACCGATTTGCTCCAATCCTTTGAACCCCCCAGGCCCCTTAAGCCCTTAAGTCTCAAGTTCTTCGTAAATTTGACAAAACTTTTTCGAGCGATCGTGTGAACACCGATGTTTACTATGTTTAGAAGAGGTCATTTTGAGATCGTTGTTTTATGGCACTGGCTTTGTCCAGGTTGGACTTTGCTGGTTTTTGGATATACCATGTTATTCCTCCGAAAGGGGACAGCAGTCTAGAAAAGCGGGCGAACGAACTAAAGCTCGTCCAGCGCGGTCAGGTCTTCTTCTGTCTCCCGGCGCACCACCAGCCGGCTTTTGCCTTCGCTGACAAAAACCACCGCCGGCCGCGGATTGCGGTTGTAGTTGCTGGCCATGGAGTAACAGTACGCACCGGTACTGAAAACGGCCAGCAGGTCCCCCCTGCTTATCGGTGGCAGCAGGACATCTCTGATCAAAATATCTCCCGACTCGCAAGCCTTGCCGGCTATCGTCACTATTTCCCTCGGCTCTTCATCGGCCCTGTTGGCCAGGACGGCCTCATACTCCGCCCCGTAGAGAGCCGGCCGTATATTGTCCATCATGCCCCCGTCCACGGAAACATAGCGCCTTATGCCGGGCACATCCTTGATAACCCCTACCTCGTAAACGGTTATGCCGGCTTCCCCGGCAATCGAGCGGCCCGGCTCCAGGACCAGCCGCGGAAGGGGGAAATCTCTTTCTTCCGCCGCTTTTTGGACGGCTGAAGCGCTGTTTTCCACAAAACTATCAATGGAAGGTGGGGTGTCACCGCGGCGGTGCCGGATGCCCAGTCCTC
The DNA here is from genome assembly GCA_003563895.1 of Syntrophomonadaceae bacterium. Taxonomy (GTDB): domain Bacteria; phylum Bacillota; class Dethiobacteria; order DTU022; family UBA8154; genus CSSED11-181. Next base: position 13,545 of record PWTK01000063.1, read on the forward strand.
CCCCCAGGTCCAGCTCAACGGCGGTATATCCCCAGCGATCGCGCACTTCTGCCATAAATCCGACCATTTTTTCGGCTGCCAGTTGAAAGGGTTCCAGCTGAAATATCTGCGACCCAATGTGACAGTGAAACCCCACCAGCTCAAAGCATTCTTTGTGGGAAAGAACCAGTTCGACGGCCTCCAGGGCGCTGCCGTCAGCAAGCCCAAAGCCGAACTTGGAATCCTCCTGGCCCGTCAGAATATAGTCGTGGGTGTGAGCCTCAATTCCGGGTTTAATGCGCAGCAGCACCCGCCCTTTTGCAGAGCGTTTTTTAAATCTTGCCAGCAGATCCTCCAGTTCATTTACGCTGTCCACCACAATTTTCCCAACGCCAACTCCCAGGGCGGCCTCGAGCTCCTCTCCGGTTTTGTTGTTGCCGTGGAAGTATAGCTTTTCCGGGGGAAATCCCGCCTTCAGCGCTGTATGTATTTCCCCGCCGGAAACAACATCCAAATAAAGCCCTTCCTCATGGATCAGCCGCGCCATAGCCAGAGTAAGAAACGCCTTCCCGGCATAGGCGACAATCCCTTCTCCGGGATAATATTCTTTTAAGGCGTCCGTGTAGCGCCGGCATTTTTCTCGTATAAGTTCCTCGTCCATGACATAAAGCGGCGTGCCATATTTTTTGGCCAGTTCAACCGTATCGCATCCCCCGATTTCCAGGTAACTGTCCTGATTGACAGACAGCGCCTCGAGAAAGATCATTTCACCATCTCCTTCAAAAAAATTAAAAACGGCCAACAGGTTTCACCGCCAGCCGTTTTTCACAGCCACGAAAACCTCTCCTGCCCTTAGTGAGATAGCGCTCCACAGGGGCAAAAAGGGCGGACCTACCCCGGTGACAGTCCACCGGTTGTTCACCGGCAAACCAGCTTCCGACCCTCGGGAAAAATCGGAAGCTTCGGCGGCAGCCCCTTTCAACACGGCGCATGAATTCCCGCTTTCACCGGGCTTACTGATGCCTGCCGCACCTCTACCTCACCCCAGGTATAGAGATGAGGTATCCTGGTTAAATTTTACTTGTAATTTTAACACAACAGGGCCGGCTTTGCAATACAGCCATTGCGCCGCCATTGCGCCGTGTGATTAATCTGTGATAATGTCACCTTGTTAATTATTCTGATAAAATGTCATGTATGAAAGGCAAGGTGCTGATGTCACAGAAGCAGATCAATCGGTATGTTGTAATCCAGAGAAGTTTAGTGGGTGCGATTTCCGTAAAGGATGCGGCAGCGGCATTAAACTTGAGCGAACGCCAAGTAATTCGACTAAGAAACGGGGTGAGAGAAGACGGAGCTGAAGCACAAAAAATGCTTCCAAAATCTTTATATTTCAAAACTTTATTGGAAAAATAGCGCGAAAAGCTGTTTCGCTGCAATCCCTGTAAGCCTTGATATGCCTGTGTTTTAAAAGTCTTGCTTCAGCACTGTTGCGCCGCTGTGCCCCAGCCAAGTTAACATTCTGTCCCTTTCGATTCCCAGGGCGGCCCAGATTCTTCTGGAACCTCCGTCAAATCAACAACAGCCGTGAGCACCGACTTGAAGCGGCGCCCCCGCGAAAGACGGGTTTCCTGGCGCCGAAAAAAGTAAAAGATCAGCAGCATTGCCAGCAAGCCGATTAAAAACCCCCAAAGGTCCGGACTTCCGGAAAGCCCGGCCGAAATGGCGAAGTTTCTTCCCAGGAACAAACCGGATAAAAGAGCGATCAGCGGGACTATATACAACAAAAAGGCAGCCAGGAGCATTTCATTTGGGTTCATCTCCATTTTGACGTGATCACCCTTCTGGGCGCGGATGGGGTTCAGGGCTTCAACGACATCTTCTCTGTTCTTTTCCGGATCCCCAAAAATACCGCCACAGCGGTTACAGCTTCCGCATGCCAGATGCTTCCGCACCCTGACCAGGGCTTTCTGATCCTCCCTTGTCTCTATGACCTGCCCGTACTGTTCCAATTTTATCCCGTCCTTAATTTGATGTTTTCTCCCTTAAGTATAGGCCATAACTGCGGCGGGATCAATATCAAAGGACCACAAATCGTGCCAGTGCTCCCTCTATTTCAATAAAGAAAATCTCCTTTGTCTGTAAAACAACCCAAACAAGATATAAACCCTTCTTCATTATTTACAGGCCTTTGCTCTGAACACCTCAAGGGCAAATCAAGCTGACAGGCCACCGGCCTTCCCCGCAAACGCAAACCCCTTCCATTTGCCGCGGTCTAAATATAAGCGGCTTAAATCACCAACACGTGCCTGGCCAGGAAGACGCTGCAGGAAAGAAAAGTTGCCTTGAGATACCTGCTTACGCAGGCTTTGCGCCGGCTTTGAAACCGGAGTTTTTCACCTTGCAGAAACCTCGCTGCGGGCTAAATAATGAGGCAGTGGCTGGAACGCATCAGCGTCAGCCGCTGCCTTAAGAAGAACTGCCAGCCAGCAAAAAGGATGGCTGTTTTTTTTCCTTCTAAGCAAATGCTTCCGGCACCTGCTTCAATGTCGCATAGCTAAAAACGGGACCGTCCTTGCAAACATAGAGACTGCCGGCATTGCACCGACCGCACTTGCCGATTCCACACTTCATCCGGTTCTCCAAGGTGGTGTATATCTGATCGTCTTCGAAATTGAGCTTTTTAAGGTTTTCCAGGACAAACTGGATCATAATGGGCGGGCCGCACGTAATGGCGATGGCATTTTCAGGAGACGGGCTGACCTCCATGAGCAGGGAGGGCACGAATCCCACAAAGTGGGGCCACCCTTCCTCTTCCAGGTCGATGGAGAGGTGACAGCTGACTTCATCTTTTTCCTGCAGCCCCTCGATTTCTTCCCTGAAGCAGAGGTCTCCCGTGCTCCTTGCACCGTATATTACTGTCAGATCCTCGTAATCATCCCTGTTTTCCTTGACGTATTCGATAATGGGGCGAAGGGGAGCCTGTCCGATTCCGCCACCGATGGTGATGATTTTTTTCCCCTTCCAATCGTCCACGGGAAAGTTGTTCCCGTAAGGCCCTCTGACGGTCATCTTATCTCCCGGCTCAAGCTCGTGCAGCGCCTGGGTGACCTTGCCCATGCGCATTACGGAAAATCGCAGGAACTCGCCTTCTGTGGGAGAACAGGAAATAGAGATCATGCTCTCTCCTACGCCCAGCAATCCAATCATCGCACACTGACCGGGGAGGTGTTTCCAGTTTTGTCTAACCTCTTCGTCGTCAAAGACCACCTTGAAGGTTTTGATAGAACGCTCCCCGTAGGTTTCGTACCAGGTATCTTCCACAGTCGCTACGTGAGGTTTGTAGGGATTATTTATATCTTTCATAGCTCCTCCTTCACCTGCGCTAAAATGTTCAGGATATCAATGTTCACCGGGCAATAATTGATGCAGCGTCCGCAGCCCACACAGGCGATTACGTCAAACTTGTCGACGAAATAGGCGTACTTGTGGTTAATCCGGTTTCTGGTGCGTTCACGCCGCGTGGGACGGGGATTGTGGCCTGATGCATGAAGGGTGTACTCCCCGAACATGCAGGAATCCCACATCCTGCATCTCCGACCGTCAAAACCCTCTACCTCGTCCTGGATATCAAAACAGTGACATGTGGGACAGAGATAGGTGCAGATGCCGCATCCGAGGCAGGACCCGGATACTTTTTCCCACAGGGGGCTTTCCCACAGCCCCGGCAGCCCTTGAGGAATGCCTTCCGTGTCAATTTTTCGTTGAAGCTTTTCTGCTGCTTCAGCGTGGCTCTTTTCTACCGTTTTCATTTCATCATCGGAAGCCGTTTCCAGAAGGTCCTGCTCGCTCAACAGCTGTTCGCCTTTTTCCGTGACCGGCTGAAGAATAAAAATATCTTCCGCAGCGGTCATGAGCACGTCCAGCCCGGCCGTAGAGGCCGGACCTCCATCTTCAAAGGAAGTGCAGAAACAGTTGATACACGGCTCAAGGCAGGCCAGCCCGATCAGCGCAGCTTTATTTCTTTTATCAAAATAATACGGGTCATCCTCATCCCAGGAAAAGAGCCTGTCGATGATCTCCATGGCTCTGGCGTCACAAGGCCTGATTCCCAGAACCACCCTTTCCCGATCTTCTTCCGGCAGCTCAATATCCAGTTTCCCGATTTGATAGGTGAAAAGAGTCTCCGTTTGTGGGAAAACGGCATTTTTGGGAGGGATAATGGTATTCTGGAAATCGAGTTCAACCTGGCTTTCCTCCGAGACAGGGCTGAATTGCAAGGACTCCCCTTCCTTTTGAGGGGCAAAAAGGTATTTCTCCTTGCGCAGTCCATCCAGGAAATCATTGAGTTTTTCTTTCTGCAGCTTCATGCCTTCCATCATTTTTCACCCCTACAGTATGAAATCTTCTTCATCATCCGGACGATAGCTGGCCTGAAGCGGCGTCGCTTCCGGGTCAATTCCCGGTTCATAATCGAACCTCTCCACGACTTCCTTGTAGAGTTTCCTGTTGAGCTTCATCAGCGGAATATCCACGGGGCAAACCCTCTCGCATTCGCCGCACTCAATACACCTTCCGGCCAGGTGAAACGCCCGCGCCAGATGATAGGAAGTGTTCTCCGATAAATTGACAGAGCGGAAAGTCCAGGTTGGATTCAGTCTGTCGAGCACACAGTCCTCACAGTAACACATAGGGCAGACATTGCGGCAGGAGTAACACCTCAAACAGCTGGAAAACTTATCTTTCCAGAAATCCCACCGCTCTTCCGGGCTCTTTGCTTCCAGCTCCTTGACGTCCTCGTAATCCTCGCTGCCCCACGCTTTCACCTCGTCCCACAGCAGTTCATCGTAAATGACCGGGTTTGGATAGCGGCAAAGCAGGCACTTTTGGGGCAGTACCTCCTCCCGGGAAACTTCTTTTTCTCCATCGGGAAGCTGGAAAACGATCTGATCGTTCTTCCAGTATGCCTGGGCCGGCTCGAGAATATCCGGAAACATCTTTTCAACTTTTTTCACGTCCACCACGCCACTGCAAGGACAACCGACCACGTAAACGCCTTCCCTCGTCAAGCCCTGTTCGACCAGAAGCTGAACCACGGCCCTGCTGTCACAACCTTTGACCATCAAAGCCACCTTGCGGGTATCGGGCTCTTCTCCCCGCGGAACCGGGAGTTTTTCCGCAAGCGTGAGGTATGTCGCCAGGTTGTTCGTGCAGAGCGGAGAAAAGGTGAGCGCATCTGCTTCATCCGGTTCCGCAGCGAAATGGGGCTCTACCCGGAAGCCGTAGGTCCCCTGCTTCCAGCCGATTATATGTTTTACATCGTCCCGGGAGACGATATCTTTGGCTGTTTGCCTTAGTTTTTCCAGGTCTACCAAGCGTTCTTCCTCCTCTACCAGTTGATCTTGTTTCGCCTGAATTGCTCGAAGGGGCCGGTATCTTTGGCGTCTTTGACCAGTTTTTCCACTACGTCTTTGAATTTTCCTCCTTCAGATGCCGAAACCCAGCTCATATTGACCCGCCTCGGGTCTACCCCGATAAATTCCAGCAGCTCCTTCATCAACGTAAAGCGCCGGCGGGCATAGAAATTGCCTTCCATGTAATGACAGTCCCCGGGATGGCATCCCGAAACCAGCACGCTGTCTGCGCCCTGTTGAAACGCATTGACCAGGAAGAGGGGGTTGACCCTCCCCGTGCACATGACACGGATAATATTGATATTGGGAGGATACTGCACCCGGCTGGTTCCGGCCAGGTCGGCACCGGCATATGAACACCAGTTGCACAAAAAGGCGACAATATTTGGTTCATAGTCTTTGCTCATCTCAAGACCCCCAATACAGCAATTTGCGGCAGTATTTGCCTGTCCTTAAAGGACCTCTGCTGGATAGAGCCGGAGAAACAACCGGCTACGCAGGCGCCGCATCCCTTGCACAAGACCTCGTTAACCTGTGCCACCTGGACCTCGTGTCCCATCCTGTTCACGTTTACCATCTCTATTGCGCCGTAGGGACAGATCTCCACGCAGTACGCACAGCCGCGACAGGTCGCTTCATCAACAACAGAAACCTGGGCCTCAACCTTCACCCGACCGCTGGCCAGCAGGCCCAACGCCGAGGAAGCGGCCCCCTTGGCCTGAGCAACGGAATCCGGTATGTCTTTCGGACCCTGGGCACAGCCGGCCACAAAAACCCCGTCCGTTGCAGTATCCACCGGCGCTAGCTTGGGGTGGGCCTCCAGGTAAAAGCGGTCACCGGATTGAGATAACCTCAGCAAATCGATAATCTCCCGGCTGTCCTTGCGCGGTTCGAGCCCGACTGCCAGCACAACCAGGTCTACCTCATCCTCCAGGGGCGTTGCGGTCAGAGTGTCCTCCACCTTGACGACCAGCCTGCCGTTGCGTTTAAATATCTCAGAAGGGTTGCCGCGAATGTAACGAATCCCTTCTCGGCGGACCCTGTCATAAAACTCCTCGAAGCCTTTGCCGAAGGCCCTCACGTCCATGTAGTAAATGCGGACGTTTGCCTCCGGGATCTTCTCTTTGACCAGGTGCGCGAGCTTCGCCGTGTACATACAGCACACCCGCGAACAGTATTCGTTGCCCACGCTCTCATCCCTGGACCCAACGCACTTGATAAAAGCGATGTCCTTGGGTACATAGGCCTCCTCGCCTTCCCCCAGGGCGATGCTTCCTCCTGTTGGGCCTGACGCAGAAACCAGCCTTTCCATCTCCAGGCCCGTCAGCACGTTGTCGTAGTTATCATAACCGTACTCCGGTTTCCTGGAAGCATCGAAAACATCGTAGCCTGTGGCGACAATGACAGCCCCGACCTTAAACTCGACAAACTCGTCTTTCTGTTCAAAGTCTATGGCTTCTGCAGTACACACATCCACGCACTTCGGGGATTTCCCGCACTTCCCCCGCGTCAGGAAAAGACAGCGTTCCGGGTCAATCGTAAATTTGGCCGGGACTGCCTGGGGAAAAGGCAGGTAAATGCCGGACCTTTTGCCTACGCCCGCATCAAACTCGCTGGGGATCCGGTCGGCCAACCGGCACTCCTCTGCACAAAGGCCGCAGCCGGTGCATTTTTCCATATCAACGTAACGCGCTTTCTTGCGCACCTTAACATCAAAATTGCCTACGTACCCGGAGATTTCTTCCACCTGCGAATAAGTCAAAAGCTCGATGTTCGGGTGCGCGTCCACGTCCACCATCTTGGGTGTCAGGATACAGGCCGAACAGTCCAAAGTGGGAAAGGTCTTGTCGAGCTGTGCCATCTTTCCCCCGATGGAGGGGGTCTTTTCAACCATATATACCTTGAAGCCGGCATTGGCGATATCCAGGGCGGCCTGGATCCCAGCAATCCCGCCACCGATTACGAGCGAAGCGGGCTCGACTTCAACTTCCTTTTCCTCCAACGGCTCAAGCAGCCGGGCCTTGCTCACCGATGCAGCTACCAGCTTCTTGGCCTTCTCGGTGGCCTCCTCTTTGTCCTGGTGAACCCAGGAACAGTGTTCCCTGATGTTTGCCATTTCCAGGAAGAAAGGGTTAATCCCGGCCTCGATTAAGGTCTTGCGAAATGTCGGCTCGTGCATGCGGGGGGAACAGGAGGCAACAACAACCCGATTTAGCCCCTCATTTGCGATATCGTCCTTGATTAAATTTTGCCCTGGATCCGAGCACATGTAAGAATAGTTGCGGGCTAATTTCACATACGGCAATTGAGAAGAAAACTCCGTCACCTCGTCAACGTCGACCGTCTTGGCGACATTGATCCCACAGTGACAAATGTATACACCAATCTTGGGTTTACTGTTCATTGATCTCTTTCATCCTCCAACACAGATTAGCTGCTTTGTAAGTTAAACCTTTAAGACAAGAGACCTCGCACAAAATATTTAACCCTTGAGTTCTTTCAACTTTTCAGTCAGCACGGGAACCACCTTGAAAAGATCGTCCACGATCCCGTAATCGGCCTCGGCAAAAATGGGGGCTTCGGGGTCTTTGTTAATCGCTACAATCGTTTTAGCCCCCTTCATGCCTGCCAAATGCTGGAAGGCCCCGGAAATGCCGATGGCAAGGTAGAGTTTGGGCTTAACCGTTTTGCCGGAAGTCCCAACCTGCCGGTCGTGGGGCAGCCAGCCCGCGTCGGTCGCAGCGCGGGAACCGCAAAGATCGGCTTTGAGCACCTGGGCCAGCTCTTCAACCATGGGCATGTTCTTGTCTTCCCGGACTCCACGGCCGACAGCAACCAGGATTTCTGACTGGGTAATATCCACATCGCCCACTTCGGCCTCGATGTATTCAATGAAACGGCGGTAGTCGATGTCTTCTTTCAGCGGGGAGTCGATTTTTTCCACCGATCCCTGCTTCGAGGGTTCGCCGACTTCCACTGAAGCTTCCCTGATGGTCGCCAGGTAAGGAGGATCTCCTTTAAAGGCCACGTTGGCATTCACCTTGCCGCCATAAAACTGGCGGACGGGAATCGGCTTTCCGTCTTCAAACTCAAATTCAAAGACATCCGAGATAAAGGGCAGCTGCTTTTCCACGGCCAGGGCCGGGGCCATATCAACGCCCTGGGTGGTGTGCCCGACCATGAGCAGTGTGGGCTTGTAATCGTCCAAAAGCGCTGCCAAAACCCTTTGATACTTTTCAGAATTGTAATCTTCAAAAAGAGGATCGTCAATATAAAGGACCTTGTCGCTGTAACCGCTCACCTTCTCAGCAAATGAGTCAACGCCGCTGCCCAGGAGGACTGCCACGGTATTTCCTCCGAGTTTTTCGGCTACTCCATTGGCCAGGGTCAGCATTTCCAGGGTAATATCTCTCAGCTCTCCTTGACGGTGTTCAGCAAGGACAAATACATCACTCATCTTACAGCAGACCTCCTTTTACCAGTTTGTCGGCCATGATTTGCGCCTTCTCCTCGGGTTCTCCCTCGATGAATTCAGCCTTGGAGACAACCTCGGGGATGTAAAGCTTTTGCAGTTCTATGAGGGAACTGTTTTCACTGACCTCTTCCTCGGAAATGCCCAGGTCGTCCAGGTTAAGCACCTTTAATTCCTTTTTCTGGGCTGCGCGGATGCCGCGAATCGGGGCATACCGGGGTTCGTTAATCCCCGTCTGGATGGTCAACACTGCGGGCAGTTCCATCTCGACAACCTCAGAAAGTCCGCCTTCCAACTCACGGTGCGCTTTCACCTTGCCGTCCAGGAACTCCACTTGATTGACCATGGCGGCGTGGGGCACACCCAGCTCCTCGGCAAGGGCGACCCCTGTAGCCATGAACCAGTTGTCATTGGCCATACAGCCGGTCATCACCAGGTCGTATTCCTGTTCTTTGATATAAGCCGCAAGGACCTTGGCCATTTGCAGGGGATCATTCTTATTAATCCGCGGGTCGTCAATGCGTACGGCGCTGTCCCCGCCTTTGGCCAGGGCCATGCGGATCATGACATCGGCATCCTGGGGCCCGGCACAAATGACCTGGACGTTGCCGCCCCGGGCTTCTTTAATGCGGATTGCTTCTTCTACGGCGTAATTGTCAGCATCGTTGATGTCAAAGGAAAAGCGGCTGGAATCTACGTCCCTACCCGTTTCATCAATCTTTATTTCGGCCTCAGATGTATCCGGAACCCTTTTGACACAAACAAATATATTCATTAGTGTTTTACACCTCCTGCAGCTATTTGATAATTTTCCCTCCGGCAAAACACCTTTACCTCGATCCACCGGACAGGCAAAAAAAATCGGGCGAACTTGTTAACATGCAGCCATGGGCGGTTTTTTCAGTCTTCGATGGCTTCCCCCAGGATTTCGAGGATTTCGGCCACTCTCATCTCTTCCTCAAAGCCTTTTGCTTTTACGGAATCATCGAGGGTTAACTCGCAGAAAGGGCAGGCCACGGCCAGTATGCCGGCCTCCAAAGCCCTGGCATCTTTCACACGAGTATCCGACAGGCGTTCTTTGGTAGATTCGGTTTCCACCCACATCTTGCCCCCGCCGCCTTCACAGCAGAGGCTCCGCTCCCTGCAGCGGTCGAATTCAACCAGCTCCGCCCCCGGAATGTTCCCGAGTATATAGCGGGGCTCGTCAAAAACGTGGTTCTGTTTCCCCAGGAAACAGGGGTCGTGGAAGACAATGCGCTGTGGGACCTCCCTGGTCAGCTCCAATTTTTTATCCTCCAGGAGCTCGCCCACCAGCTGCGTATAGTGCACCACTTCCATTTTCAGATCGGGGTGCTCGTTCTTAAAAGCGGTATAGCAGTGCGGGGAAATGGTGACCATGCGCTTGGCATTAAAACTGTTTAAAAGCTCGGTGTTGTCCTCCACCAACATTTCAAAAAGGCCTTCTTCACCCAGGTTGTGCACTTCACTGCCACAACACGTTTCGTCTTCTCCAATAAAGGCAAAATCAACCCCGGCCTTGTTCAAAATCCTGACCAGGTTTTGGGCGATCACCTGCAGTTTCGGGTCGTAGACAATGGTGCAGCACACAAAAATCAGGTTTTCCACCGCTTCACCGGGCTCAGCGATCCTCACGTCGAGATCCTTCATCCAATCACACCGGGCTGCCCGCGGTTTGTCCCATGGATTGCCTTCCCGGAAAACGCTTTCCAGGGCATCCCTTACCGTAGGCTGAACCCGACCGCCTTCCACCAAAATTCCCCGCAAACCGATCAGCACCTCCAGCGGTTTAAGCCCTTTTGGACACCTCACCGCACAGGTGCTGCACGCTGTACAGTCCCAGATTTCCGGCAGGTTGGCCAGCTCCTCCAGAATATCCTCATCCAGGGAATCATACACAAAACGGCGCACGTTCAGATTCGTCCGGACTGTTACGGGACAACCGCCGGTACATCGTCCACACTGAATGCATCCCAATAAGTCATATTTTTCGATAAAGCTCTGCAGTTCTGTTTCCATCTTCATACCTCACTACTAGAGATTAGAGATGTTTTTAACAGGCCATCCCTTCTAAATCAGAAAGAAAGCTAAACCTTTGTCCCGGAAATATAATGCCCGGGCAGTGCAATTACTTTTGCTTTAGAAAATGCATGTGGTTTCTCATTGACCCTTTGCCCAGGGCAGGTGCATTTTCCTCTTTCTTATGGCGTCCCCGTCTTTTGTGAGTATGGGTGTCTGCCTGGAAAATTTGCGCCATGAACTGTCACCCGAACCTCCTACACTCCAACACTTTTTCCATGCAGCCTTTTCAGGGCATAACCTATCTTTTGCCGTGCGTCGCCCCAAAAAAGCGGGCAAGCTATCGAAAAAGGCGGCAGATGTCTTCACTCCCCCCTTTCTTTTCTGCAAGTTCATAAAATAACAACCTGGCACAGCCTTCATTTCCAAATGCCTGTGAAATCACCGTGTAGCTGTTTCCAACAGCCCGATAACCATCAACAATTTTGTCTTCGACATTCAAAAAAGATCTCCTTCTTTTTTTATCTTATTAATAAATATTTTACCCTGTTAATTAATGAAGAGGGAAAGTAATTTCCCTGTTGCCTGGATCAAAAAGAGGGGACGCGCAGGCGAATAAGTTTTCCAGGGGGTTACCCTTTTCCACTACTGCTGTTTTTGGGCAGCTTCAAAGGCACTCTCTCGTCTCCGACCCGCCTGGTAAAGCGGCAGCCGTCAAAATGTTCCAGGAGCGCCTGGGCGTATTTGCGCGAAGTCTGCAAATGATCGCGGTACTGCGCCAGGGTAATGCTCCGGTTTTCTTGGAGATGCTTCATCAACTCTTCCAGGCAGCGCCGGTAAACGCTGCCGTGCAGGAAAATCTCTTCGGAAACCTTAACCAGCAGGCCGCGGTGAATAAGATGTTCCAGCAGCGCCTCTCCTTCCTCTTCACCGATGCCCAGCAAGGACCACAACTCTCCCGGCGGAGGAGGGTTCAACCCTTTTTCCTCAAAAATGGCCAGCAGGCGCTCAATATTATCCTTCTGCTTTTTGTTCGGCTCTGGAATAAAACCTTTCCGAAACACCAGATCACCTGAAACGTCGATTTCTCCCCTTTTTCTCAATCCTTCCAACAGCTTGTCAAATGTCCGCTGGGTAATCCCCTCAGGAAGGGCTGACAAGAGCCGGGCCCTTGGCATTCCCGGAGCCAGGTTGTTTCTCTGATGAAAACGCTCCAGCTCTCGAATCACTTGTGCCTCCCATTCCTCTAAAATGGAGGTCGGAACGTAATAATCCCCCAGCAGTCGGACCCGGTTTTCCTGCAAGGCCTTCTCCAAAAGCTCCTGCAAATGCTGCTTTCCCATCTTGGTCAGCTTCGAGAGTTCCTCCAGGGCAGCCCCTTTCCTTTCCTTCAATCTTTCCAGCACATAAGGCAGCGGATCTTCTTTCTCCATCTCCTGGAGCCGCTGGATCACTTCCCGCTTAAACCTTTTATGACGCGGCGGATGCTCGTCCAGCACCACGCCGCCCCCAATGGTCACCATGGGGGAATAAGAACGGATAATAAAACGATCTCCCCGCTTGGCCACCAAGGGTTTGTCCAGGCGGCACTGCACATATCCCTCTTCTCCCGGCGGGAGTTCGTCTTTTCCCAGGAGGATTAACCTGGCAACCACCCGGGCTGTGCCCAGGTAAAAATGCACGGGGGTTCTGTTGGACAGAGGTGTAATCTTCTTGGAAAGAAGCTGTACCCTGGCATCGCAGGCACGGGTTAACTGGAAATACCCGGGTGCTGCCACAACGCTGCCCCGGGTCACCTGGCTTTTTTCCAGTCCTACCAGGTTAAGGGCCACTCTCTGGCCCGCCAGCGCTTCACTTACCGCTTTTCCGTGAATATGCATCCCCCTTACCCGAAACTCTTTGCCGGGAGGCAGCACCTCCACCATCTCGCCTATCCTGACCTTTCCGCTGACCAGTGTCCCGGTAATCACGCTGCCAAAGCCGGATACAGAAAAAATCCTGTCGATGGGCAGGTAAAGGGGGGCATCGATGTCCCTGGAAGATATGGTGCTCCCCAGTTCTACAACAGCCTCCTTGAGCTCTTCAATACCCTCCCCCGTAACCGAAGAAACTTTATAAAGCGGCGCATCCTGGAGAAACGTCTCCTGGAGATACTCTCTCACTTCTTCTTCGACCAACTCCAGCCATTCCTCATCCACCAGGTCAATTTTTGTGATGACCACCAGTCCCTTCTTGATCTGCAGCAGCCCCAGAATTTCCATATGTTCCCTGGTTTGGGGCATGACCCCTTCGGCGGCATCGATCACGAGCAGCACAAGGTCGATACCGCCAATACCGGCCAGCATGTTGTGGATGAACCTCTCGTGGCCCGGGACATCGATCACCCCGGCCAGCTGGCCGTTGGGAAAGTGGAAAGCGGCAAAGCCAATATCGATGGAGACTCCCCTTTCCTTCTCTTCCCTTAAGCGGTCCGTATCAACCCCTGTCAGAGCCTTGATCAGTTCCGTCTTGCCGTGATCCACGTGCCCCGCTGTCCCGATGATCATCTTTTGGCAAAACCCTCCCATGCACACATTTCCCTGGCGGATATTTTTTCGCAATATGTTCCTGCAGGTAGCCGCAGCTCGGCTTGTTCAAACGAGATGGCGGTCTTCATTATACCCCGCTCCCCCTTTCAGGACGGCAGCCACAGCATCCAAAAGCATGTTCACTTCGTTTTCCCGAACGGTTCTCATATCCAGCAGCACCCGGTTTTCTCTTACCCTCGGGACAACCGGAGGATCGGCCATGCGCAGCCTCGAGGCCAACACCTCGGATTTTACATCTTGATGCTCCAGCCCTACCTGAAAGCTCGGCAGGGATGCCAGGGGAAGGGAACCGCCACCGACCCGGGCCTTTTCGGTAAAAATATTGATCCGGAAACTCCCGCCCAGCCGGCTCTGCAGCTCCTCTGCCACCCGCTGCGCCCTGGCTTTTATGTCTTCCGCCGGTGAGGTAAGCATATTCAGTACCGGAATATCTTTTAACGCTGTTCGCTCATCCAGATAGAGTCGCAGCGTCGCCTCCAGGGCTGCCAGAGTCAACTTGTCCACCCTCAACGCCCTGGCCATCTGGTTGCGCTTGATCTGCCGGACGTAACGCTGTTCCCCGACAATAATGCCGGCCTGGGGACCGCCGAGCAGCTTGTCGCCGCTAAAGGTAACCAGGTCTACACCGGCAGCAATGGAATCGGAAACCATGGGTTCCCTGGGCAGCCCGTAAAGAGTAAGGTCCAGCAGCACCCCGCTGCCCAGGTCCTCCATCACAGGCAGGTTGTTATTATGGGCCAACCGAACCAGGGAAGCGGGATCAACTTCCGCGGTAAATCCCAACACCCGGTAGTTGCTGGTGTGTACCTTCAACATCAGGGCGGTATGCTCCGTCACGGCATCCCGGTAATCCCGGAGATAACACTTGTTTGTCGTCCCTACTTCTACCAGTCGCGCTCCACTTCGGGCCATTACTTCCGGGATGCGAAAAGACCCACCGATTTCCACCAGCTCTCCCCGGGAAACGATCACTTCGCGACCGAAAGCAGCGGTGTTTAACGCAAGAAAAACAGCTCCGGCGTTATTGTTTACTACCAGTGCATCCTCAGCTCCGGTGAGCCAGCACAGGAGCTCTTCCACGTGTTCATGGCGTGTGGTCCTTTTGCCGGATTTCAGGGAAAACTCCAGGTTGCTGAAATGCCTGCCTACTTCACCGATGGCCTTCACCGCCTGAGGAGCCAGGGGAGCTCTGCCCAGGTTGGTGTGCAGCACCACGCCGGTCGCATTTAAAACGGGCTTCAGGTTGTAATCCATTTTTTCCCTTACAAGCTGCAGCGCTTCAAAAGCCAGTGAAGGAGGAGATATATCCAGCTGCTGCAGTTCCTCTTCCGAGGCAGCCTGCAAAATAATTTTGCGGCGGCCCTCCAGCACTTCCCGGACCGAACGCAAAAGAACCTCCCGTGGAAAACGTTCTTCCAGCTCCTGAAAACCTTTTTCCTGCAGCACGCGTTCCACCGCCGGTAAGCGGCGGAGGTATCTTTTATGAAAATCCTGCGGCAAGACCATTCCCCCCTTCCAAACCCGGCTTTTTTCTTTATGGCTGTCCGACTAACTCAGGAAAGGGCAGTGTCTTGGTAACAATCTCGCAAATATGCTCATACCCGCACCTGTGGCACTGGAATCCATTTAGCCAGTGCATCATTTATAAAGGGTTCCTGAGCTAAATCGATAATCATTTTTTTCTTTATGCGCAAGAAAAACTTCGCATACGCTGTTCGTCTGCCCCCTTAACATCTAATATCCGCTGCCGGCAGTAAGGGGCTTGTTTAGACACAACCGCTTCCGGCCCGCTGGTCATTTGTGCCATTTTCAAATGCAAGCTGTCTATTATTGACTCTTCCTATAAGTTCGATATTTTTGTATTGTTATATTTTACCATGTGACGCAGTTACAAGCTTTCATCGATTTTAAGACATCTTGGTTTGCTAAATTTATCGATATTTTCGGAAGAGCCCTATTATTGACCCTTCGCCCGGAGCAGGTATATTTTCGCCCTTCTGACGGTAGTGCCGCCGGCTTGCGGGGTCATGGGTTGCCGCCGGCGTCAAAGAGAGCTTCATAAAGCGGCGCCCCTCCTCTTGTGAGGGCATGGGGGTTTATCCTGAAAATGCACGTCTTTTATTATTGACCCTTCGCCTGGAGCAGGTGCATTATCGTCCTTCTGGTGGCGCCCCCACCTTAGGGGGTCATAGGGGTCTATTCGCAAATCACGGCACGTCATTATTCAATTCTATGCCGCGACGCCATTTCCTCCTCACGGAAGAACGGCACAGCAGTCGCCCGCTCACAAATAGTTTCCAGGGCGGCCTCGATCCCTGTAGGGCGGGCGGACCAGAAAGAGCTGGGTCAGGAAAGGACACAAAGACCACGTTTAACTGCGCCGAGCAAAGAATTAAACATAAAGTTTTTCACGGCTCCATTTCAATCCCCCCGCTCTCCCCGACCGTTTATGGTCTTTCCCGCTCTTTTTCTATTCTCCCATCACCTTGATAATGGCCCTTTTCGGGCGTCGCCCGTCGAACTCGGCATAGAAAACTTCCTGCCATGGACCAAAATCCAGCCTCCCGTCGGTTACGGGAATGATCACCTGGTGCCCGATCAGCATATTTTTCAAGTGCGCGTCGCCGTTGTCTTCACCGGTACGGTGGTGGTGATAGTCCTTGCGATAAGGAGCCAGCCTTTCCAACATGGCATCGATATCCCCGATCAGCCCCTCCTCGTTGTCATTGATATACACCCCGGCGGTAAGATGCATGGCTGAAACCAGCACCATACCCTCCCTGATCCCGCTCCGCTTCAAGGCCTCTTCCACCCTGGACGTAATATTGATATACTCCCTCCGCTTTTCCGTATTGAACGTGAGGTACTCGGTATGAAACTGCACCTGACTCCCTCCCATAAATGAGACTTGGACAACGCCAAAAACCCTATTTCAAACACACTTTTTTGGATGGACAGGGGAGAAAAAGCAAACGTCCTCCTTTGTGTCCTGGAGGACAAAGACAGGACCAAGAAGGACATCTGTTAGAAGAATAATGAAGTGCCGCTTTCAATCCAGCCGTTTACCGCAAGTACAGCCCTGCAGTCACTCCATGCTGCTGCGCTCTTTGTGTTTGCATCCCATGCATAAAAAATCTACATCACCGTCACTCCAGACAACCACGATCCCCTGCTCTCCATCGCAAACGGGGCATTTGATGACATGGCTGTTTATCACCCGGGCTTCAAACTCTTCACCGACTCCATAATCTTCCTCGGCCATCAGCAAATAACCTCCTAATCTTAAATAATCTTCGATGGTGCTGCCCTGCAAGCATGAATTCCTTGCCCACTGCCTTTTATACTACATGCAAAGTCACATTTCCTGCTCTGCTCGGGCAAATAATTCCAAACATAAAAATCCCTGCAGGGTTCCGCAGGGATATTTAAGTAACATTACACCTGTCGCTAACGTGATCAAAGGTGAGTGAAGCAGGCTCAATGGATAATTTTATTTAGCTAAAGTGATTAATTAAGACAGGAGGTCTTTTAGTTGTTGTTTTACGTCACTTGCTCCTTTATCCACTTCATTCTTTACGTTCTCCCATGTCTTATCGCTTGTTTCCTTTATTGTTTTCAGCTTGTTTTGTACTTCTTCAATATTCGCTTCCAATTCTTTGATCTTTTCCTGTTGTTCTATCTTCTTTTCCGCTTTTTCCTTTTCCGTCTGGGCTTTGAGTTTTTCTATATCCGCTTTCCATTCCTTCAACTGGGCTTCCATTTTTTCTTGATAAGCCTCTTTCTCCAATATCAGCCCTCCCTCGTTCATTTTGCTTTATATAATATTGTGATTATCGATTAGCTGTTAGCTCAGGAACCCTTTATACAATAAGCGCTGGCCAAACGGATTCCAGTGCCCAAGGTGCGGGTATGAACATACTAACGAGATTGTTACCAAGAAACTGCCCTTTCCTGAGCTAATCGGATAGCACCATATAATATATTACAACATTTGTATGAATATTGTCAATATTAAAAATTGGGTCGCAAAAAACCGAGGCCAGAACGAGGGCTTTTCACTGCGCCGGTAGCGATTGAAAAGCTCCGTTAAAAAGACATCTTCACGAATCTGGGGAACCCCAAGATTAAGCCTCTCCACACGGGTGTTCATCTTGCGCAACTTGTATCCATTGCGGTCACCTTGGCGTCCCTTAGTTCGTTCATAACTCTCTGCTTACAATTGCCCGGTACGTTGAGCTTCTAAAACTTGACAGAGCACCTCTTTTATTAATTTGGCCAAGCTTTCACCGTTTCCTGGGAGAAGGTTTTTAAAATCTCTTCATTTGCGGTAAGCCGGTAGTGGGCCATCGTCATCCCTCCGGTTTGGTTAGTCTTTCCAATTACCACTTTACCAAAGGGCAATGGCCTCTTTAAGTGCTAAGCATTTTTTTTTAAAAGAAATCATGGACACCTTTTTAAATAAGCCCTTCTTTCTGTTGCGTCTCTCCCATCGCAGGAATATCCCTACCGGTTGCCATGCTCAGGGCCGAATTGCCGGTTTTTGAAAGGAAACCATCCAGAATTTACCATCCAGGAGCTTGTGTTCCTTTACCTCCAGGATTTCATCGGGTACCAATTTAACGGGTGGAGCATACGCTTCTCGTTCCGGCAAAAACCGACTAATGGTGCTTGCAATGACCCCCCGCTTATCTCTAATTGAATCCGTTTCGTCAACGATATACAACTTTGCGCCGGGTTTGGCTACGCGAACCATTTCATCGACAGCCTTTTTCTTGTCGTTAAAAAAATTGAAGCCTCCCACATGAAACACAACATCAAAAATCTCATCCCCGAAAGGAAGGGCTTCAGCATTCCCCTGGACCAGGCCGACATTAAGCCCCCATTTTTTCAGGTTTTTCCGGCATTGGCGAAGCATTCCACAGGAAATATCATTACCAAAAAAGTGACCATCAACCCCATGATTTTTAAAATTCAGCAACTGCTGGCCGGTTCCTACGGAAGTCTCCAGAATGCAATCGCCGGATTTTATCTCCATAATACCGGCAATTTCGAAAAGCCATTGCTTCAAGTTGAATAAGTTAAACTTGTAAAGCAGATCGTAAAAAAAACTGCCCCAATCGTATGCTTTTTGCTGCTTCCGGTTCCAGCCAAACACATCGTCCCTGCGCAGGATTACGGGTATTCCGCTTTTCACCATAAAGCGCTCCCCGCTTACCGAGTCTTTCAGGGAAGCGTTTTTCAATACCAGCGGATTGCCGGTATTCGGGTTTCGCAATAATGAAAGTATTTCTTTTTGTTTGCTTCCCGCTTTATTCATGGGTTTTTCCTCCCACTCATTGTTTTGCTCCTATCAATACACCTCTGAAAAATATACGGGCAATTTCTGCATCAGGGGCGGTGTAGGCCAGGCTTTTGATAAGTTCTAAAGCGCTCTTGTCAGTTGAATAGTAATGCTGGCCGGTACGGTTTTTATTGGCAAACGGTTCCGTGTGGCAGCCTCCTGGCCAATGTATTACAACCTTGATTTGATTTTTTCTTCATCTACGCCTGCCGGGATTTCTTCAATTATGGCTCTAACAACTCTTTTTTAACTTTATGTCTTTTTGAGGGTCACACCAGACAGCGGCAAGACCATCTGCCATACCCAGCAGTTCTTCTTCATCAAGCAAGTTTGATGATTCAACCGACATTTCGGCCAGCCTGGTTTCTAATTAATTCGTTTTATTAGGGCGTCATCCCAGCGTTTTTCCAGTTCTAAAGCTACCAGCCTGTTTTCACGATCTACGGCGTCAAAATGACTGAAACAGCGGCCTGCTTCGTATCTTGCTTGTCCCAGGGCAAGCTCCATAGATTGGCGGCGACAGCCAAGCAGGGTTAGAAATAAACCAATCCCACCGAAGTATTTGCTGAACTGCCTTGTGCCAGGCCGGCTTGTGCGGTGGTGCGGGAGGGCGGCGGTTAACCACCGCCTACCCCATCCCCATCCCGATTTAGCCACTTCTTTCATTGCTTTGGCATTTTGGTGATATTTCAGCAAGGACACTACTTGACAATATTATCCCCCGGCACACGATGTAGGTATATAATTCAAATCCTGCCCTGCCGTAACGCCGCATCCAATTCGCGGGCAAACAGGCCGGGGGTGTCCACCATGGAGAAATGTCCGGCATCTGGCAGCATGCGCAGCTCCGCACCCGCTACCATAGAACAGAACCGGCGGCCCTCGTCAGGAATTATCCACCGGTCATGTTCACCCCATAACACCGTTACCGGGACCTCGATTGACGGATACAATTCTTCGAGCCAACTTGTGTATTCATGGTCGAACTGTGCTTTTTGACGGTAATATGCCGGCTGCCCAATGTTGCCCGTCCAGGGCTCAAGGAGTGCCGCTTCGATCTCCGGTGGCAGCGGACGGGCGACCGAGGTGGCCAGATGAGCGGCTAGAATGGCCCGGTGGATGTAGTCAGGCAGCACCGCGAATACCTTCTCATACTGGCGTATATGTAGCGAGAACGGGGTTCCCCACGGGTTGAGCAAAACGCCGTCAGCGACAACGAGGCTTGCAACGTTTACCTCCTCCATCAGATGTGCGCCCATGACCGTCGAAGCACCAAAGTCGTGGCCTACAAGGTGGGGGCGGTCAATGCCGCAGTATTCCAGGAATTCTCGTAGGGTCCGGGCAAATGAGCGCAAGCGAACATCTTGACCATCGAATTTCTCGGACCCACCGTAGCCTGGTAAGTCCAGGTAGTAAAAGCGATAGCTATCCTGTAACCTTTCGATCACACCATTCCATATCACTGAATTTGCTGGCGTACCGTGAACCAATACTACATCCGGGCCGGTACCGGCCATGCCCCAGGCGATTTCACCCGCGACTGAACGGAAACGTTCATTGACCTGATTATTCATTGGATTTTCAATCCCTTCAGGAACAAGAAATTTAATAGATGATTCCACTTACACAGAAAACTTCCGGATTCCTCTTTTTCGCCAGCTCGAGCATGCCGTCGCTCAGGTCCACCCCTGTAACCGCAAAATGCTGATTAAAATGAAAATCATGTCCCCCTGCACCACAACCCAAGTGCAGCATTGCTACGGTTTGAGCAGAAATGCGACTTTGGATGGACTTAATATAGGCAAGCGCCTATTCTTCATAGGTTTCCGGAGGGGCCAGAATATGCACGGTCCAGGCAAGCTCATTGTAAGTCGTCCAGTTCATATCCCTTCACCTCGTGTTCATCCCCCGCCATAAACGGGCTCTGACATTTCCTGCCGCCTGGCGGCAGCCATCCCGTTGGTTGATTGCCGGCAAGTATCAAATACCAGCATCTGCCTGCATCTCCGTGCCTTTTTGATTTTCAAAGTATTTTGCTTGCCACTTTCCCCGTGCCCACAAAAAGTGAAAAGAAGACGTGCAAAACAAAGTCCAGGAGATCCTGAAAGGAGAACGGGCCCCGGAGTTGATCAAAGTCTTTATCCATGAAAAAGGCAGCGGCCGATTCGACATCGAATGGGAGTTGGACGCCGGTGCGTATCAAAAGATTACAGAAGAAGTTTTTGGCAAAAAATTGCTGGTCACCTCCAGGGACAACTGGAGCGACGAGGAAATCATTGCTGCTTACTTCAGCCAGAGCCATGTTGAGAGTGCCTTTAAGCATCCGAAAAATCCTCACCACAATGCGGTTCAACCCCAGTTCCACTGGACGGATCAATAGATCCGAGTTCATACGTTTATCTGCCTTACCGGCCCTTTGCTCTCCCGGGTGTTGTGGAAAAAACCACAGGACCTGGGTTACACCATCAGTATCGAACGCCTTATCGATCAGCTATCGGATGTCCGCAAAGCAGAAATTGTTGCTGTCACCGACCTGAAAGGCAAGCCGGTTAAAGAAACTCAACCGGAAGAGATGGATCCAGAACTGCAAAAGCTCTACGAAGAATTGATCAACTCGGTTTAGTTTATACAAGAAAGATCTCTTTAACCGCTCACTATTGCTGGACTGAAGGAACTTTTTCTCGATTCATTTAGTAAACTCACGAGTTATCTAAAACATCTTACCAGATAACTTCCAGGGAGTGGAAATAACATGCGTTTTTATTTACCGCAAAAGGGGTATCCATTTCACTCTCGTTATGGCAGGATGTATGCATGAGAGAGCAAAAGAGCCATTTCATAAAGGCGTTGATTCCCACGTACGATCCGGGATTTCGACCATGGTTTACGATCAAAAAGGCCTGCGCCCTTCTACCTTGCCC
>PWTK01000085.1 GCA_003563895.1 Syntrophomonadaceae bacterium
ACCTTGATAAATTTTTCACTTTCAGGTATAATGGAATTGACTTATAGAAATTTAAATGGTTATAAATTTTAAAAGGATGATTCGATATGACGGTGCTTGCCGGCAACAATTCATACAGGAGGCTGCGGGACAGGGGTTATCCGGTGGAGAGTTTGGTTTTGACTGATGCAGGGCCGGTTTTTGTTGAGGGGCCGGTTGAGCGGGAAGAACTGGAGAAGCTCTCCTTCTCGGACGGGCTGGATATCTTTCGCCCCCCCAAAAAGCAGAAGGAAGCTCTGAAAAAGCTGGCCGGGGACGAAGACGGCATGATTTTTATTGCCCGGAAGGAAAGCATGGTCGTTGGCTATGCCACTTTTCACAACCCCGATTTTCCCTGGTGGCAAAAAACAGGTGTGAAAGAGTTGATAGAGCTTGGGGGGCTGGAGATCGACCCTCGCTGGAGGAATAGCGGGGTGGCTTCGGGGCTGTTGCAGGCTCTTTTTGACAATGACGAATATCCTTATTGGGAGTACAAAATAGTCATGAACGTCCAGACCGTGCACTGCTGGGATTTGCGCCGGATCGGTTTGTCCGAATGGAAATACCGGGAACTGATGCGCAAACTTCTGGAAAAATACGGTTTTTCCGTCCAGCCGACAGATGACCCTGAAATCAAGGATCACTGGGCCAACATGCTCATGGCGCGGGTTGGCAAGAACGTGGAGAAAGGGTCTTATGCGAGATTTTTAAACAGCTGCTTTGTGAAGGAACGCAGACTTTAAGGCGTGCCGGAGGGGCATTGCCGGCGGAGCTCGTTGTGCTCACAAGAAAAAAGCGATACGATGTGTTTTTCCAACCACCCGCTTTTCAAGACCATGGAGGCGGGTGGTTTTTTTGGTGCTCAGTTGGTGTGATGAGCGCCAGTATATGTGCCAAAGAAGTAATAATGGATTCAAGGGAGAACAATGCGCCCCGTTCTGTAATGGTCCTCCTGCCCATCGGGCGGATCCTGTATTTTAAAATTTATAAATTAAATTTTAAATTCTAAAAAGGATATTTGCCTGTGCTCGTCGAATACAGGATTATATTCCCTGGCCAGAACCACCAGGCGGTGATCAAAAAGGGAAAGTTTTAAAATTTAGAAGGCAAGTTTTACCATCCTGAGAATTTAAAAAGGAGGTGAGGTCCCGGTTTTCCGGTTGTGCAGGATACCTGCTTGAAGAACGGTCGGAAACCGGGCAGCAGCAGTGCGTTACAGTTATTATCCGGGCTGTACTTTAAAGACTTCGGCTGCCGTGCTGGAAGAGTCAGCCTTAAATGCCGCAAAAGCACTGGGCATCGAGCTTGTGGAGCAGGAGGAGTGGCAGTGCTGCGGGGCCGTATTTCCCCTGGCAACGGATGAAATTGCCTCTTTCCTGTCATCGGTGCGAAGCCTGGATGCTGCGCGCAGCGCCGGGGAGAAGCTGGTCACCATCTGTGCGGCCTGTCACCATGTAATAAAAAGGGCCAATCACGTGATTCAATCCGACGGCGAGGTGCGGGACAAGGTCAACAACTACCTCGAGCTCGACAACTATTACAGCGGCCAGGGCGAAGCCATCCACTACCTGGAGATGCTGCGCGACGACCTGGGTTTTGACAAGCTGGCAGAACAGGTTAAAGAACCCCTCACAGGCCGTAAAATAGCAGCTTATTACGGATGCCTGCTTTTACGCCCGGCGAAGGTCATGCAGTTTGATGATGCCGAGGATCCCAGCATCATGGAGGACTACCTGAGCGCCCTGGGGGCTACACCAGTAGAGTATCCATATCGCACCGAGTGCTGCGGCGTTTATCTGTCGGTGAACAATGAAGAAATCGCTGCAGGCATGGTGAAGAAAATCATCAATTCAGCCAGGCGCAGTGGTGCAGAGGCCATCGTAAACGCCTGTCCCCTTTGTCATTACAACCTCCTGGAGCTGCAGGATAAAACGCCGCAGGGTGAACCGGTGCTTCCCGTATATTACTTTACCGAGCTCCTGGAGGAAGCGCTGGGGGTTAAGAGGGAAGTTGAAGAGAAGACCAGGTGAGATCCCTGACCGGTTTTGGGATGTTAAACCCGGTTTTTCTTCGTTTAGACCAGAAAAGAGGAGGGAAGCAACGTGAAAGTTACGATAGAGAGCCTGCGCAGCGATATTTTAAAAGACATCGCCGATATCAGTGGAGAAAATGTCGCAGAATGCTACCAGTGCGGCAAGTGCACCGCCGCCTGCCCTGTCAACCAGGCCATGGATATACTCCCCCACCAGGTCCTTCGCCTTTTGCAGCTGGGGCTGGTGGACGAAGTGATGAACAGCAAAACCATCTGGATCTGTGCCTCCTGTTTCACCTGCGCCGGACGCTGCCCGCGCGATGTGGATCTGGCCAATGTGATGGAGGCGGTGCGGGTCCTGCTGCTGCGGGAGAGAGGAGCGTCCCGCATCAAGGCGGAAGATATGCCGGAGATCCTGCGGAAAGGCATGCCGGAGCAGGGGATTGTCAGCGGTTTCCGCAAGTATGCCAAGTAATGCTGCGGCTTGAAAGACATACATTCTCCAAAAAAATCGATTTTGACTTATGCCTATGAAGGAGGGATGTGCGTTGAGGAGGATCGGTGTATTTATATGCTGGTGCGGAGCGAATATCGCCGGCACGGTTGACATAGAAAAGGTTGTGGAAGAGAGCAAAAAAATACCGGGTGTAGCCTACGCCGGAGAGTATCGCTACATGTGTTCAGAGATCGGCCAGGATATGATCCGTGACACGATAATAGAACAAAACCTGGACAGGGTGGTCGTTGCTGCCTGTTCTCCCCGCATGCACGAGCCGACGTTCCGCAGGGCAGCCGAGTCGGCCGGCTTAAACCCCTACCTGGTCCAGATGGCCAATATCAGGGAGCACTGCTCCTGGGTCCATAAAGACGAGGAAGAGGCGACCAGAAAAGCGGTTGCGCTTGTCCGCACTGCCGTGGCCAAGGCCTCCCGCAGCGTGGAATTGTTTTCCCAGGAAATACCCGTTGAGCGCAGGGCCCTGGTTTTGGGCGGGGGTATAGCGGGCATCCAGGCCGCCCTCGATATTGCCGACGCGGGCTATGAGGTAGACCTGGTGGAGAAATCGCCCACCATCGGCGGCCGCATGGCCCAGCTGGATAAAACCTTTCCCACCCTTGACTGTTCGGCCTGCATTCTGACCCCCAAGATGGTAGACGCAAGCAGCCATCCCAATATCAACCTCTTTACCTGGAGTGAGGTGGAGCAGGTAGAGGGCTACGTGGGCAACTTTACCGTGACCATACGGAAAAAAGCCCGATTTGTTGACGAAGAAAAGTGCACCGGCTGCGGTGATTGCTTTGAAAAGTGCCCCAGCAAGGTTGACAGCGAATTCGATGAGGGGTTGGTCCAGCGCAAGGCCATTTATGTGCCATTTCCCCAGGCCGTGCCCAATGTTCCCGTGATTGACAAGGAAAATTGCCGCTGGTTTGTCAAAGAAAAATGCCGCGTCTGTGAGAAGGTCTGCGAAGCCGAGGCGGTTGACCTTGAGCAGGAAGACGAGCTGCTGGAGAAAAGATACGGCGCGGTGGTGGTGGCGACCGGCTTTGATGTGCTGGGTCTGGAGGAGTTTGGTGAATTTAATTACGGCAAGCATCCCGATATCATTACCAGCCTGGAATTCGAGCGGTTGGTCAACGCTTCCGGCCCCACGGGGGGGAAGCTGTTGAGGCCTTCCAACCAGGAACCCCCCCGGAATGTGGTTTTTGTCCAGTGCGTGGGTTCCCGCGACAAATCCCGCGGCAAGCCCTACTGTTCCAAGATTTGCTGCATGTATACGGCGAAGCACACCGTACTGCTTAAAGAGAAATATCCCCAGTCCCAGGCGTACGTCTTCTATATCGATGTGAGGACGGGCGGAAAGGACTTTGAAGAGTTCCATCGCCGTGCAGTGGAGGAAAACGACGCGATTTACCTGAGGGGCCAGGTGGGCAAAGTTTTCCCCGAGGGCGACAAACTTCTGGTAGAGGGAGTCGACTCCTTGAGCGGCAAAACGGTGCAGATTGAAGCCGACATGGTGGTGCTGGCAGCGGCTATGGTGCCCAGGACGGATGCACCGGAGATAGCCCGGCTGCTCACCCTGGGAACGGATGCACACAGCTTCTTTACCGAAGCTCACCCCAAGCTCCGACCCGTTGAAACCCACTCTGCCGGTGTCTTCCTGGCCGGTGCCTGCCAGGGCCCCAAGGATATACCGGAGGCGGTCGCCCAGGCCAGCGGGTCTGCTTCCAAGGCGCTGGGGATTCTGTCCAAGGAAACGCTCCTGTCGGACCCCTGCGTGTCAAAAGTCGATGAGTCGCTCTGCACAGGGTGCTTGATGTGCATAGATGTCTGCCCCTACCATGCCATCACTGAAAAAACGATTGAAGAAAAAGTGCACGGTGAAGTGGTGAAGCGGGTGGTGGCGGAAGTGAATGAAGCCGTCTGCCAGGGCTGTGGTGCCTGTTCAGTAGCCTGCCGGCCCGGGGCCATGAACGTGAAAGGCTTCAGCAATGAACAGATCCTTGCGGAGGTGGATGCGGTATGTCTGTAGCGCGCGAAGAGCATAACTTTGAGCCCTTAATTGTCGCTTTCTGCTGTAACTGGTGCAGTTATGCCGGCGGCGACTTGGCCGGTACGAGCAGGATGAGCTATCCCCCCAATGCGCGGGTCATCCGCGTTCCCTGCTCCAGCCGGGTCAGCCCCAACTTCATCCTGCGCGCCTTCCAGAGGGGAGCTGACGGTGTGCTTGTTGCCGGCTGTCATCCCGGCGACTGCCATTATATTACCGGGAATTACCATGCGCGGCGGCGCCTTTCGATTTTGCGCCGGTTCCTGGGGTTTATGGGCGTTGAGCCGGAACGCTTCGAGGTGCACTGGATTTCCGCCTCGGAGGGGGGCAAATTTGCCGAAGTAATGACTGAAATGCCGGAAAAGATCCGGGCCCTGGGCCCGAACAGAAAGTTGAGGGATGCCCGATGAAAAACCTTCAAGATACCATCCGCGAGATTGCCGCGCAGTCCCTTGCTCGGGGAGAAGTTGAACTTGTTATCGGCTGGGAGAAGGGCGACCTCTGGTGGCAGTCTTACCCCGCTTTTATCGAAGAGGAAAAGGAGGCCGACAGGCTCATCTGGGATCCCCTTTGTGTCCCCAACCTGAGCCGGTATCTCCTCCAAGAGCTCTCCGAGATGGATGAGAAAAAAATTGCGCTTTTCGTAAAGGGCTGCGATGCCCTGGCTTTTAACCAGCTGCTTCAGGACAACCGCACGGTCAGGGAGCGGGTTGTCCTCTACGGTATTCCCTGCGACGGGCTGGTGGATCCGTCCAAGTTGGAAAGGGAAGGGCTGGACAGGGATCTGCAGGAGGTAGAGCGCGATGGCGAAGAGCTGGTCCTGAAAGCCGCCGCCGGGGAAGAAAAACGGGTACCCGCGAAGGATTACCTTTACGACAAGTGTTTAACCTGCCGTTATCCCAACCCGGTGGCTTATGACCAGATGCTGGGCGAAACGGTCCCCGTGGAGCCGGAAGAGCGCTTTACAGGCGTGCGAAAGCTGGAGGAGCTGGATTACGAAGATCGTTTTTCCTACTGGGCCGAACAGTTTTCGCGCTGCATTCGCTGTTTTGCCTGCCGCAACGTGTGCCCGGCCTGCAGCTGTATCAAGTGCGTTTTTGACCTGCAAGAACCCCGCTGGCTGGGCAAGGCGACCGAGCCAAGCGAAAACGCATTCTACCACATCATCAGGGCTTACCACGTGGCAGGGCGCTGCGTGGATTGTGGGGAATGCAGCAGGGTTTGCCCGGTCGATATACCACTGCAGGAGCTCAACCGCAAAATCATTCTGGACATCAATGAACTTTACGGTGAATACGACGCCGGCGTGGATCCGGAGCAGGAGGCCCCACTCATTACCTACAAGACGGACGATCCCGCCGCCTTTACAGAAAGCTAAGGGGGTGTAAGGCAACATGAAAAAAGTACAAAAGGAGAAACTGGAAGACCTTTTTGAGCGCCTGGCCGGTGACGGTGTGCTCTACCTGCCCCTGGAAGAGGATGGTGTGGTAAACTTTGCTCCCTGGAAGAAAGGGGCCCGTGTAAACCTGGAAGCGCTCAACACCGTCCTTCCTCCCAAGAGGGCTATATTTCCGCAAACGGAGACCTACATGCGCTTTGAAACAGATGGAAAAAAGCTGCAGATAGAGCAGGTTGAGCCGGTTGAGGGAAATTACTTCCTTTTCGGCGTGCGTCCCTGCGATATGGCCGGCATTAAAGTGCTGGACAAGGTGTTTTTGGATGAGCCGGAGGACGATATATACAGCCGGCGCCGCCAGGCCGGCACGATCTTGTCTTTGGGCTGTAACGATCCGCACGTCAGCTGTTTCTGCAGTGCCTTTGACCTGGAACCGGGGTTTGCCCCGGATGCCGACGTAGCCCTGTGGGATGTGGGAGAGGTTTTGTTGTGGAAGCCGTTGAGTGAAAAGGGGGAAAAGCTGACTTCCTCTGTGGAGGACCTGCTGGAGGACGCTTCTGCAGAAGAGGAAAGAGCTGCCGAGGAACAGAGGAATTCGGCAGCGGCCACGGTGGCTGCTGCTGCCCGGGAGCACGGATGGAATGTTGAAGGGGTGGAAGAAGCCCTGCAGGATATGTTTGAGGCGGAGCTCTGGGACAAGCTGTACAGGCGCTGCCTGGGATGCGGGATCTGCACCTACATCTGCCCCACCTGCCACTGCTTCGATGTAGAGGACTTCGGGAAGTGGCAGGAAGGGGAACGCTTTCGCTGCTGGGACTCCTGCATGTTTGAAGAATTTACGCTGCATGCCAGCGGAGAAAACCCCAGGCCGACCCAGAAGGAGAGGGTGCGCCAGCGCTTCATGCACAAGCTCTGCTATTATCCCTCCAACTTTGAAGGGCTCTATGCCTGTGTGGGATGCGGCCGCTGCGTTCGTCAATGCCCCGTCAGCATCGATATCACACAGGTGATTAAAGAGGTGGGAGGTGTGAAGAGTGGCTCGTAAAAGCACATTGCTGCCCGAAGTGGCAGTGGTTGAAAGCATCAGGCAGGAAACGCCGAACATCAAGACCTTTCGCGTGGTTTCCCCGGGCGGGGGAAAACCCTTTGAGCATATTCCCGGGCAGTGCGCCATGCTGTCTACTCCCCCGGTGGGCGAAGCGATCTTTTCCATCACCTCTTCACCCACGGAAAAAGAGCATCTCGACTTCAGTATTGTCCAGACAGGTACGGTAACAAACTACCTCCATGAAATCGAGGAAGGATTTGAAATAGGCATCAGGGGCCCGCTCGGAAACGGTTTCCCCGTGGAGGAAGTCAAAGGCAAGGACCTGCTCTTTATAGGGGGAGGCATCGGGCTGGCGCCCCTGCGTTCATTTATTAATTACTGTTTCGATAATCGGGAAGATTACGGCAAAATCGACATTCTTTACGGAGCCCGCACTCCCGACGACATGATACAGAAGAAAGACCTCTTTGAACTCTGGCCGCAGCAGCCCAATACCGATGTT
Organism: Syntrophomonadaceae bacterium; assembly: GCA_003563895.1. Classification (GTDB taxonomy): domain Bacteria; phylum Bacillota; class Dethiobacteria; order DTU022; family UBA8154; genus CSSED11-181. The sequence continues at coordinate 7,543 of PWTK01000085.1, forward strand.
TACCTGACGGTGGACAAGGAATGTGAAGGCTGGGACGGAAAAGTGGCGCTGGCTCCTCATTACTGTGAAGAGCTGGCCTTTACTCCCGAAAACAAGGTAACTGTTACCTGCGGTCCGCCGATCATGATCAAGTTTGTTTTAGAAGCCCTGGACAGGATGGGCTTTACCCCGGACCAGGTTATCACCACCCTGGAGTTGAGGATGAAATGCGGCGTGGGGAAATGCGGGCGCTGCAATATCGGTGAGAAGTACGTCTGCATAGACGGTCCTGTTTTTACCTATGCGCAGCTGTTGGAAATGCCGCCTGAATATTAAATCATGAATATCAACTTAACTCAGGGAATTCTTGTTGAGTGGCCCCCTAAATACAGCTTTTTAGCAGATCAAGGCCTTTTTGTAAGTGTGACCTTTTAAAACCTCTTTTTTGCTGGGCTTCTTTCATTGTCATCCTGAGCAAACCCGATAGTCTTATATTAAATGAACATTGGCCGCCGGATTTTTGCCCGGCGTGGAGGGTGTGCCCCTGGCCGGGTAAAGTAATTATGTGAATCTGAGAAGTGCACGCGGGAGCGGTAAGCTCCCGCTTTTTTTGAAAACCCTGCTTTTTTATCGGAAAAAGAAAGTAACCTTTTTGTTATTTTTCCGTTATTATATTGTAAGCACAAGAAATATTTGTTCCGGTACGGGATTTCCACAAGTAGGAGGGAGTTCTGCTTTGAAGAAATTATTCGCCACAGCGTTTGCTGTGCTGTTGGTTTTTGTTTTATCCGGCCTGTTCGCCGGCGGGGCGGGTGAATCAGCATTGGAAAACGAAAATGGCGTCACTCTTCCCGGGGATATCGAGCAGAAAAAACTGGACGAGGAAGAAATGGAAGACCAAAGCGTTCGCGTTATTCTGAACGGCAGAGAAGTCGAATTTGAGATCCCCCCCCTATACTGCGAAGAGCAGGTAAAAGTCCCCGCAAGACCCCTTTTGGAAAAAATAGGGGCTCAGGTGCGCTGGGAAGGAGAAACGCGGAGCGTGGTCGTAGAACTGGAAGAGACGGTGGTTTATTTTCGCATGAGAGATGAACTGATAATTGAAATTGATGATGAAGTGCTGGAAACGGAATACCCCCCATCAATCGTGAACGGCGTTACCATGCTTCCCCTGGAATTGATCACCGAGCTCTATGATTTTGAGCTCTCCTGGGAAGAAGCAGGAAAGGTCGCTCGACTGGAAAGCGCGGGTTTTATCCCCTCCATACGGTTGGATGAAATCGAAGATGAAACAGAAAGAGAGCAGCTTAAAAAATGGGCCGAGGGCAAACGCCTGGAGATGGGGGCCCAGGCCAGGATTGTAGAGGACCGGCTTTATTTGCTTGTAACCTTCGGTGAAAAGCCTACCGGCGGCTACCGGGTTGATATAAGGAAAATGGAACAGATTCCCCCCGATGCTTTTAAGGTAACCGTACTATTCCAAGAACCTTCCCCGGAGCACATTACCATACCTGCCATCAGCTATCCTTACGACCTGGTAGCGATCGATTTGTTTGAAATAGAAGAACCTTCTTTTCTGATCCTCTATATCAGGGGCCTGGACGAATTCAGGCGGGAACAGATCCCTGTGAAATTAGAACCGGTGAAAGCAGTATTTTAAAAGGTGCGCGAAAGTACAGTTGCAGGCCCGGGATATACCCAACCTGGACATAGCCAGTGCCATAAAAGTTGAATTGCAAAAAGACCCCTTCTAAACGAATTCTAAACGAAAAAAATCAGCCCTCACGAGATCGCTCGAAAAAGTTTTGCCAAATTTACAGAGGAATAAAGTGCTAAGGCCCTAATAAAACGGCCCGGGGCGTTACGCTCTGCTTTGAAGAGCGAGAGGGAAATTACAATATGCCTGTGCTCCGAAGGTCGAAGGTTCGTTTGAGGAAGAAAGACCGGGATCAGGGAACCCGCCGCAATGGGATCTCCCTGATTTAATGTTTTTGGGGGACGGAGTGAATCTGCTCTTTCCCCCTTTATCTCATGGGGCGAAATTTCCAACAATTTTCTCCTGTGCCTGCAGCGAAAAGCGGCTTTGTGCTCCACAACCGCCAGCCAAAAGAAACGGTGTCACGCCTTTCCTTATAAAGCCGTGGGGAGAACCCAACCTCCTGCCAGAGGTATTTTGCCTTGTCTCCGCTTCGCTGACGCTGGAACCGTTTTCATGGCTGCGCTGGCTTGCGTCCTTTTACTGCAGGGTATTCTTCAAATAGATGAGGCGGTTCGATTTTGCATTTTACGCCCGGGCTTGACAACCCTTCCCAAAATTTATTAAAATAGCAGTGATTTGTGAAATATATTTCACATGAGTAAATAAAAAGGGAGATTGCCATGAGCAATACAAGCCCCAAAGAAAAAGAGAGAGATATGAAGCACGTGCAGTCACTGGAAAGAGCCCTCAACATCCTGGAAGTGATGGCCGAGGAAGGAGCACCTATCAGCGTTACCGAGCTGGCGGAGCGGGTTAAATTGAAAACAAGTACCGTACACCGGCTCCTCTCTACGCTGACTCACCGCGGATATGTGGAACAGGATCCCGAAGACAATAAGTACAAGCTGGGACTGAAACTGCTGGAGATCGGCAATTCTGTCCTTTACCTTTCCGACATCCGAACGGTGGCCCGACCGTACCTGGAGGAGTTGGTGGAGAGGTGCAATGAAACGGCCAATCTGGCCATACTGGATGAGGGCGATGTGGTCTACATCGACCAGGTGGAATCAAAAAACCTGGTGATCGTTAAGATGTTTGCCCAGGTCGGCAATCGCGGGCCGGTTCACTGCACGGCTTCGGGAAAGGCTCTCCTGGCTTTTTTGCCGGATGACAAGCTTGAAGAAATACTGAACAAGATCGAGATGGTCAAATATACCAATGAAACCATCACGGAATACCCGCACTTGAAAAAAGAGCTGGAAAGAATCCGTAGAGAGGGTTTTGCCCTGGATTGGGGAGAAAGAGAAGAGCACGTCAGATGCGTTGCCGCCCCCATTTTTAATTATGAAGGGCGCGCCGTTGCCAGCATAAGTGTGTCCGGGCCAAGTACGCGAATCACTACCTACTACATGAAAAATGAGCTGGTTGATGTGATCAAGGAGGTGGCCCACAAGATATCTGCCAAAATGGGCTACAAAAGGGCAGAAGAGGACGGCGAAAGTTCGCAAGAAGAGGTGGAATAATCAACCCGGGGGCTGGTTCGCGGGATTTCAATTTGAGATAATCCGTGTTGTACTTTGATCTGAACCGCTTTCGTCCGGGCAGGGACAGGGAGAGGCTCCCCTTAACGGGAAGCTGCCGTTCGCCGGGCTGTTTTTTGCCGGTGGTGTGGATCGGAAAGACCGGGCGCACTTTCCGGGGCGGTCAAGCGAGCCATCAAGACCAGAAAAGCCGGTGGTTTTGCCGGTTTTTTTTATTTTTGGGGAGGGAAAGGCCGCCATGCTTTAGGGCCGCCCCTCTTTTATTATGTAGAATTAATTTTCATATCTTGTTGACATGCTTGGTTTGCTCCGTTATAATAAAAAAAAATTCCACAATGCGAAATAAGTTTTACGTTTTTCAACGGGCTTGACGGTGAAAATGCGGGCTTTTCGTGATTATTTATACCGGGTATTTACCGAGGTGGGATATAATTTTATATATATCTGCTTGCTGGGGGGAGAAACATGAGCGCAAAAGGGCACTGTTTGTGCGGTGAGATCCAGGAACTGACAAGGGATTTCAACGGCTCCATTATTGGCGTGTTGCATAATATTCAAGAAAAGTACGGTTATCTGCCCGAAAATATTTTACGTGAAGTGGCAAAAGAAACCGGCTTTTCTCTGATTGATGTTTACAGCGTGGCAACATTCTATAAGGCGTTTAAACTGGAACCGAAAGGAAAACATGTGGTATGCGTATGCACCGGTACCGCCTGCCATGTCAGGGGCAGCGATAAGGCTGTAGAAGAGCTCTCGCGCATGCTCGGGGTGGACCCCGGAGACACGACTTCCGATGGGCAGTATTCCTTGGAAACGGTCAACTGCCTGGGTGCCTGTGCGTTGGCCCCCCTGGTGGTGGTGGATGATCATTATCAAGCGCAGGTGACTCCGGCGAAAGTGCGTAAAATGTTTCAGGAATATGCGGCGAATAGCTCAGAAGCGAACCTGCCGGCTGGAAGATAAGCTGCAGGGATCCGCAAAACGTGCTGCTGTGGGATCATGGTGGAGGAAGGGGAGAATCCATGAGCTTTTTGCAGGCCCGGCTGAGATCCCCGGAACAGTTTGCCGCGATGCAGCAAAAATTGCGCCTGCGTCGTGAAAGCAATGAGCGCTACGTGGCAATTTGCGGCGATACAGGTTGTGCGGCCTGGGGATCAAAAAATATCAGGGCGGTTTTCCAGGAAAAGCTGGACAACCTGGGTGTAAAAGAAATCGCAATAAGGTTTACAGGCTGTTTGGGGCTGTGTGAATACGGCCCCATTGTTGTCGTATTCCCGGGAGAAATTTTTTACCAGCGGGTAAAGGAAGACGATGTGGAAGAAATCCTTCGGGAAACGTTTTTGAAAGGAAAGGTAATCCAGCGACTGCTTTATGAAGATCCCCTCAGCGACAAAAAGTATGTCCGTGCTTCTGAAATTCCCTTTTATCGTGGGCAAAAAAGGCTGCTTCTGGGCAAGCACTGGAAAATCGATCCTGTCCGCATAGAAGATTACCTGGCTATCGGGGGTTACAGCGCAGCGGTTGAGGCGTTTTCCGGGCTGGACAGGGAACAAATCATTGAAGAGGTGAAAAAGTCAAGGCTTCGCGGCAGGGGTGGGGCCGGATTTCCAGCCGGCTTGAAGTGGCAGGAGTGTTACGAGACCCCGGCCGATAAAAAATACATCATCTGTAACGCCGATGAGGGCGATCCCGGTGCTTTCATGGACAGGAGCATTCTGGAAGGGAACCCCCATTCCATCCTGGAAGGTCTCCTGGTCGGCGGGTATGCGGTTGGCGCGGAAGAGGGTTTGATCTATGTGCGGGCCGAATACCCCACAGCCGTGGAAAAATTGAAGCTGGCCATCTCCCAGGCGGAAGAGCTGGGACTTTTGGGCGATAACATCCTGGACACGGGATTTCACTTCAAAGTATCCCTCAGCATCGGGGCGGGGGCTTTTGTCTGTGGCGAAACTTCGGCGCTGGTCGCTTCAGTCGAAGGAAGGGTCGGCGAGCCCAGGCAGAAACCTCCCCACCTGGCCGAGAATGGTTTGTGGGGAAAGCCGACCGTTATCAACAATGCAGAGACGCTGGCCAACGTGCCGCTCATTTTCCGCCTGGGCAGCGAGGGCTACGGCCGTATTGGGACGGAGAATTCCAGGGGAACGAAAATATTCTCCCTGGTCGGCAAGGTGAACAATACGGGTCTGGTGGAAGTGCCCCTGGGCATGACGCTTCGCGAGATCATTTTTGACATAGGCGGGGGAATCAAGGAAGGGAAAAAATTTAAAGCCGTTCAGACCGGCGGCCCGTCCGGGGGCTGTCTTCCAGAGTCGCTGCTTGATCTTCCGACCGACTACGAAGATTTAAACGCTTCCGGTTCCATGATGGGTTCGGGCGGGATGATCGTGATGGATGAAGATACGTGCATGGTCGATGTGGCGCGCTATTTTTTGCGCTTTTTAAAAGACGAATCGTGCGGCAAATGCTTTTCCTGCCGGGAAGGGATCGGGCGCATGCTGGAATTGATCGATGACATCTGTGAAGGAACCGGTTCTCCCGGACACCTGGAGTTTCTCCAGGAGGTTGCCCGGGCGGTAAAAGATTCCACCATGTGCGGGTTGGGCCAGACATCGGTCAATCCGGTTCTTTCCACGATCCGTTATTTCGAAGACGAGTACCGGGCTCATATTGAAGAGAGCCGCTGTCCGGCGGGAGTCTGTAAGGATTTGATACGTTTTGAGATTGATAAAGAGCTTTGTAACGGCTGTGGGGCCTGCCTCAAGAGCTGTCCGGCTGAAGCGATTGAAGGCGAAAGGAAGAAACCTCACGGCATCTTGGACTGGAAATGCACCCGCTGCGGCATATGCCTGGAAACCTGTGCTCAAGGGGCCGTGCTAAAAAAATAAGAGGTGTCAACCGTGATCAATTTTACCCTGAACGGGCTGGATGTTGCAGTAGAAAAAGGGTTTACTCTCCTGGAAGCGGCGAAGTTTTACGGCATCGAGCTCCCGACGCTTTGTTACAACGAGGCGTTGAGCCCTTACGGGGCCTGCCGCCTCTGCCTGGTGGAGGTGGGAATTCCGGGAAGGTCACGGCTGGTTTCCTCCTGCACTTATCCGGCAGGGGAAGGACTCTACGTGAGAACCCATTCCAACCGGGTGATCGAAACGAGAAAGTTGCTGATTGAAATGTATCTGGCCACCTGCCCCGGCTCAAAAACCATTCAGGACCTGGCCTCCAAATACCACGTAACGCGTGTCCGCTTCAAGCAAAAACACGAGGAATGCATCCTTTGCGGCCTGTGCATCAGGATGTGCCGCGAGCAGATGCAGGCGAAGGCGATCGGCTTTGTCGAAAGGGGTGGCTTCCGCCGCATCAGCACACCTTTTGAAAAAAAATCAGAGGAGTGCCGTCTTTGCGGAGGCTGCATGTATATCTGCCCCGCCTGCCAGGCGAGGTGCCAGGGTCCGCAGGAAAAGAGCGCAGTTTGCAATGCCTGCCTTAACCTCTCGCCTCCCTGCCTGGAGCGTTTCGATGAGATGATGTGCTACATGGACCCCTGCGTGGCCTGCGAACAAAATTCCAGGGGGGAAAAGAGCGAGCGTTGAAGCTTCAATCATGTTCCGGACCGTATATCTTTTTCTACTTTCTACATGGAGAGGGGAATCCCGATGACGTTTTCCAAGTTAAACGCCTCAGCAGCCACCCTGACCAAAAACCGCACCGAAGGTTCCGTCAGCCCGTTCAGCGGGATGTGCGTAACCTGTGTGGACGGATGCGTGGGAATGTGCGATATCGGCAAATCAGCTTACCGGGGTCACGAAACCCTTTACCCCCAGCCTTTCGGTATCATCACCACCGCTTCGGAGAAGGATTACCCTGTTGATTATTCTCATTTTTCCATTATGGGCACAACGGTAGGTGCCCGGGGGGGTCCGGAGGACAGCGACAGGGCGGTCTTTCCGGAAGTGAAGCTGGAGACCCGGGTTGGAAGAGGGGAAGGATTGAAACTGAAACTCCCCTTTGCCATCCCCGGCATTGGGTCCACCGACGTGGCCAAAAACAACTGGGACGGCCTGGCTGTCGGCTCTGCCCTGGCCGGCACCATCCTGACTATTGGCGAAAACGTTTGCGGCATGGATGAAGAAGCGGTGATCGAAAGCGGCAGGGTAAAAAGCACCGGTGACCTGGACAGGAGAGTGAAGCTCTACCAGGAATGGCAGAGAGACGGCTGCGGCGCCATCGTGGTCCAGGCCAACGTGGAAGATTCCCGCCTGGGGGTGCAGGAGTACGCCATAGGGGAACTGGGCGTGGAGGCCGTTGAGCTGAAGTGGGGACAGGGCGCCAAGGATATCGGTGGCGAAGTGAAGATCAAGAATTTAAAAAAAGCACAGATGTTGAAGCGCAGGGGTTATGTGGTACTGCCCGACCCGGAAAAGCCTTCTGCAGTCGAGGCCTTCAACAGGGGAGCCTTTAAGGAATTTGAACGCCATTCCAGGGTGGGCATGGTAGGCCTGGAGTCATTTATGAAGCAGGTGGAAGATCTGCGAAAAGCGGGTGCCAGGTTTGTTTTTCTCAAAACCGGTGCTTACCGGCCTTCCGACCTGGCCCGCGCCGTGAAATTTTCCTCCCTGGCCGGCATAGACATGCTGACCGTTGACGGGGCCGGCGGCGGAACCGGCATGAGCCCCTGGCGGATGATGAACGAATGGGGAATTCCTTCGGTGGAGCTGCATTCCCTGCTGCGGCAGTACTGTCAAAAACTGTCCGACAAGGATCAACATGTGCCGGATATCGCCCTTGCCGGAGGATTTGCCTTTGAAGATCAAATTTTTAAAGGGCTGGCCCTTGGAGCACCCTTTGTCAAGCTGATCGGCATGGCCCGCGGTCCCGTTGCCGCCGCCATGGTCGGCAAGACCATCGGCGGAAGAATCCGCGAGAATAAGCTTCCCGTCTACGTGGAACGCTTTGGCAGCACCCTGGAGGAAGTGTTTGTAACGGCATCCGATTTAAAAGCAGAACTGGGCGAAGAAACCTTTCACCGCGTACCGGCCGGGGCATTGGGCCTCTACACCTATTACGAGCGCCTGGCCCAGGGGCTCCGGCAGTTGATGTGCGGAAGCAGAAAGTTTACCCTGGAACACGTTGAAAGGAATGATATCGCTGCCCTCACCAGGGAAGCTGCAGAAATCAGCGGCATCCCCTATATCATGGAGCTGGACAGGGAAGAGGCGGAACAGATCCTGGACGGGTAGCCGCCTCTGGACATTGAGAATGGAACTGAAACGAGTTGAAAGTGAGGCTTGGGAGCGGCGAAAGCCTTCTCCATGGGGAGAAGGCTTTTTTCATGTCCTTTTTGTGTTAAAATAAAAGCGGAACGGGCAGACCATATTCGAAAAAGGTGGGTGGATCGGGGAATGCGCTGTGAGATTATCGGGGTTGGGACAGAATTGTTAATGGGGCAGATCATCAACACCAACGCCCGCGATGTTTCCGGGGAGCTTTTTGCCGTGGGGGTAGGGGTCTATTACCAGTCGGTGGTGGGTGACAACAGGGAACGGCTGAAGGAAGTCTTCGAACGGGCCCTGGAGCGGGCCGACCTGGTGATCTTAACCGGGGGGTTGGGACCCACAAACGATGATATTACCCGGGATACGGTGGCAGAGGTTCTGGGGCTTTCCCAGCAGAAAGACGCCGAATGGGAAAAAAGGTTGGAGGAATTTTTCCGGCGATTGGGCCGGCCGATGGCGGAAAGCAACCGTCGGCAGGCGCTGGTCCCCGAAGGCGGCATTTTGCTGTCCAACGAACGGGGGACAGCACCCGGCATATATTTGGAAAAAAACGGCCGCACCATTGTGCTTCTGCCCGGTCCCCCGCGGGAACTCCTTCCCATGCTGAGGGATCATGTCATTCCACGCCTCAAGGTAAAGCTGCAAGACAGGGGAGAGCTGGCTGTTTTCAAGTCCAAGGCACTGCGGGTCATCGAGCTGGGCGAATCGGCCATGACGGAGATGATCAAACCCCTCCTGGAAGCTCAAAAAAACCCGACCATTGCGCCTTTGGCCAAAAGCTCGGAAGTGCACCTGCGGATTACGGCTCGCGCTGCCACAACCGAAGAGGCCGAGGCCCTTCTTTCGGCTGAGGCCGAGAAAATAAAAAAAGTGCTGGGGGATTACATTTACGGGGAAGACGAGGAGGAACTGGAACTGGTGGTGGCACGCCTCCTCTGGGAGCGCAAAAAAACTGTAGCCCTGGCAGAATCCTGCAGCGGCGGCCTGCTCTGCCATCGCCTGACCAACGTGCCGGGGAGTTCTTCCTATTTACTGGGCGGTTTTGTCACCTACAGCAACGAGGCAAAAGCGGGTATCCTTGGGGTAAAGAAAGAACTCCTGGAAAGTAAAGGGGCGGTGAGCGCCGAGGTGGCCTCAATGATGGCTGCCGGTGCCAGAAAATTGTGCGGTGCCGACATCGGTGTGGGCATCACAGGCATAGCGGGTCCCGGCGGTGAAACGCCCGAAAAGCCTTTGGGACTGACCTTTATCGGGTTGTCTGTCCCGGCACTCGATTATACTCGCCGCTATGAGTTTTGGGGCGGGCGCCTGGAGATCAAGGAAAGAGCTTCCCAAACAGCCCTGCACCTGATGCGGCTTTACCTGCTGGGAAAACTGCGTTAAAATTGTAAAACAGGCCGCTGCAAAAAGCAGGGCAATCACCGCCCCCCGCAGGCATCCACCGTGAGTCGGGAGGGCATGCACCCTGAGCGGCGGCGGTTTAAATGGGATCCTTGACGTGCTGTAATATGCAGGAATGGGGAGAGGAGACCTTGCTTTCTCTCTCCTTCGGTGAGACGGCACGGCTAAAGGCATCAGAGCAAACCGGGGGTGACAAAACCATGGAAAACAGGCCTATTTGCGATGCTCATGTTCATATTTTTCCAGAAAAGCTCTACAATGCCATTTACGAGTGGTTTTCCAGCAGGGGATGGCATATTCTTTTTCGCATGCCGCCGGAAAAGAAGAGGGAGTTTTTACAGGAGATGGGGGTCAGAAAAGCGTTCCTCCTGGTTTACGCCCACAAACCGGGGATTGCGGGGGATTTGAACCGGTGGTTGAGAGATTTTAGCGCTGCCTCCGGTGGGTTTTTTTATCCCTTTGGGTGCCTCCATCCCCAGGACCGGGACATGGGAGGAATTGTGGAAAAAGCCCTTGGTGAGTTCGACTTTTGCGGGTTTAAACTGCAGTTGCTGGTAAACCGGGTTCGAGCCGATGACGAACGCCTTTTCCGCGCTTACGAAGAGCTGCTGGAAAGGCAAAAAGGGGTGGTGATCCATGCCACCACCTACCCCGTTGAAGAGGAGTTCCTGGGGGTGAAATATATAGAAAAAATCCTTAACCGTTACCCGGGTTTAAAACTGCTGGTTCCCCACATGGGTCTTTACGAACATCACATCTATGAAGAACTGCTCCGGGAGTATCGCGGGCTTTACCTGGATACGGCCTTTATTTTCGGCAACAAGAGATTCCCGGCACCGCTGGGTGAATTAAAAGAAATGATGCTCCGGTTTCCTGACCGCATCCTGTACGGCAGTGACTTTCCCATCCTGGACCACGACCCCCGCGAGGCGATTCGTGCAATTAAGGGTTTTCAGCTTGGGGAAGAAAACGAGCGACGCATTTTTTGGGAAAACGCCCAAGAGTTCATCAACCTGCGCCTTTAAAATTTTTTGCATCCTGCCGGCCTGGAAAATGGCGGTAGTTTCCCTTTTCCGTTCTGGTGAAGGCAGCCATAACGGCAGTGCTGCCAGTGGGGCTTGTGCGCGGACTTTCCACACCACCGCCTCAGCCGAGATCCTTTTCTACCACGCCTGTTCCTTCTTCTAAATACCTGTCCCGCAGGTTTTTATAAACCTCAATGCCCTGCTGCACGTACCATAGGGCGTTTCCGGAAATCTCTTTTTTAATCTGTGCAGGAACCCCGGCGGCCAGGTGCCGGACGGGTATTTCCGTTTTGTCTCCCACCACGCTGCCGGCAGCAACGACGGCTTCTTCCCCGATGGAGGCAAAGTCGAGCACAACGGAGTTGATGCCGACAATGGCCCCTTTTCCTACGGTGCAGTTGTGGAGGGTGGCGCCGTGTCCGATGGTGGCGTTTTCTCCAATAACCGTTTCTCCCTGGGGCAGGACATGGACAACGGCGTTGTCCTGCACACTGGCCCCTGACTTGACGACGATTGAGCCCAGGTCGCCCCGCAACACAGCACCAAACCAGATGTTGGCCCCTATTTCTACAGTTACGTCGCCGATAAGGACAGCTGTCGGTGCAACAAAGGCGCCCTTTTGGACCCGGGGTATTTTCCCCTTGTAAGAGATTCGCTGCATTTTCTGTGCCTTCCCCTGCGGGTCGGCTGACCTCCTTTCTTTACCGCTATAATACCATAAGAAAAACGGTGGTAAACGCTTCGGTTTTTCAACCAGGACTGTCTTTTTGGTCGTGGAATCAAAAAATCCTGAACAGGACAAACCAAACCAGGAGAAACCTGAACCTTTTTGTTTTTTCACCCGGGGAAAAACTCTGCCACTTTTACACAAAACTTCACCGCGTAGGGCCTAAAAATTGAGCGAAAGCTCACTCCCGGCACTCAGGTAATGGAAGTTGTCGCCGAAAAGTTCGGACAGGCGGGCCGAGGCCTTCCAGCCCGTGCAGTGGGAAGCGGCCACTTTTTGAACCCCGTTCGACTGCAGTATTTCCCCTGCGCGGGCAATGGCTTCTTCGGAAGAGTGATTGAGGTGCAGCCCTCCGGCCAGAAGATATATCTCTTCATCGCCGGTAAGCTCGCGGGCCTGCTGGATGGTGTTTGCGATCCCCGAGTGGGTGCAGCCGCTGAAAAGGAGCAGACCGGCCGGTGTGCGAATTACCAGTGTCTGCTCATCTGCAAAGTCATCCGGCAGCAGTTCCCGTTCAGGTTTTTTGAGCATGGTGGTGTTCGGTTCATCATGCTCCAGCGGATACATACGTTTAATCGTCCCGCTGAGGAAAAAGCCGGGAAAAATTTCTCTCGGTTCCACATCGAGGTTAAGCTGGGCGCCCCAATCTTGAAGCGCGGCAGTGCTGAAGGGGGAGCCGATGTAAACGGGGCTTTCGTTTTTGCGCTGCCGGTAGCGCCGGGAAAAAGTTTCCGGGTGGGCAAATACGGGGCGCGGCTTTTCCTTGTGGAGGGCGCTGCGCAGACCGCCCAGGTGATCATAGTGTCCGTGGCTTAACACGATCAGGCTGAGCCGTTGCAGTTTGATCTGCATGACTGCCGCATTGTGTTTCAAGGATAGGCCCTGACCGGTATCGAACAATACCTGCTGCATGCCGAAGTCGAGGTGATAGCAGAGTCCGTGTTCTCCATAGAGCCCTCGGTTGTTTGCCAGGTTATCGCACAGGCAGGTGAGCTTCATGGTTTTGATCAACGTTTTTCGCTCCTTCTCACCTTTTGGGTTGTATTATTCCCACAGCCCGCATATTCAAGCATGCCCGTGCTATCTTCATGCTTGCAACTCTGTGACAGGGCGGGCGATCCTCTTGTATGTTACATATTCGCTTCTCAAGCCAGAAATTCCTTGCAAAACCGGCAAAACAATATTTCTCAGGCATTTATGAAAGAAATGGGGGATGTTTTTCAGAGAACGCGCAGCAGGTCTAAGCGTCCCCTTTTCAGGGTCATTGTGAAAAAATGCATTTGGTCGGCAGGAAAAAAGTGTCCGGAGAAGAATCTATTATTAAGTAGAAAAAACCGGAGATTTAACCTTGTGTCCTTATCTCCCCGATATCCGAAGGCGACGGCTGCTTGTACCATTTTCATTTTGGCAAACAAGGGATTAATATTTTAAGAAGGAGTGAAAGATATGTCTAACGGCCACAGCGAATTAAAAGAGGGCCATCCGGGCATCCCTCCCTGCGAAGCAGGGTGCCCCATTCACCAGGAAGTCCGGGAATACCTGCGCCTGATTGCAGTCGGTGACTTTGACCGGTCACTTGAAGCAGTCATGCGGGCCAACCCCCTGGCATCGGTGTGCGGTACCATTTGCGCTCACCACTGTGAAGACGAATGCCGCCGCCAGAATGTTGATGAACCCCTTTCCATCAGGGTGCTCAAGCGGGCGGCTGTAGAGCATGGGAAGGCGGATTTTCCAACCTCAAAACCGGCTAACGGGAAAAAAGTTGCCGTTATCGGCTCCGGGCCGGCCGGCCTGATTGCCGCCTTTGACCTGGTCCTGGAAGGATATGGTGTAACCGTCTTCGAACGGGAAAAGGACCTGGGGGGTGCGCCGCGCAATTTTATCCCCCTCTACCGGCTTCCCGATGAAACCATCGATCTGGACATTGAAAATTTGAAAAAAGTGGGCGTGGAGTTTAAGGCCGGCGTGGAGTTTGGAACCGATATTGGGGTGGAGGACTTAAAAAACGGGGGGTACGGAGCCGTTATTCTGGCTCTCGGCTTAACGGCCAGCCGCGGCCTGCCCATTCCAGGTGCCGATCACGAGGATGTGCTGTTGGCCCTGGAATTTTTGAGGGCTTCCAAGAGAGAGGGTTACCGCCTGGACGGCCGTGAAGTCATTGTGATCGGCGGCGGCAATGTGGCCATGGATGTGGCTCGTTCTGCGGTACGCTGTGGGGCCTCCAAGGTGCGCCTGGCCTGCCTGGAATCGTATGATGAGATGCCCGCGTTTTCCTGGGAGATCGAAGAAGCCGAAGAAGAAGGTGTCGAGCTCAACTGTTCCTGGGGACCGGACGCCATAAAAGTGGAAAACGGCCGCATTTCAGGGATGGAGACGAAGGAATGTACGGCGGTTTTTGACGAGGAAGGCCGCTTCAGCCCCTGCTTTAACGAAGAAAAAAAGACATTCATCCCGGGGGATCTGGTGATCTTTGCCATCGGCCAGGCCTCCGATTTGGAGATGGTGAAAAAGGTCGGGATTCCCCTTGACGAACGCGGCAACCTGGTATATGACCGCGATACCATGAAAACCCCCGTGGAAGGAGTCTTCGCCTGTGGAGAGGTGGCCACCGGTCCCAGCACCGCAGTGCAGGCCATGGCCAACGCCAAAATAACGGTGCTTTGCGTGGACAGCTACCTGAAGGGGAAAACCTTTGTGGCCGATCAGGTCCAGGAAGAAGAACCGCTGCCCGAGCTGGCCGAAGATGTCGCCGAAACGGTCAAGAAAATAGACCGCCAGCAGGTTCCCATGGTTTCCCCCGAGGTAAGATGCCAGAATTTCCTTCCCATTGAGAGGGGCTACTCCATGGCCATGGCGGTTTGGGAAAGCCGCCGCTGCTTGGGCTGCGGCGCCGGAGCACAAAGGGTCGTGGAGAAGTGTGCCGACTGCTTGACCTGCCTGCGCACATGCCCCTACAACGTGCCGGTGGTCGGTGACGAGGGCGGTGTACTGATCCGCGATTTCCAGTGCCAGGCCTGCGGGCTCTGCCTTACCGTGTGTCCCAATTTGGCCATTGAGTTTCGTTCACCGTATATCTCGGAGGCTGAGGAGCAAATGAGGCCTGCCCTGGACAAGCTGAAGGCTTCCCGCAACGGCTCGCCTGCGGTCCTTATTCTTTCCTGTGCTTACGGGGCTTATGCCCTGCCCGAATTTAACGAGGGCTTTTTGCGCAGCAAACCGGATTCGGTGGAGGTCGTTAAATTTCCCTGTATTTCCAAGATCGATACCACCCATATCCTGAAGGCATTTTCCGGCGGAGCGGACAGCGTCCTGGTCGCCGGGTGTGCTGAAGACAATCAGGAAGACTGTCCCTTCCAGAAAACCATGTACTGGGCCGGGCATCGCGTAACCAGGGTGAAATCCCTTCTGGAAGAAATGGGTCTGGAAGGAGATCGCCTCTCCCTGGTGGCGCTGACCCCGGATGAAGTCTCAAACTTCGGCGAGGCCGTCGTTGAAAATATGGAAAAATTTAAGGAGCTGGGCAAGAGATAGGGCTCCGAAACTCCGGCCGTGAAGGCGCCGGGACAACGCAAAGAGTCCCCTGAAGGACTGTTTGAATTGCCAGGTTTATTTTGGGCTGTTCCAGATCATCCCTCTGGCACAGCCCATCTTTGATCTCGCCCGCACCAAAACAATTTATCGAACTTGTCCCCTTTATTGAAGATTGATGAAGAACTATAAGAACAATATCAACAATATGGTCTAGAGGCTGTCTTTATGGTTTAGAGGCTGTCTTTTGTGAAATGTTTTGTAAATAATTTTCGTGAATTGTCGAAGCCTTGCTGAGGAGGATGGAATCATGAGTTCTTTGGGTTTATCTGTTAAAAGCCTGTGGTCTTACATGTGGCACCTCCACAGGCAGACGAAAAGACTGATTAAGTTTGATTTTCGGGCTATTGCGCAGCAGTATTCCATGTCCGCATCCGAAGATTCGGGGATAGAGGATGAAGAGGAAAAGAAAAAAGACACAGCAAATGTTGAAGGAGAGGTGGATAAAGAGGATATCGTTCCCGGCGGCGACCCCGGTGAGCGAGGAAGCATGGATGTCGAGGTGTACGGCACACGCCAGCGGATAGGCTTGTTCCTGGGTCCGGCACTCTTCATTCTGTTTCTGCTGATCCCTACCCCGCCGGAGATGGCCCCGGCGGCGCAGTCCGTCCTGGCCGGCACCGCTTGGGTTGCCACGTGGTGGATATCCGAGGCCATCCCCATCCCCGCCACATCGCTTATGCCCATCATCCTCTTTCCTTTGACCGGCGCCCTGCCGGCAGCCGAGGCGATGATCCCTTACGCCAATCCGAACGTATTTCTTTTTTTGGGAGGTTTTACTATTGCCGTTTGCATGGAACGCTGGGAGCTGCACCGCCGTATTGCCTTAGGCATTATTAATATTATCGGTACCAGCCCCAACACGCTGATCCTGGGATTTATGGTGGCGACCGCTTTTCTGTCCATGTGGATCTCCAACACCGCAACGACCATGATGATGATGCCCATCGCACTGGCCGTTATTCTGCAGGTGGCCCAGCTGGTGCAGGAAAGGAATATCCCGAATGTGGATGTGCGGCAGGGGCATTTTAATTTCGGGACCTGCCTGATGCTCTCCATCGCTTATGCCGCGTCCATTGGGGGCGTCGCCACCCTGATCGGCACACCGCCGAACATCGTATTTGCCGGGATAGCAAATGAGATGTTCGGGGTAACCATCGGTTTTGACCAGTGGTTCTTCTATGGGCTGCCCCTTTCGGTCATCTTTCTTGTTATTGCCTGGTTCTACATGACCCGCAAGGCATATCCTCCGGAGCTGAAAGAGATCCCCGGGGGCCGTGAAGTGGTCCGAAAAGAACTCCAGGCGCTTGGCCCGATGACCAGGCCGGAGAAAATGATCGCCACCGTTTTTGCCTGTGTTGCAGCAGCCTGGATTCTGCGGAGCTTTTTGCTGGAACCGATTTTTCCCTATATTCACGACGCGGTGATCGCCATTCTCGGGGCGGTCATCACCTTTTTGGTCCCGGTCAGCCTGAAGAGGGGTGAGTTTCTGAACAACTGGGACACCGCGGTCAAGGTTCCCTGGGGCATTCTGCTGCTTTTCGGCGGCGGTTTGTCCATAGCCGCCGGGTTCCAGGAGACCGGGCTGGCTGCCTGGATCGGTGAGCGGTTGGCCGTGTTTGAAGGCCAGCCGATGATCCTGATTATGCTGGCCGTAGTCGCCCTGGTGGTCTACCTGACCGAAATCACCTCCAATACCGCCACTACTTCCATGATGATGCCCATCATGGCCGCCATGGCCGCCGCCATGGCCGTCCATCCCTATGCGCTCATGATCACCGCCGCAACCGCCGCTTCTTATGCTTTTATGCTGCCGGTGGCCACTCCGCCGAACGCAGTCGTATTCGGCAGCGGGTATATCACGATTCCTCAAATGGCCCGGGCCGGTGTCTGGCTCAACATGATAGGGGTCATTGTGATTGCCACCCTTGTTTATTTCTGGCTCCCCTTTGTCTGGGGGATTGATTTCTATGTCATCCCCGAAATGTTCCGCCTTTATTAAAAAGGAGATGAGTATTTTATTCACCTCTCATGGCGAATGCAGGGGGTGCATATACTGCCCTCCTGCATTTTTTCCGCATTTTTCGGACCCGTGTTAGTGGCCATTGACAACCCTTTGCGCAGGGTCATGAAAAGTTTATTTCAAGTATTGACAACAAATAGTAGATCAAGACATGTTACTTTATTAACAAGGTAATATGTCTGAATATTGTGGATAATATGGCGAGTCATATTTTGTGGGAAAGGGGCGTGGCAATGTACAGGACCAGGTTGGATCGTGAAAATGAACCGGGTGTTAAAAAAGTATCCCGTTCAGTTATCCGCCGGCTGCCCGTGTATTTGCGGGTGCTGGATAACTTGATCGGGAATGATGTCGAGGTCATCTCTTCCAGGGAATTGAGCGAAAGGACGGGTTTTACGGCGGAGCAGATCAGGAAGGATTTGGCCCATTTCGGCGCATTTGGCACGAAGGGCACGGGCTACAACACCGAGGCCCTGCGGAGTGAAATATTGAAAATTATCGGTTTGCATGAAAAAACGGCTGTGATTGTGGTGGGTGCCGGTCATTTGGGCACGGCACTTACCCGTTATAATGTGAATAAAAATCCCTACACCCATGTGGTGGCGGCGTTTGATACTTCTCCAGAAGTGGTGGGGGACAAGATTCTGGATGTCGAGGTGCTGCACGTTTCTGAAATGGAAGAGGTGGTCAGCAAGCATAATGTGAGGGTGGCCATTCTGGCCGTTCCCTCCGAACATGCCCAGGCTGCCGCCGATCAGGTGGCCGGCAGTGGAGTCAAGGTGATCTTTAATTTTGCCCCTCTTTGGGTGCGGGCTCCGGATGGTGTGTTTGTGCACAATGCCGACCTCAGCGTTGAACTCCAGAGCTTGATTTACTACGCTACAAAAGAAAGAGAGAAGGCGCACTAAACGAATCAATGCCCTCCTCCCCAAAATGGTCACCAATAACCCAGCGGGCTCGGCAGGAGTTCATCAGTTATGTCGTGAATCATTCGACCATCAATGCTTTTGGGAGTGAAGCGCTACTTGAGCACGTATTTCAAGTATATCCCAACTGCTCGGCATTTCCTGCCCGGGAATGCATTTTATTTCTGTCTATCCAGCTTAATCAGGAACTCCGATTTACAAGCCTTATGATATGGTCTTTAACAGACCTTCAGCACATTATCTTGTGAAGTCCATCTAAAGCCTTGAATATACAGGGCTCGTTCACTATTACCCTGTGCTAACTGATAGCCATGTTTTTTTTTATCCAAAGCAGTCCCATATATATTTTTCTGTTTTCTCATTGCGGGGTTTTGTTTTCTCAGGAACTTTCGGCCAGCAGTTCGGCCAGAGATTTTATGTTTGTGCATTTTTCAAGAGAAAATGCCTGCCTGAGGAACTCTTTTCGCCGAGCCTTCTCCATTTTTTCAGTAAGCAGTTCAAATTTTTGGAGCAGTTCCTCCCGGGAGAGAGGGTTTTGCGGGTCTCCTTTCGGGTAATCGATCTTACAGCGGTAAACCTTTCCTTCAACCGTATGCAGTTCCACCTGGCAGGGCCATTTTTGCGGGAACTCTTTTTCCAATGCCTCATCTGCATAGCATTCCACTTTTTCCATCAGGTCCTTCACTTGAGCGGATTTGATCCATTCCGGATCGTATTCCTCCAGGAAAGCGCGGCGTCTGATAATGGAGATGGCTGCAGCATAAGGCAGGCTGAACTGGGCTTCTACCACATTTTGTGGATTGCGTTTGGTGTGCAGGGGGTTGCCGACTATTTGCATTGCGGTGTTAACCACACCGACCTTTACCTTTTCCACCTGTTGGGAGGACAGCTTGTTTTCATCCACAATCCTTAAAACCGCATCGATAGGAGATTGATTGTAACGGCAGCAAGCGTGGGGCTTGAGGCTGGTCTTTGAAATGTAGTAAAATTCTCCCAGCCCTTCCAGGGCGAGCTCTGGAACCGGGCGCTCGGAATAGGAACGCAAAAAACCATACCGCCCTTCGATGCCCTGCAGAGGACCCTTGAAATTTTCGCGGGCCAGCAGGGCAGCAATCAGCCCGCTGTGAGCGGACCACCCGGGGTGAAAGCGTTTGGTCCACGCCCCGTCCGTCAAAAATTCCATGGAAGCGGCAGCCTGGCTGGCCGCTATCCCCATTGCGGCGAGAAATTGTTCCCTGTTCAACTGGAAAAGCCTGGCGGCGGCGGCCGCTGCCGCAAAAACACCGCACGTCCCCGTCGGGTGAAAGCCGCGCCGGTAATGCTCGGAAGGGTGGATGGCCCTGCCCAGCCGACTCATGATTTCGTAGCCGATGACAACAGCAGTAATGAAATCTTTGCCGGAAGCTTTGGTCATCTCTCCTGCCGCCAGGGCGGCAGGAAAGACCACCACTCCCGGGTGAAGGGAAGCTTCGTTGATGACGTCGTCCAGCTCCAGGCTGTGGGAAAAGCAGCCGTTGGCCAGGCATGCATACTCCGGGCCCACCCGCAGGCCGCTTCCAATGACCACCGCCTCTCCCGTGCTGAGCTTTTTCATCACGTTACAGACGGCGGTGCTGGACTCCACCTCTGCCCCGCGGTAGGCAAGCCCGGCAAAGTCAACAAAAAGATCCTTTGCCTTTTCGACCACCTCTTCAGGGAGATCTTCGAATTTCAAACCTGCAGCAAATTCCGCGAATTTTTTCCCTATTTCCAAGGAAACCCCTCCCATCTTATCAGTTTTACAAGCAGGGTTTGGCTGAAAAACAGTTACTTTAGAAGTATTATGTTCTTTCAATCCCGGTTCCTGCTTTCAATTACGACCGACTGCTTTTTTTAGAGCTGCCTTTGGTGGCAGCTGAAACAAAAAGGAAGGGGAAGAAGCG
The DNA here is from genome assembly GCA_003563895.1 of Syntrophomonadaceae bacterium. GTDB lineage: Bacteria > Bacillota > Dethiobacteria > DTU022 > UBA8154 > CSSED11-181. The sequence goes on from PWTK01000085.1 coordinate 27,644, forward strand.
CGACTTTTTTTGAGGGCGAAGGGCAAGAAAAACCTGTCCCTGCTTCGACTGCTTTTACTTTGCGCAAGAGAAAAGGCAAGTCAAAAACCGCCCCTTTTTGTCCCACAATAAGGAGGGGCAAGGTAATGCCAATTACTTGCCCCTCCCGAACCTTTTTAAAAGGGTGCTTTTTTTATTCCGCCGACTCGGCCGCCGCTCCCTTTTTGGGCCGCAGCGGTTTCGGCACCACGACTTTTTTGTGCTGTAAAACCCCTATGACCAGGGCGGCAGCGAGGACCAGGGCCGCCAGGAGGCCGATGGTAAAGCTGGGGTGAAACATGGCCAGCCCGGCCAGGGGGAGAAGGGCTGCGCGGAGCAATAAATTAAGCCAGTTGCGCTGGGTGTAGCGGCCGAAGAAAAAGAAGGTGACCCCGAGCACCCCTGCGATAACGATCAGCGATTCGATGAGTTGAGAAAAACCGGGGTTAACCACGATGTCGGTGCGGATGAAAATGGCAAAGGACATGATTATGATGGGCACGCATATCTTCAACGCCTCGAACATGGTGCGTATAAACGAGCAGTCCGCCAGCCTGGAAGCTACCGCTGCAGTGAGGGAGGTCGGCGGTGAAAGCTCGCCCCAAACAGAGATCAAAAAGACAAAGAAGTGGGCCACCCAGGGATCGATACCGAAACGAATCAGCGGTGGGGCCACGATGACCGCCACCACGATATAGGTGGCCGTAGGGGGGAGCCCCGTGCCGGCCAGCCATCCAAATCCCCAGGCCACGAGCAGCGTCAGCAGCAAGCTGACCTCACCCAGTTCCATCAGCAGGTGCCCCATGCGCAGGATAAACCCGGTTACCGTAAAGAGCCCGATCATGATGCCCAGGGTGGCCATTAAAATAACCAGGTACCAGAGCAGGTCGGTGTGGATTTCGACCACGTTCCTGGCGATGGAGAGCAGCTTCTGTTTTAGAAAGGATGCTTCGCGCACGATATACTTGTAATAAAAAAATATGACCAACAAGAGGGAACACAGCGTGATGCCGCCGAAAAGCCCCGCTCTCATGGCGCCCATGCCGACGACGCCCATGTAGAGGATGAGCCCGATAATGCAGGTAAAAAAGGCGATGGTTTTCATGATGTCATATCCGGGGACTGGCGGCGGGTCCTGATCAGCGGGCATTATTTCCGAGACGCTGAGCAGGTACACCGACATGACAACCGCAGAAAAGTAAATGAACGCGATGGCAAAGCCGCGCATGACCACTTCCCAGTAAGGGACCCCCAAAAACTCAGCCATGATGAAGCCGGCCACCGCCATCAGCGGCGGCATGATCAGGCCGCCCATGGAAGCCGCCGTTTCCACCGCTGCCGCGTAAACGGGTGAGATGCCGTTTTTTATCATGAGGGGTATGGTAAAGCTCCCCGTTACCGCGGTGTTGGCCGCGCCGCTGCCGCTGGTGGAGCCGATGGTGGCCGAGCTCAACACCGCAACCTGCGGGATATTGTATGTGTGCCTGCCTGCCACGTAGTAGATGGAGCTGATGACCGCGCTCTGCGCCTCAAACCCCCTGGCCGATGCCGCCACCAGCAGGAAAGCGGCCACGTAAGTCAGCGCCATCTGTGAATAGCGGCCGTAGACTCCTTCGGCCAGCTCGAGGGTGGTGGATTCGATGATGCGTGTCAGCGAAACGCCGGGGTGCCAGAAAAAATCGATGGGGCTGTGCATGCCGAACAGGCTGTAGGCGATGAGGGCCAGGTTCACGTAAAAGAGCACCGGGTGGAACTTTCGGGAGAACTCCATGATGATGACAAACATGATGGCCCCAATGATAAAGTCTTCCACGTTGTACGCTCCGGCCCGGTAAATGAAGAGGTTTTCAAATTCGAACTCCCAGTAAACCAGCACTCCCAGGGCAAAAAAAATGTAGACCAGCGCGATAATCCTGTTGGCCGTAAGGCCGACGCGCGGGTAGAGTTCTCCGCGCAGGTAACAGTTGAGCACGGCCACGATGACGGCGATGGGGACCAAGCGGGTGGAAAGCTTCAGCGGCCCGCCCAACCCGGTAATGAAGTAGTATACGAGGTGTGCAAAAAAGAAAATAGAAAAAGCCAGGGCAATATTCCTGGCATTAAAGACATTTGATAGTTTATTCATGCAAAGCGCTCCCCCCTGGTAAAAGTCAATTCACAGAAGTAAGCTCACTCTGGATGCTTTACATAGGGGAGGAAACACCGCGCATGCGCCTGTGCCGGCTGACACAGCAGTTGGCGTCAAAATGGCGCATGCGCGGAAATGCTCCCTCAGGGTTCGGCAGGGAGCCGAACGCGTTTTCACTTGACTGTTACTCGGCGATTATCCACGCCTCATCCCAGGCATCGTGTTCCTGGAGGAACTCGGCCGTCCCGGAATGGACCGGCACATCGGGGTTGGCCGAGATGCCGCTGACCTGCATCCCGATAAAGTCGTCCGCCAGCGGTCCGAAACCGGGATCCATTCCGGCCAGGTCTTCTGCCGCCCCATAGAAGATATTCATCATTTGATAGACGAAATCGTGGTCGGCGTCCGCCCTGACGTTGTAAGCGAAAAGGATCGGCACGCCGATGATTTCATCGACGAGGACATCCTGGGTGAAGGCTTCTTCGGGATCAACGGTCACCGGGGCAAGCCCGGCTTCACGCAGGGTATCCTGTTCTTCTTCGGTGGGGTTCACCACCGCAATATCGGCCCTCATCTCCGCTTCGGCCCACCACGTCGGGAGAGATCTGCCGGCGGTGGTGTAGGCCGCTGCCCCCATAATGGAACCGTCCCTGAGGGCGTCGGCGGTTAGACCGGAGTCGATCTCCGTGTGGTTAAACTCGTAGCCGAGCGCGTTGAAAATACGCCCCATGTTCATCCAGTTCATGTAGCCGGCCGGTGTGAAAAATACGGGCTCGCCGTCGAGGTCGCCCCAGGAATTGTAGTCGTCTATATTGTCTTCCAGCACGACCAGGAAGGTTTCCATGGGGTACGCGTAGAACGTGTGCACCAGTTCTCCCACGTCGGGATCCAGGTCGTCAAAGGGATCTGTCCTTTCCCAGACGGGACCCATGGAAACGTCCGCCGTGTAGGCGATGTCCCCGTCTCCGTCCATGGCGGCCCTCATGCAGGCCGAGGTGGACGGGAAGGGGTGCACCGTCACGGTGTACTCTTCAGGCAGTTCGCGGTTCAAAAAGTCGACCATCATACTGGCCACGGAGTAGCCGTAGGAGCCCACGTCTGCGGTGTTCCATCTCACTGAAATCCGATCCGGCGGATCTTCCACGACTTCATCGGGATCGGGATCGGGATCGGGATCGGGCGGGGCGCAGCCCGTAACGATCCCAAAAGTAAACACGATTGCCAGCAGGGCGATCAAGAATAACCTCCAGTGTTTCCAAGTACCAGATTTGTGCATTTTTTTTCCCCCTCTTTCAGTTTTTTATTCCCCTAAACTGCACCACACTCTCTTTACTTTAGACTGACACTGCTTTCGGCGAGGGTACTGTTCAGGTTTAAAGCAGGACCCCGGGATCACCTCCCCCCTTGAAGTGCTCTTCTCGTTCCCCCTGGAACCTGACCGGTCGACTGGCTTCGAGGCCTCCCATCCGGTCCGGGAAGAGACTTGTGGTAATCATCCCCATAAATCAGGGCCCATACGATAATAGTGCCTGAAGACAGGTGCAGAGAGCATTCCAAGATGTACCTCTTAGATTGAAAAAAATGGCCCTATTGCTCAAAAATGTATGCGCAAGTGGCGAATTTCGCTGCAGAAAGTCGATTGCCGGGTTGAGAAAGAATTGTGCCTCCCTTACTTGGAAAGGAAAAGGACTGCGGCAGATATCAGCATGCAATTTTGAAGCATAAACCTGAAATTTTACCACGCTTAAGATGCAACGGGGGAAAAAGTGCTTTTTGCAGTGGAATCAAGTATTGTAACGTTTTTTGAAAGGGGCTAATTGGAAGCGCTGCTTGTGACCGATTGTAAGGTGGAGGCGGTGTTTGCGAACAGCGTACCGAATTGGAGGATTATTTCCATGCTGCTGGATTGAGTGAAGGGTTGAGGCGTACATAGACACTTTTTTTTAAACGTGTTGCCCATTGAAAAAGTGCCTGTGTAAATTCTCTAACCCCAGAGCGAAAGATTGCACCCAGCGCAGTCATGGGGACGGTTCGAGCGTCACCGGAGCAAAGCTGAGGCCCGAAGGGAAGGCGATGGAACTGTCCCCTATGGCTGGAAGGGACAAGCTGCTTTTCGCTGCAGGACGAAACAAGGGTATGTAAAAGGAGCAAGGGTGTGGAAAACTTTTAAATTTTTGTTCAGCTGTCAAAATCCCCCATTTTGCTGCGTGAAACGTGATGTATTTCCTTATAATTATAACAAATAAAATTCTGCATTGCAAGCGAATTCAGTCAAGGTATTATGTTAACCTAATTTCAAATATACAGAATTGTAAAAAAACTGCTGCCGTGAATTCTCACGGTTTTTTCCAGGCAGCTCGGAACAGGGTGCCCTGTCAGGGCCATGACCGCGCCGAAGAAGGTATATCAGAGCTCGACAAAGGATACAAAGAGGATGGGCTCCATTTTTGAGATTTTTTCCAGCGCTTCTCTGGAAACAGGGCTGTCCACTTGAAGGACCATGACCGCCTCACCGCCTATCCGGCTGCGGCCGAGCCGCATGCTGGCGATGGTCGTGTCGCCCAGGATATTTCCAATTTTCCCCACCACACCGGGCTTGTCGATGTGCCTTGTGACCAGCATGTAGCGGGAAGGAGCGACTTCCAGGCGGTATTCCCCGATCTGGACGAGACGAATGATGTTATTTTCAAATAGTGTCCCGGCCAGGGTGTGGGTGCCCTCTTCCGTCCTCACGTGAACCGCAACCAGGTTGTTGAACGTGGCGCTGTGTTTGCTGCTGACTTCTTTCACCTGGATGCCCCTTTGCTCGGCGATCAAACCTGCATTCACATAATTCACTTCACGGCCCAGTATAACCCCCAGCATGCCCGTCAAAAAGGCGGTTGTCAGGGGGCGGAAGGGGTAATCCGCAATTTTGCCGCTGTAGGTGATCGCGACTTCTTCGATCCTTCCCCCAAAAACCTGCATATAGAAACTGCCCATGGTTTCCAGCAGTGGAATAAAGGGTTTCACCTCGGTCAGCATTTCCGGAGGCAGGGCGGGTGCGTTGACCGCTGTAGAGACCGGTTCTCCATCCAGGGCCTGCATCACTTGCTCACCGGTCTGCACCGCCGCCTTGATTTCTGCTTCCCTGCTGAAAGCGCTGAGCCCCGGGGTGATGACGACTTCTTCCAGTTGAAGCAGGGGGTTCTGTTCGGTGGAATCTTCCACCTCGTCCAGGGCAGCCCCGGCAACCCGGCCCTCTTTGACAGCGTCAAAAAGGGCCATTTCATTGATCAATCCCGCATGAGAACAATTTATCAGCCGGATCCCACGTTTCATCAATTGCAGTTCTTCCGAACCGATCATGTCTTTTGTGGCGGATGACCGGGGTACATGGAAGCTGATGAAATCAGACGTTTCCAGGGTTTCTTGCCAGCCGCAAAAGTCGAGGCCCAGCTTTTCGGCCTGGGAAGCGGGGATATAGGGGTCGTATGCCTTTAAGTGCATGCCGAAAGCCCGTGCCCTTTTGGCCACTTCACCTCCGCTGCGTCCAAGCCCGACAATTCCCAGGGTTTTGCCATAGAGCTCGACGCCGATGTGTTTGTCCTTCTGCCAGCCGCCGCCTTTCAGAGTGCTGCGTGCCTGGGGCAGTCTGCGGGCCAACAGCAGCATCAGTGCCATTACGTGTTCAGCTGTACTGATGACGCTCCTTTCCGGGACGTGGAGCACGGTTATGCCCCGCTCGGTGGCTTTATCAATTTCAATGCGGTGAAGGTCCGGGCCCATTTTAGCGATGAGCTTCAACCTCTCCCCGGCGCTCATTATTTCCTCGTTGACTTCTGTATCATCGCAGATGACAAGCGCATCGTATTTTTTGATGACATCGGGCAGCTCTTCCGCTGAAGGCTTCTCCAGGAGATCCACTTCGCACGCTTCATGAAGTTTTCTCAGACCTTCCTGCGCAAAAGAGCCGGTTACCAGCACCTGGTGTTTATGTTTTTTTTGCAATGCCGACCACCCCCGGTTAAACAGCTCACGGATTCATTTCTCATGCCGTATATCCTTGCAGTTCAGTATGTGCGGGGAATGCCTTCACCTGGAAAAATGTAGCGGATGCCTGGAGAGGGAAAGGGCAGCTTCCCAGATCGCTTCGCTTAATGTAGGGTGGGGGTGAATTAGTTCGGCCAGTTCTGCTGCCCTGATTTTTTTAGCAACGGCTAAAGTCCCTTCCTGGATCAGGTCAGAAGCATGAGGCCCCAAAATATGCATTCCAATAACTGTGCCGTCTTCCGCGCTGGAAATAATTTTTACCTGCCCTTCAGCTTCCCCTTGGCATGCTGCTTTTCCATTGGCTGAAAAGGGAAACTTCCCCTTTTTTATGGAAACACCCTTTTCCTTTGCCTCCTCCTCCGTTAAGCCAACCCCGGCCAGTTCGGGGTAAGTAAAAACACAGCTGGGGACGCATTCACCCCTGAAGAAGCTTTTCATACCGGCCGCGTTCTCTGCGGCCACCAGGCCCTGGTGGTAGGCCACGTCTGCCTGGAAATAGCCGGGATAAGTGACATCGCCGACCGCATAGATGTTTTCCCGGCTTGTTTCCATTTTTTCGTTTACTTTGATTCCAGCCGTGCTGTAATCGACTTCAAGCTTTTCCAGGTCCTGCCCACCAAAATAAGCTTCCCTGCCGGTGGCGATAAGCACTCTTTCTGCGCATACAACCTGCTCTCCTTCTCTGGGAGAAAAAAATTTGACTTCAAATCCTCCATTTTTTTCTTCTATGCTTTCGATAGGAGCGTTCATCCAGGTCGCAACACCCCTTCGGCGCAGCAGCATCTGAAGCCTTCTGACCATTTCCAGATCCATGCCGCGGAGGAAGCGCTCGCTGCGGTGCACAATGCTGACAGATGCTCCCAGGGAGGCAAAGATGGAAGCAAACTCCAGGGCAATCACACCACCTCCCGCAATGATCATGGAAGCGGGCAGCTTTTTGAGCTGAAGGGCTTCCCTGGAAGTTAAAATGCCCGACAGCTTTATGCCCGGAATATCCGGCAGAGATTCCCTTGCCCCGGTAGCGAGAAGCAGCTTGGATGAGTGCACTTTTCTTTCTCTGCCGCCTTCGTCAATGACAACTTCATGCGGGGTTAATGCCTTTGCTGTTCCCCAGGAGAACTCTACCCCGGCCCGTTTCAGCACCCCCTGCAGCCCTTCTTTCATGTTTCCCACCACGTCTTCCTTTTTTAGGCGCAGCCTGTCCAGGGAAAAGCCTCCGCCGGAGACTTCAAAGCCATACCCCCCGATATTTTGCAGCTGCTGGGAAAATAATGCGGCATGGGCGTAAACCTTGGTGGGAATGCATCCCCGGTTCAGGCAGGTCCCCCCCAGGGCCTCTTTTTCGATCAGAAGAGATTTCAGCCCCAGGTTGGCTGCCCGCAGGGCTGCCGCATACCCCCCAGGGCCTCCTCCGATTACGGTAAAATCATACTTTTCCATTTTCGAACCCCCC
>PWTK01000015.1 GCA_003563895.1 Syntrophomonadaceae bacterium
CTATTCTCAAGGCGTACACGGCGCGGGCCGCCTGGGAAGGCGATATTCCCGGCAACGCCGAAGAGCTCCTCCTGGAGCTGGTCAGGGGGTATTATAACGAAGGGGAGAGGGATGTCAAAGACGCCTTCGAGGCCCGTTTTCTAAAACAGCTGCAGGCCGGACTTGAAGATCATGGGGCAAAGCGCCCCGGGTTGTTTTCCGCCTTTCTCGACCACGAGAAAAATTCCCCCGACCTGTTAAAACCGTACCTGGCCAACCTGTCCGGGTCTGTCCCCCTGGACGAGGAGCTGGCGATCGGGGTGGAGGTCGACCGGGTAGACCGCACCCCCGGTGGCGATAAACTGGTTGCTTACAATTACTCCACTGCCGATACGGGGGACCCGTTTAAGATAAAAAAAGGGCTCCGCTTTGCTCTCTCCCTGGCCATCATGTTCCTGGTGGACTACGCGGCCGAAAAAGGAATCGAGGCCGGCATCGGCGGCTGTGGGGTCTACCTGGTAAAAAGCCCCAAAAACATCCGGCGCGGCGGCTATTTTGCCGTGGAAAGCATCAAGGCCTCGCGCCGGGGCTCGGTTACGCCTCAAAAGCCGGTTTTTTCCGGGCAGCGCCACGGTTTTGTGAAGGACGACCGGTTCCCGGAAAAACTGGAAATAATAAAAGAGCATCTGATAAGACTGCACCAGTTGATGCAAGGCGGTGTATTCCACCTTCCCTTGTGCAGCGAGAGGGACCAGAGCTGCGGCAACTGCGCCTTTGACAGGGTCTGCCGGAAGGACCAGCTGCGCCTGGACCGTCTTTTTGTCAACCTGCGGGGCCAAAAAAATATACATATGGTTGAGGAGATTCTCTGATATGCCTAAAGTATTTTACCCGACGTTATTTCAGCACCTGGCTACAGACTACCAGCGGAACCTGTCCGTTACCGCCGGAGCCGGTACCGGAAAAACGGAAGTGCTCACCCGGAGGATTATAAACATCCTGGCCCGGGAAAAGTATTCCATGGACAGACTGCTGGTCCTGACCTTTACCGATAAGGCCGCGGTGGAAATGAAAGAGCGCATCTACACCGCCATCGATAAGGAGCTGTCCGAGACCGGGATGCCGCACTTCCAGAAGCTCAAGGATACGTTTTTGAACAACTATATCAGCACTTTCCACTCATTTTGCGCCGCCCTGCTCCGCGAGTACCCCATTGAAGCGGGCATCGATCCCTCCTTCAGGGTCCTGGACGAAATAGAAACCCTGTTTTTTCTGCGCAGGAGCATCAACCGGGCGCTGCGAGAGCTGGCGGCAGATAGGGATAACAGCGATATCCGCCAGTTAAGCGAGGAGTTCTCGCGATCGGCCCTGAGCAACTCCATCTTCAGCATCATCCAGAAGCGCGAGGATACGGGCGCCTGGATCCGCGACTTTAACAGGCTGGAGTGGGAGGATTACCGCGGACGCCTGGCGGGGTACCGCCGCTGCATCTTGTGGGAGATATGCTATAAGTTCCATATCAGCGGCCGGGCCCAGCGCCAACTGCAGAACCTGCAGGAACTGGGAACGCTTATACCGCCGCACGACGAGTCGGCCTTTAACCTGAGAAGGGAGAGGTTAATCGAGCTGCTTCACCTCCTCCTGGAAGAGACGGGCCGGGTCTTTTCACGCCTTGAAGGAGACGTTCCGCAAGAAGGGGGCGAGCCTGCCGCCGCCACACTGGAAATTGATGTTAATCAAATGGCACAGCTGAAAACTGAAATACTGCAGCAGGCTAGGCTGACCGGAAAAGTGCCCGAATCATGGCCGGAAGGGACCTACGAGCTGCTGCGGGATGCATTTTACTCCCTGCGTTACCTGCTGGATGCTTTCCCCATTGCGGAGTTTGAAATCGCAGATGAGCACGAAGCATCAGGCTTTGACCTGCTTAAGGCCCTGGCACGCGTTGTGCACTACTGCCTGCAGAGGTTCCATGACGACAAGGCGGCCGAAAATTACCTCGACTTTCAGGACCTGCAGCTGAAGGTCATGCACCTGCTGGAAGAGAAAAAACACCGCCATATTCTGGACGAGCTCCGGGGGCGCTTTACTTTCATCATGGTGGACGAGTTCCAGGATACGAACGACCTCCAGTGGCGGATCATCAGGAAGATCGCTTCCGACCAGGGTGAGGCCATCGTCAATCCCAGGGTGTTTGTGGTGGGCGATGAAAAACAGGCCATCTATTCCTTCCGGGGAGGGGATGTGCGCCTCTTTTCCCGGGTCCGGAGGGAGCTGATGGAGGCCAACTGCAGGAACAACCTCCATCAAAACCCCTTTAACCTGCAGTTAAACCCGGCCAAGGACTATGCTGCCGAATACAGCGCAAAACTGGGCGACGATGATACGGCCCGCGCCGGTGAGATAATCTTTGCCGACAATTTCCGTTCGGCAGCCGTCCCCGTCAATTTCTTCAACATGTTCTTTTGCGACCTGCTCGAGAAGGATGTTTACGAAGAGTACGACGCCAAGCCGCAGCAGCTCCTCTGCTCCGGCAACAAAACTCGGGGAAGCGCAGAACTGCTGCTGGTAAACAGCGGCAAGGAAAAGGACCCTGCTGCGAATTACCTCCCGGGAAAAGGGCAGAAAGGCCCCGGCGAGTATGCCGGAATGGAGCTGAACCCCCATTTTATGGAGGCCCTGCTGATAGCGGACAAGATCAAAGAGGTATTCCTGGGAGATGACGAGAAATACCGGCGCGTCCGGGAAAACGCCAGGGAGGGGCGTCCGGCGGTGGCGATTCTGCTCAACCGCCGCACCATGATCAAGACCTACGAAGAGGCCCTGCGCATGAGCCGCATCGATTTTACGGTGGTCCGCGGACGCGGCTTTTTCCAGCGCCAGGAAGTCGTCGACCTGGGAAACCTCCTCAGCTTCTTGAACGACCCGACGGATGAGCTGTCGCTGCTGGCATTTTTGCGCTCACCGGTGGGCCACGTTTCCGACGAGGGGATTTTTCTGCTTTCCAAGACCGGCGGGGGCACTACCCTCTGGGAAAAGCTGGTTAATTACGCCAAAACCTCCATAGACCCCGATGTCCACTTTTTCCCTCCCCAGGACCGGGAGGCCCTCTTAAACGCCCACCGCAACCTGTCCCGGTGGCTCAGCCTTGCGGGGCGGATGCCCCTGGTGGAGTTCTTGCGGCAGGTATTGA
>PWTK01000055.1 GCA_003563895.1 Syntrophomonadaceae bacterium
CAGCGCTTCCCTGCCGGTTTTCGCCGCGGTTACCCGGTGCCCCTTATTCTCCAGCAGCGCCGCTGCCATCTTCTGGCTCATGGGCTTATCCTCCACCAGCAGAATCTCCAGCCCTCTTTCCTCCCGTCCTGGCGACTGCTCCTCCGGCGCCTCTGAAGCTTCTGCCGGTGAAAACGCCCCGGGCTCCGCGGAAAAGTACTCCCCGGTGATGTCCCCTGTGTCCTGGGGCAGGTCAAAGGGGATGGTAAAATAAAAAGTGGTGCCCCTGTTTTCCTCGCTTTTCACCCCGAGGGACCCGCCCATCAACTCCACCAGGTTCTTGCAGATGGGCAGGCCCAAGCCTGCGCCTTCATGTTTATGTGCCAGGTAAGAATCTGCCTGCGAGAAATCCTGAAAAATCTGGCCCAACTTGTCAGAAGGAATGCCGATCCCCGTATCGCTAATGGAAAAAAGCACCGCTGCCACTGCATGACCCATGCCTTCCTCCGTTTCATCCAACGACACGTTTACGGTGACCCCGCCCCGTTCGGTAAACTTAATCCCGTTTCCAATCAGGTTTACCAGCACTTGATGCAGCCTGGCCGCATCTCCTGTAACAATCCCTGGAACATTGTCGTCAATGGAACAAATCAGGTTCAGGCCTTTTTCCTGGGCCTGCATGGTAAGGGAACGCACAATCTTTTCCACTTCCTGGCGAAGGTTGAAAGGATCCTGCGCCAACTCAATCCTGCCGGCCTCAATCTTGGACAGGTCCAAAAGATCATTGACCAGGGTCAGCAGATAAGATGCCGAATCCTTGATCATATCCAGGTATTCCTTTTGTTCCCCGCTTTGGGATGAATCGCGAATCAGGTTGGCCATTCCCAGGATCACATTCAAAGGGGTGCGGATCTCGTGGCTTACACTGGCCAGAAAGCGGGTTTTTGTCAGGTTGGCCGCTGCCGATCTATCTTTCGCCTCTCGCAATTCCTCTTCAATCCTGGTGCGTTCCGTGATGTCAAGAGAAACCTCCACAACACCGGTAAACTTACCGTCATCCCAGGCGGGGTAGGCATTGATGAGCAGGGTTTTGCCTTCAGGGAAACTCAAAACGTCTTGATGAAAACACCTCGTTTGCAGAGCTTTTTTTACGGGACAATTATGGCAATCTCGTATGGAGCGTTGCAGCAATTCGTAACAGTTATTACCAACAATTTCGTTCAGCGGAAGTCCGTAGAAATCACAGGCCGCCTGGTTGGCCCAGAGAATCTTCATCTCCATATTGTGGTAAGTAACCTTTTCTGCTATGCAGGATAAGGCCAGATCCTGCAAACGCTGAAACTCTTCCTGCGTGTAAGGAAAAGCCTTTTCCAAAGGGCTTTCTTCCCCATTTTTTTCTTCACCCCGGTCCAGGTCACCGCCATCGGCCGGTCTTTTCTCTTCCATGGTTATCTTTCTCTGCCCCCCTAAATGAAGCATATCCACTGCTGTCTCAGAAAATGTCATCATCTGCACGGATTCAAATTAATAAAAGATTCGCTAAATATCTTTCATTTCCTCTATATATAAAGATAGAGAAACCGGTGTTTTTAAAATTCACACCGAAGCTCTCCGGAAAGAAACGGCACGCCTTTATCCCTTCGGGAAGGATAAAGGCGGCATCAACTGCGGTCTTCGGGCGGAACGACCGTCAATAAGGCCACTAAAGCACAGTGATTGATTTTCTCAAACAACCCGGTAATGCTGCGAGGTGCATCATATGCAATCGAAAGCGGCGCCTTTCGGATCGGGCCGTCCGGGCCAAGCCCCTCCGCTCCGGTGCCATCTTAACAATCTCAACACCCGTTGCTCAACCGGGGTTCAATCCGCGGTCTTTTGCATGTAAAAAGGGGTTTTGGGTGTTTGGGGCATGTTAAATAACAATTTGCAGCAAAAAAACTGAGGACAAACTCACTGATAAATGGGAATGTTTCTAATAGATCTTTGAGCATTTCCTTCGATAATATACAGCAAAGCAAAAAATAGATAGGAGGTCGTTGGGGATTTTGAGGAAAATCGCGAGCAGTAAAGCAAAAAAAATGCTCATCATTATCTTCATATTCTCCTCAGTGCTTGTGGCAGCATGGCAGCTGGGGGCGGGGGATTATTTCATGGCCCGGCTTATTTTTGCCCCTGACCGCGAAGACTTAGGGGAACAAAGACAGGAGGAAATAAGGAAAGATAGGGACGAAGAAATCACGCGACATGAAGGTGAGGGGCGTTATTCTTCAGAGCAGATTCCCCCCCTGGATTACACCGTTACGGTAGTGGCGGAGGAACTGGAGATTCCATGGGAGATCTTACCACTCCCTGATGGACGCCTGCTGGTAACAGAAAGGCCCGGCAGGGTTACTATTGTGGGAGGGTGAAGGGGAACCCGAATTCGAAGATCCCATTATCTGCTACACCGAATTTACCCTTGCCCCTTCGGGTATGGATTTTTTCCCGGGGCAGGGAGAATATCCCGACCAGCTTTTCATTGCCGGTTTAAGGGGGAACATGGTGAAGCGCATCGCCCTGGACGATGAAGGAAACATCCTGGATCGGAAACCCATCTTGACGAACTGGGGAAGGCTGCGGACAGTGCAATACCACGGGGGAGACTTATACGTGGCAACCAATGACCGGGACGGCCGGGGAACACCCGACGAGACTTCGGATTTAATTCTAAAAATAGAATTTCTATCCGATTAAACCAAAGGACTTTTCCGGGCAGGATACGCCGCTGGAAAATGCTTTCAATCTTTGCCCGGGGGGAAACAAACAAGAAGAAATCTTGCCAAAGGGCACCCGGGTATCCTGTTAGATGTTTTTTATAGAAGCAAAAGCATGATTGAAAATAATGAGTAAAATATTGAAAATGGGAGGAATAACGATGGAAGCTAATGTACCTACGGATTTTTTCCACTGGATCGCCGCACTGGCGTCTATTGCCCTGCTGCTCTTTTTGTTAGTCGGGCTGCGCTGGAAATCCACGGAGGCGGGACCGGTGGGCCTGTTCGCCGCCGTAATCATTTCTCTGCTGCTTTTCCGTACGCCTCTGGAAACCATTACGGTGGCTGTCGGCAAGGGGATTTGGGATTCCATTTTCATCCTTTACGTTATCTGGCCGGCATTGCTGCTTTACGTCGTTGCAGACCGGGCCGGCGCATTCGATTCCCTGCGAATTGGCATCACCCGCTTCAGCAAGAACGATCTCTTTTTGGTGTTGGCATTCGGCTGGGTCTTCGCCTCGTTTCTGCAAGGCATCGCCGGTTTTGGCGTACCCATTGCCGTGGTTGCGCCACTGCTTCTGGCCATTGGCGTCAAGCCGATTTTTGCGGTGGCCATCCCCTTGATGGGCCATGCCTGGGCCAACATGTTCGGGACCATCGCGGTAAGCTGGTTGGCCACCAACCAGGTGATCGATATCGCTGAGCCGGTGGCGACAGCCTGGCAAACAGCCGTACTTCTGTGGATCATCAACATCACGGGCGGCCTGGCCATCGCATGGATGTACGGACGGGGAAGGGCCATTCGCCATGCCATGCCCATGATCCTCATCATATCGTTGATTCACGGCGGTGGACAGCTTGCACTGGTGTTCTGGAATCCTGTAGTCTCCAACTTTATCGCCGGAACCATCGCCCTGCTGATGCTCTACCCGCTGTCGACGTGGAAGCGATATGACCAACCGCATGAAGAAATGGCGGTACAGGCCATGACCGAAGCTTCCGTCAGGTCGAGCGCGGAGCGAGAACAGCGCAGTCATGAACCGGTCATGGGGCTGGGCATGGCCACGTTCCCTTACATCGTGTTAACCTTCGTGACCCTGAGCGTTCTACTGATACCCGCAATCGAGTCGGCACTGGGAGCATTCGAGGCCGCTTTTCCCTTCGCAGAGGTAACAACCGGCTATGACGTCTTTCGCGAAGCAACGGAGGCCTACTCGCCATTCGCTGTATTCACACATCCGGGCACTTTTCTCCTGGCAGCTTCGGTCATCTCCTGGGCAGTTTACCGCTCAAAGGGCTATTTCAAGGCCTGGACTCGCATCAAAGCCCCGGACAGCATCTGGAAAGGGGTCACCGACGGGGCGTTCCCTGCATCAGTGGCTGTACTGTCATTCCTGACAATGGCCACGGTGTTCGATCACTCCGGTCAGACCCAGACCCTGGCCCTGGGGATTTCTGCCGCGACTCCCCCCATGGGTTATGCCTTTGCCGCCAACTTCGTTGGTCTGCTTGGTGCCTTCATGACATCAAGCAATACTGCCTCCAATGTGCTGTTTTCCGGCCTGCAGCAGAACGTGGCGTTATTGCAGAACCTTCCTGAGCCCTCGATTATCGCAGGGCAGAGTGCCGGCGGTGCATTGGGTAACGCAATCGCACCGGCAAACGTTGTTCTCGGCACGGGCACCACCGGTATCAGCGGTAAGGAGGGTGCTGTCTTGCGGAAGACGCTGCCCCTGTCCCTTGCCATCGCCGTGATGATCGGTTTGGTCACCATTATCCTGATTATTCTGTGAGGTGTATACCATGAAATCGAAAACAGCTCTTGGTTTAGCGTTCATCCTGTTTCTGCTCGGACTGCCCCTGATCAGCTGGGGCTCGGTCCAGGAAATTGATATCCTGTACTACCTGGGCCTGCTGGTTGTGGTGATAGGTGCAGCCCTGCCCCCGGCTATACGGCTGTCGTGTTGGGCTGCAGGTACGTGGCCCAGCGAGCAGAATGCCAGCTGGAGGCGTGCCTGCAATCAGTGAAAATACTGCTCTGAAAAAAGGACAAATACGCACACATGTTAGCTTAAAACAGTGACCTATTTTCCCCCTTCCGATGGCGCCCCCGTATCGTGGGGGCATGGGGTCTACCCTGAAAATAAAACAAATACACACACAAAGGTTATCTGGTAATAGCAACCTATTTTCATCCTTCTGATGGTGCCCCCGTTGTGTGGGGGCATGGCCGTCTGCCCTGAAAATGCAACTCCGCCGTAAGGATATTCTTGTTTGAAAGGAAACATTTATGCCCTTCTGATGTTGAAGCGAAGCTTCTTGATGGTCTCATTGAATCATCAAGGCTCTTTTTAAAAGTGTTGATAGGACCAAGTTGCTAATTGTCTGCTTCATTCTTTTATTACGCAGCAACAACCCCAATGTATTCAATGTAATATCAACATTTGAGTTTAAATGAGCCATCATCAATGACCTCCAGTTGTGATGGGTGTGTGTTGCAAAAACACTCATCATCATGAAGCAAATCGTAAAACCGAAAAAAAGAAAGATGGGAGGAAAAGAACATGATACATTCCAGCGGACCCCGCACCGGACGCCCACCATCCATGGGTGCCCGGGGCATGGTGGCAACGTCCCATACCCTGGCCAGCGCCAGCGGTCACGATGCGCTCCGTCGTGGGGGAAGCGCAGTCGATGCGGCCATCGCCGCCAACGCCACCCTTTGCGTTCTTTATCCCCACATGGCCGGCCTGGGCGGCGACGCCTTCTGGCTGATCGCCGATCCGGCAGAAAGCTATCGGGTAAGCGCCCTCAATGCCAGCGGCCCCGCGTCAGCAGCGGCAACCATCGACTACTACCGGCGGCAAGGGCACACGGAGGCAATTCCCCCCCGGGGTGCCCCTGCCGCATTGACGGTGCCCGGCGCTGTGGACGGCTGGCGAAAAGCTCACCAACGCCACGGCAGGCTGGACTGGGCCGAACTTTTCGCCGATGCCATCTACTACGCGCGGAACGGCTTTCCGGCCGCCAATTCCCTGGTAGATTGGACGGTGAAGGACCGCGATCTTTTGCCGAACTATCCGTCAGCGGCACATATCTACATGCCTTCGGAAGCTCCCCCCAGGGCCGGCGAACGACTGGTCAACCCAGCCCTGGCCGATTCTTTCCAACGCCTGGCCGAATCCGGGCCGCGCCAGGGCTTTTATGAAGGCGAAACCGCAGCTCGTATCTGTCTGGCGTTGAGCAACCAGGGTTCCCCACTGCGTGAGGAGGACTTCGAGTCCTTTTACGCCCAGTGGGTGGAACCAATCTCGGTGGATTACCGGGGCCACACCGCTTACGAATTCCCGCCGAACACCCAGGGTTTCGCTGCACTGCAGATACTGAATCTGATGGAAGGCTACGATCTGCGCAGCTTCGGTGACAATTCGGCAGACTATTTCCATCACATGGCTGAGGCGGTGAAACTGGCCTTCGCCGACCGCAACGCATGGCTCACCGACCCGGAGTTTATGGACATCCCACTGGAGCGCCTGCTGGACAAAGCCTACGCCGACGAGCGCAGAAAATTGATCGATTCCCGGCAAGCCATGGTCATGGAGGACGTCCCGCCCGGCATCTCTCCAGGCGAGGGGGCGGCAGGAAGATCTGACCATGGTGGCGATACCTGCTATTTCTGCGTCGTGGACGGCGACGGGCTGGCGGTATCCGTCATACAGTCCATTTACCACGACTTTGGCAGCATCGAGATCGCCGGCGACACCGGCATCATCCTGCAGAACCGCGGATCGTTCTTCTCCCTCGATGAAAACCACCCCAATCGCCTGGAGCCCGGAAAACGGACCTTTCACACACTGATTCCGGCCATGCTCTACCGGGAAGGCAAACCTTACCTGGTATACGGCTCCATGGGCGGCGAGGGTCAGCCGCAGACGCATGCGGCCATGGTCTCCCGCATTGTCGACTTCGGTTATGACGTACAGCAGGCGATCGAGGCACCGCGCTGGCTGATGGGCCGCACATGGGGAACGAAGGTCCAGGACCTGTCCCTGGAAGGGCGTATCAGCGACCTGGTGGCTAACGAACTCAAGCGGCGAGGCCAACCGGTAAAACCGGTGGAGGACTGGAACGACAACATGGGGCACGCCCAGGCAATTCGCCTGAACCTGGAAACGGGTTTTCTGGAGGGCGGGGCAGACCCCCGCGGCGACGGCGCCGCTCTCGGTTACTGACAGCAACCTGTCACAGCCTGCCGGCGCCGAGGGAGGCTTCCTGCTTTTTAGATGAAATAGGCGAAGAGGTTGTATTGCGCTTGTCGATAAGAAATGAAGTGCACCACATGTCCGTATATATTTAGCAGGGAAGGGGACTGTAGGGAGAAGACGAAACAACGAAATAGAGGTGGCTGAATATGTTGAGCGATTTTTTCCGTGATGACATTATTGCCGGCGACGGATATCAATCGGGCCGAAGCATTCTATGCTAATAAGCTGAAACTTAGCCGGGCCGATGTGCCTGTGATGGGGAATGACATTGCGTTTAAGACCGGCGAGGTTAGCGTGCTTTATATCTACGAGCGTCAGTCTGGCACAAAAGCCGATCACCCGGTGGCTGCCTGGCATGTAGTAGATATTGAAGAAGTTGTCCAGGAGTTGCACGAACGCGGGGTCAAGTTTGAACATGAGATGCAAGATCTCCCGGGGTTATCGCCCAGCGAGCTCGGTATCTTTGAGGTCGGCGGGGAGAAAGTAGCCTATTTTAAGGATTCGGAAGGCAACCTTCTAAGCTTGGCCGAGCCAAGGTGAGCCAAAACAAGCTTGCTAATGGGATATTTGCAGCTATCCGCAATATAGTCGCATCTCTACCAGACTGGAACGGTACTTCACTGAGGTAGTTGTCCAGGTTAACCGGGTTTACGGTAAATATAATTTATAGACCTTAGAACAAAGAACCTTCCCCTGCTCCCCTGCTCCCTGCTGAAAAACACCCATCATGTATATAAGTCGAGCATCATGATATGAAAAATTTGAATTTCCTTAAGGAGGTAAAGTAATGACCGGGAAAATTAACCAAAGTGATTTAAATAAACTGCGCAAAGATTTCTCCGGAAAGATCTTGCTCCCTGAAGACCCGTCTTATGAAGATTCCCGATCTATTTACAATGCCATGATTGAAAAGCGCCCTGGTATTATCGCCCGTTGTGTTGAAGAAGAAGATGTAATACGTGCGGTTAATTTCGGCCGCGATCTCGATCTTGAAATATCTGTCCGCGGCGGCGGCCACAGTGTCGCAGGATGGGGTCTCACCGAAGGAGGCCTGATGATCGATTTGTCCCTGATGAATACGGTCGAAGTCAACCCGGATAACCAGACTGCGCGTGTCGGTGGAGGAGCTACCTGGAATAATCTGGATCATGCCTGCAATCGCTATGGGCTGGCCACAACCGGGGGGATTTGTACGACGACCGGGGTAGGAGGAGTTACGCTCGGCGGCGGGTGGGGTTGGCTGGCCCGCAAATATGGATTGGGATGCGATAACCTTCTGACAGTTAAACTGGTTATTGCCGACGGAAAAACAATTGTTGCTTCAGAAAAAGAGCATTCCGAGCTTTTCTGGGCCCTGCACGGCGGAGGAGGAAATTTCGGGATAGCTACGGAGTTTACTTTCCAGTTGCACCCTCTGCCCTCAGCGACCACAGCCTTCCTGGTTTTTTCACCCGATGCCGGTCCGCGGGTTATTAATCGGTTCCGCGATGTTTTAGAGGAGGGGCCTGATGAGCTGAGTGGAGAAATGGTTTATATTACCGGTCCCCCTGAAGATTTTGTTCCTTCACATTTAGTCAACCAGCTTTGTTTGATGATGACTATATTCTATGCCGGCACCGAAGCGGAAGCAGAAAAGGTTATCAAACCGCTTTTTGAGACCGGTCACGAGGGGAAAATGGTCGCCGAGATGTCCTACTTCGATATTCAGACAATGGGCGATATAAGATCCGGGTATCGGCATCACGTTTCCTCGGAGCACCTCCACGCTCTGCCCGGGGAAGCCATTGAAAAATTTTGCTCCCGCGCCCATGATATGATCGTCCCTTCCGATTCGGAACTTGCTCTTTCTACCTGGGGTGGCCAGATCGCCCGCCGGGCTGGTGACTGGCCCATTGCGGACCTTGATGCAAACTGGCACGTGTATCCATTCGCAATGTGGACCGACCCCGGCAGCGACAAGCAGGTTTTTGATTGGATTGAAGGTCTGAACGCTGACTTGGCCCCGTACACAACCGGCAGTCCTTATTTGAATCTGATAGCCGACGAAGGCAAAGAACGCATGATTGCCGGTTATGGCGGAGAAGCGAAATACCGTCAGCTTGTCAAGATTAAAAATGAATACGATCCAGACAACATTTTCCGCTTGAACCATAACATCAAACCTTTATAAGGAACCGGGTGTATAGCAAGGGACGGGATTGTTGCTCCATACACAAACCCGGCAAACCTAAAATGGGAGGTTTTTTACTATGAAGACAGTTAATTCAGCAGACGGAACCTTAATTGCTTATGAAAAAACCGGAAAAGGGCCGCCACTGGTTCTTGTCCATGGAACCGCAGTAGATCATACTCACTGGGAGATGGTTCTACCAATACTGGCTAAATACTTTACGATTTATGCAATCGACCGCCGGGGGCGTGGTAAGAGCGGTGATACTGCCGATTACAGGGCTGAGCTGGAATTCGAGGACATCGCAGCAGTTGTTGATATGATTGACAAGCCGGTGATCCTACTTGGCCATTCCTATGGGGGATTCATCTCACTGGAAGCCGCGCTTCGAACCGAAAATCTAAAAAAACTTATCCTCTACGAGCCACAAGGGTTTATTGATGAGGAACCAGGAATTGTTGCTGAAATCGAAGCAGCTTTAAACCAGGAAGAAAATGAGCAGGCCCTTATATTGTTCCTGGAAAAACTGGTCGGCATATCATCAAATGAAATTAACATCTTTCGCGAAACACCACAATGGAAAGTGATGGTGAATGCGGCTCCTACGCTGCCCCGTGAGTTGAAAGCCCTTACAGAATACAAGTTTGAGGCTGCGCGGTTTAAAGACCTGACCATCCCAACTATGTTGTTAACCGGAAGCGAAAGTCTTTTGCCCGATATAGAGGCAGCAAAGATGCTTGATAATACATTTCCTGAAAGCATGCTTATAGAACTTGAAGGCCAGGCACATAATGCAATGACAACCGCTCCGGATCTATTTGCAGAGAAAGTGATAAAATTTGCCCGGGAATAAGCTTGCATCATTAATAACGGAGTTTAATTGGATGTATTGCAGCCCTGAAAAATTTCACCTTTAATCTGATGAATGCGAATTCTTACAAGGAGGTCAAAATGGCTACAATCTTGACGATACACGGCGGATACGGTGGAGGCTGGGAGTGGAGGGATGTGGAAAAGGAGCTGCGCGCTTTGGGCCACGAGGTGTTCCGGCCCACGTTGACCGGAATGGGTGAGCGACACCACCTCGGGCCGGAGGTGGGGCTCAGCACCCATATCCAGGACGTCGTCTCAGTGATCGAGTTTGAAGATCTCCGCAACATCGTACTCACCGGCCATAGTTACAGCGGGATTGTCGTGACTGGTGTGGCCGATCGATTCCCCGATCGAATCGGGCTCCTCGTCTACATCGACGCCGAAGTTCCCGAAGACGGGCAATCGATTGTCGATATGATTCCCGACACCGCTGATATCGTAAAGGCATCCTCCGACGAGCGGGGCCATGGTTGGTTCGATATCTTAGAGGAGGTTTTGCCGCCGGAGGGAGAGATTGATGAGAAGAGACGTCGTCGATACATCTCTCGGCTGCGGCCCCAGCCTGTTGCTACCTTTACCGAACCCGTTCGACTTACCGGCAAGATCAACGAGGTCCGGCGTGCCTTTGTCCGCTGCACCGGCGGCAGCATCGATTTAGGAGGCGGGGATCTCATCGAACCTTACGCCGCGCGGGCTAAGAGCGAGGGGTGGCTGTATAGAGAGCTGGCTACACCCCATGATCCACAGCTTTTTGCTCCGGAAGAGATGGCGCGGGTGTTGGACGAGCTCGCAGCCACGATCGATCGCTGAAGCAGGAGGTTTAGAGAACGACATGAAAAACACTCTAACGGAGGGTTAGAAAATGGCAAACGAAAAGAATAATTTTCAAAAACAACAAGCTGCTTCCAAAGATACAAAAAGAATGGTGATTGTTAATGGCGTCCGATTAGCCTATGAAATTCATGGAACCGGAGAGATTCCGCTTGTCCTGGTGCACGGAGGATTTGAATCCCGCCGGGCCTGGGATTTGGTTGTTCCGCACCTGGCGGATTCGTTTCGCGTTCTCACCTATGACCAACGTGGGTACGGTGAGAGCGAGCGGCCGAGCGGACAGACCGGCATCCGCGAGAATGTCGGCGATCTTGCTGCCCTGATCGAACATTTGGGGCTTGGGCCCGCATGGGTGGTGGGACAGTCTAGTGGCGGAAATATCGTGCTTCGGTCGGCCGCCAAGCGACCCGACCTCCTCCGAGGCATCATAGCCCACGAGCCGGCGTTTCCGTCGCTGCTTGCCGACGATCCGGCCACAACCCCGTTGATCGAAGGTTTTACTCAACTACTCGCCGAAGTCACTGAGCGGCTCGCTTCTGGTGATCGAGCAGGTGCCGCTGAACAGTTCGTAGAGGAGGGGCTGGGAGAGGGGTTGTGGAAAAAGTTTCCACCCTGGTTCAAGCAAATGGTGATCGAGAATACACCAGCTTCTCTCGACGAGGGGAACGATCCAGAAGACTTCGCCTTCGACCCCGAGTGGATCAGAGGATTCACACGCCCGGTGCTGCTTACGCTCGGAGATCAGACTGCGCCCATATTCCCGCCGGTCATTACTAAGCTCGCCGAAGCGATGCCATCCGCAGAAGTACAAGAGCTTACGGGAGCGGGACACCCCATAATGGTGGAGCAGCCAGAGGACTTCGCCGAAGCGATCAACGACTTCGTCCGCAGGCACACAAAATGATTAGGGTCAGTTTTTGGAAAGAGATACCACCTGGTGTCATCAAAAGACCTGGCAATCAGATAACATCGAATGTGGAGGAGATTACAGGTGATCCCTCTGTACTTTTTGCCTAGGATCTTGTCAATTTCATCAAAACAAGGCCGGGCCAACAACTTATCTATCTTGAGTAGAGCTTAGTTGCAGGAGCAGAGATGGATTAATTGCTAAACACTTGAAA
>PWTK01000084.1 GCA_003563895.1 Syntrophomonadaceae bacterium
GAGAAATCACAAAAAGAATCTATTATCAGACGTATTTCTTTTGTAGAAATAGAATTGGCAGACCTGGAAGAAAACAGAGATTTGGACTATGATACGTATCAGCGAGACAGATTTAAACGGCGCAATGTTGAACGCATTGCTGAAAACATAGCCAATGCAGTTATTGATATTGGGAAAATATTGCTGGCGGGAGAAAAGGTTGATTTGCCTGGAACATACAGAGAAGTGTTTACCCGTCTAAGTGAGTTGAGTGTGCTTACAGAAGACTTGGCTGAAAAAATTGGCGAGCTTTCCAGGACTAGAAATATCCTGGCCCATCAGTATTTAGATTTAAAATGGGAGAACTTAAACCACTTTATTGATGAAGCACCTTGGGCGATAAAAGAGTTTATTAAATCAATTAATCATCTATTGGAAGCCGATAATAACTGAAGTCAGAACAGCTGATTTGCCTATAACTCACTCTTGGACTTGACGTAAATACATTATTGTGGCTATCCGATTAACTCAGGAAAGGGCAGTTTATTGGTTACAATCTCATAAGTATGCTCATACCCGCACCTGTGGCACTGGAATTAATTTAGCCAGCGCATCATGTATAAAGGGTATCTGAGCTAAATAGATCAGATAATCATTTACATTATTATCTTATAAATTACCTTTTGAACCTGTCTACCACCTAAATTGCGCTGCAGTGTTAATTACAAATAATCTACGGTATTAGAAGTCTTCATAATGATTATTGTCATAAGAACTAAAACAACCTCAGCTGACCGGTATCACCGGGGTTAATGCCGGGTATATAGGCATGGGCCTGGTCAAGGGCTTGAGGCGCCTGTTCCCTGGATACTTCCAGCTGCATTCTCTCTTTGCCGCTCATGGTCGGCGCAGGGACCAGGCTGTAGATCACCGGGAATTCGCGCAATATTTCCGTATTGCGCAGGGCGGTACAGCAGAACAGCTGCACGTTCTGGTAGTAGGTTATGATGTTGATTATTTCAAGGATATGGCTGCTGGAGGCCTTGCCGAAGGGGTTGTCCGCCAAAACAACCGAGGAGGATTCTCGTCCGCCGGCACGGGAGTGCCGCAGGTACGAAAGCAGAACCACAAAGAGAGAAAACCTGCCGGCAAAACGCTGACCCTGGGACCAGTCATTGAGGTGGTCCCAGCGGTCATAATGCTTGCGCAGGTAACTGCTTTCAAAGTCGCCCGGTTTCAACAGTCGAATGCTGATCTCGTCCAGGGAGACTACTTGGTCCAAAAGCTGTGCCGAGCCCACCGCATTATCGAGGAAGTGGTCGATCTCTTCCCTGGCAATTTCCTGCTGGTGCCGCCGGGCTGCCTCCTCTACCATCCGGTGTAGGTACTCTTTAATTCTCTCCTTGCTCTCCGCCTCATCCGGTTTTTTAAATTCTATCAGAAACAGGTTCAGCTTTTCACCCCGCAGCTCTATCCTGGCCCTCCGGTGCAGCTCTTTGAGCTGTTCCAGCAGGCTGTCCACGTGCCGCCAGGTGCGCATGGCCATCTCTTCAATCCGTTTATCGATATTGCTCAACTGCTGCTGTACGTGTTCCTGCAGATGTTCTATCGCCTCCAGGGCATGCTGCAGCTGCCCCCGCAGTTCCCCCACCCGTTCTTCCCAGCCCGCCTCATTCGTGCGCAGCTGTAAGCTATAGAAAAACCTCCTGATTTCGTCCCCGTGCAGCTTCAACAGTTCCTCCTCGCAGGTTTTGAGGGCTGCCAGGGCTGCCTGCTTGCAGTTATCGATCTCTCCAGCAACCCGCTCCAAACCCTGGCGGGTTTCCTCTACCGCATCCAGAGCGCAGCCCAGCAGAAGCTTTCGCTCCCCTTCTATGCTGAAAGGCTCAACCTCAAAGGCCGGTTCAGCAGAAGATTTGTGGATGCTGTTCAGGGCACGCCTGTAGTCTTCAATCCAGCTGGAGCAGTTTTTTCTGTCTTTTTGCAGGCCTTCGCGCTCGCTGTCCAGTTTATCGATGATCTCCTGCGTGCGCGCCTGCTCCCGGATCAGCTCGGCCCCGTTCAGGTCGGGGAGAGGGCGGCCGGGGTAATCTTTTTGCAACTGTTGCTGGCGGTCAAGATAAACGGCGTGGGCCCTATCCACCTGGCTGCCT
Source organism: Syntrophomonadaceae bacterium (assembly GCA_003563895.1). Classification (GTDB taxonomy): domain Bacteria; phylum Bacillota; class Dethiobacteria; order DTU022; family UBA8154; genus CSSED11-181. The sequence continues at coordinate 2,133 of PWTK01000084.1, forward strand.
GCGGCGCTGCATTCGCCCTCAATCTCTATCAAGGCCTGTTCCTCTGCCTGCAGCTCTGCCTTTGCCCGTTCAATATCTGCACCGCTAACCGCATAGTAATTTGCCTCTACATCTGACAGCTGAAAGCCCAGGCGCAGCAGATCATTTTCCCGGTCGGTAATATCCTTTTTGTATTCTTCTATTTGCCTGTAGAGTTCGTTTGCGTCTTGCTGTTTTTGCTGCAAGGTTTCGTACATGGCCGTTATTTGACGCATCATTTCGTCATGCTCTTCCCGGGCAGAGGTATCCAGGATCTTTTCGGAAGCCGGAAGCGCTGCCAGCTCCTCTTCCCGGTAATGTATTGCTCTGAAGTTAAGGTATTCCTCGCGCCTGGACTGCAGCCCCTTGATCTTTTCTTTTTGTTCCCGGATCAAAAGAGCCAGGCGTCCTTCTTGTTGTTCCAGCTCCGCTATGGCGGATTCAATCTCCTTTTTTTGCCCCTGCAGTTCAAGCAGTTTTTCTCTTTCGGCTTCATTGGCCTGCCACCTGGCGCAGTACTGCTTGCCGTAACCCAGCGCCCTTTCCAGGATGTTGATCCTCTCCTGGAGCTTTTCCTGCTCTGCTTTCAGCCCATTCAGCCTGCGCTCGCCCTGGGCCAGTTCCTTTTCCAGCCGCTCCTTTTCCAGTTCTTCATGGTTGAGCTTTTTTTCCAGCTTCCGCCGGGCGCTTTTCCACTCCTGATCAGAGGCGTGGCGGTGGCTTTGCCCAAAGAGGGCCAGCTGCTTCTGGATGTCGCGGACAGAGCGTTCCTCTGAGTCAATCAGGGCCAGCTTTTCGGTTGTTTTTTCCAGTTCATCCTTGATTTTACGCCGGTAGGCACCTGCCTTTTCGTCGGATATGAACAGCTCCAGGCCGCGGTGGCTTAAAAAATATATTTGCTGCGGCTGGCGGCCGTGGTAAAATTCTTCCCGGGAGATAAGGGGCACGGGGATGGCGAGCTCCCTGGCAATAGCAGGCGGACGGCGTTTGAGGTTTTCCAGGTGGGCTGGCTCCACCGTAACCGCATATGGGAGCCAGGGACGCTCCCCGATCATCTCCTGCCGGCGCTCCTCCGGATAATCCCGCAGCAGCTCCACTGCCGGGTGTGCTGCAATGCCTTTTGCACCCAGTATCTCCGTCACCCGGTCCACTTCCGGGTTGGGCCGGGGGGCGCCGTCAGCACCGAAAAGGTCCTGCTGTTCTTTCCAGTGCCGTTCTTCTTTCTGAAATTCACTGTATTCCGCCTTGAGCAGCTTTTCTTTCTGGTCAAGCCAGGCTGCGGCGGCTTCTTTTTCCCCGGGGAAACTGCCCGTGAATTTCAGGTTATTAAGGTCTGCCTTCAGTGCCTGCCCTTCATCGCACCATTTATTGTACAGCCGCTGGTGATCCTTAAGCTCGCGGCCGATTTCCTCGGCGCGATGCCGGGCCTCTGTTAGGACTTCACGCGTCTTATGGCATACTATTTCGGCCTGCCCTGTTTCCTGTCTTTTGTCCTTAAGCTTAACCGAGCTCTTTTCCAGCTCCCCCTGCATCTGCCGGAGGCCCTGTTCGGGCGCGCAGGTATCAAATTCAATATTTAATTCCTGGAAGTGACAAGCCGTTTCAGCCCGGTATTTTTCAAATTCTTCGCCCTTTTGGTGGAGATGGTACTCCTCCCTTTCAATGCCCTGCAACCGGTTCTCGCTTTCATTTTTGTCTTTTGCGTTCCTTTCTGCTTCCTGCTCTTGCTTTTGTAAATCTGCGCAGACGGCAGCTTCCTGTTCCTCCAGGTCGCCTATATTCTGCTGTAGCAGAGGCAGGGCCTCTTTTTTCAAGCTGTCGAAGCAGCGATGGAATTCAGCATCACCGGTTTTGGCTCTTTCCAGCTGCTTCTCGCATTTAGCCAGGCCTTGCCTTTTAAATACAATCTGCTCCCATAGCCGGTTGGCCAATAGGCGGTTATATAGTTGGCGGACATAATCCCGTCGGCTTAGGGCAGCCTGCACTTTCTCTTTCTTTTTTTGGTGCTCCGCCTGCTGTTTCTCCCACCGGCGCCTGTGTTTTTCCACTTCGAAAGCTTCCAGCATGAAGCGGGCTGTTTCAACCTCTGCGCCTTTCTCCTTTATCGCTTCATCGAACTGCTGCAGCTCACTTTCCAGGCGCGGCAGGCCCGTAGAGAGGGTCTGGTAGATGCGGGCTTGTTTTTCCCTGAGGCTGTCCCTGCGCTGCAGGGCTGCTGCCACCGCCTCAAAGGAGGTAAGCAGCCTGGGTATCCGGTGCGACAGCTCCCCCAGGGCATCGCTCTGCACCTTAAGCTCCGGCAGTTCTATGGCCTGCCGGGCCACTTTGCGGAAAGCATCCTGCAGGGTGTCCCGCTGCTCGTTCCTCTCCAGGACTTCGTCGATGATGGGTATCAGTAAATTGTTCATCAGGGTACGTGTTTTGCTGCACCCTTCAAAAAATTCTTCCACCCCGCCCTCGCTGTTGTTGATCCGCAGCACATGCTCCCATTCCCGGGGGTCGATATTGTAGGTCTTCAGCTTCCTTTGGTATTCCTGCCTGCGGTAGGAGTGGAAGTGGGAAACCGGGCTGTCCCGCAGAAGATCGTTTAACTGCTTGAAGTTCAGGTTGCGGCCTTCTTCGTCTACCAGGGGGATGGAGGCGAGATCCCAGCTGTTTCGACCCGTGTACTCGTAAAGGTAGTTGAAGTAGTCCACCTCCCGGTTGGCGCTGCCCACGCTGTCGGCAAAGCAGAAGCCGGTGAGGAGGAAGCGTGGCATCTCACTGTCGAGGAGCCATTCCACCAGGATATGCCCCGTAAATTTCTCCTTGTCCAGGAGTCTTTTCAGGCGGCGCTCCTGAAGCTTGACGTTGGGCAGCACCACCTGCACCACCAAGTGCAGCAGCAGGGTCTTCCCGCCCCCGTTGGCCAAAAGCAGCAGGGAGTTGAGCCCCCGGGGCTCGAAGGTGGTATCGTGAAAGTAACGGGGCTGCCCACCGCTGTCGAAATGTATGTTATGGATCCTGATCCGGTTCAGTCGGGGCATCTTCTGTCTCCTCCTTTTCTGCTTCTTCCTCGCAGCCATCCAGGTTGGCGCGTATTGCCTCCAGGATTTCATTCTTGTGGTCCACGTTATTGTAATAATTGCTCACCAGGTTATGCAGTCTTTCTTCGGGGAAGACCTGCCTGTCCCTGACCAGCCGCACCAGGCCGTGCTTTTGCAAAAAGTCCATGGTTTTGAGCAGGTACGTCAGCTGTGATTTGGAGCGGCGGTGCTGGTCTACATCGCTCTTCTGGTAGGGCAGGTCCAGCCAGAGCTCTGCCGGTTCCCGCAGGTTAACCCGGGTCTCGTCTTCTATTACTTCTACTTCCTCGGCCAGGCCTAACTCCAGCAGGTTCTCCGAAACTATTTCCTGCAGATCGGAGAGGATAATATTTTCCCGAGAGGGGGCCGCGCTGTCCTCGCTGTCGTAAAAAGCCGCCAGCATGGTGAGCACGATGAAGGAACAGAGGTAGAGCTCCTTGTTGGTCTCCACTCCCAACTGGCGGCGCATTTCTTCATTGGAATAGGCGAAAATGCCGCCTTCCCAGCCGGCGGTCAGGTAGAATTTATCCGTCAGGGAAATCAGCTTGATCTGGAAAACCGGCTCGATAATTTCCTTCCAGAGGCTGATCACATCCTGGTCAAAGCGCACCCTGTTCACCAATGCCTCGTTGTTTTCCATATCCACCACTGGCTTTTCAAGAAGTTCCCTCAACAGCTCCAGGGAGGTCTCTACCGTCTTCTGGCTGTAATCCAATTCCATCGCTCCTTCGCAGGACCAGGTTTTTCACTTCAATGCCGTGGGGCAGCTCCACTGCTCCCTCCCCCACTTCTACCTGTACCCAGCCGACATTTGCCAGCTCCGGGCTCTCCTTAAGCAGGCGGTAAAAGGCGTACTCCACCAGGTCCTCGTCTCCCGGCTCATAACCCCAGGGAAGCCTGGCCTGCATCTTGCGGCCCTGATGCAAGAGCATCAGTAAATGCGCAAAAGCGGCAGCATCTGCCTTTGTAAAAGAATCCAGGGCGAGCTTCTGCACCAGCTCGCCTACGGTTACCTTTTCCCTCGCCGTCAGCAACTCCAATATAGCGGTAAAAAACTGCTGCAGCAGGGCGATAATCTGATTTTTGCGCTCCTCTTCTGCCCGCTGGTATTCTTCCCAGGCAGTTAAATCCGGTTCGTCTGTTTCCGCTTCCAGGGGCCGTTCCCTTTCCCGGCCCAGCAAGCGCTGTGGGGCCAGAAACGTTTCGGGGACCAGCAAGCGGGGCCTGTGGGGGCGCATAAGGGGAAAAAGGACCGTTTTCTTCAGCTCTTCGCCGGGAGGATTGTTTTTCAACACCGCGTCCAAGAACTCTTTTTTGAGGTGAAAGCGAACCATGAGTCCGGAATAGATACTGTCCTGGAGAACCTGGCCCACCAGGTTCTCCAGGTCTGCCCGGTTGCTGATCAGTTCCAGGTGGCGGGCGGCAACATGATGCAGTGCGCTGCTCAGCCTGAATATCTTCTACGTCCGGCCCTCAGTCTCCGGGCCGGGCGCCTCATTTTCCAGGCGCTGCTTGGTTTCTTTCACCAGTTCCTTCAGGTTGTCAAAAATCTCCTGCTCGCGCTGGAGCTGCTCCTCCATTCTCCTCAACAGTTTCAGGTAATCGGTTGAGCCGAGGGATTCGATTACATTGCGGCGCACATGCTCCCTTTGACGCCTGCACTCCTCCTCGATCCCCTCCACGGCTACCTCCAGCTCATTCACCGTTTTCAGGGCTCCGTCAAAAATGCCCCGGCGGATCTGCTGGTCCAGGTAGAGCTGCATCACGGAAAAGTGCAGGTCGCGATATATTTCGCGCGATTTGAAGAGCATTTCCAGCCCCTTCTCGGTCAGCCGCAGGGCGATGGTATCCCGGCCATAGAGGTTGAGTGGCCGCTGTTCCAGCAGCCGGAACTTAACCTGCTGTTCCTCACCGTCAAAGGGGTTAATAAAAGTGTAGGCAAAAGGGCTGCCCCTGTTGGTGATCTCATCCAACAGCTTACGGGCCACCTGCATTTCTTCTTCCCGGCTCGTTTCAGCGCCCATCATGCGGGGAAGCAGGCGGCAGATAAATTCTTCGCAGTCTTCGTACGTGCAGTGGCTGTGGTTCAGCATTTTTTCCAGTACGAACAGCAGCAGGCACACTCCCAGTTCAAAGGCGCAATAGCCGGAAAGCGAAGTTTTCTGCTTTAACTCGTAGAGTGGGAAAAAATCAAACATTGAAGCCAGTCGCTCTTTGTAGCCATCGGCCGGAATGAGCTCTGCCGGTTTCAAGCCGCTAAAAAAACGGGGCTTGCCTTCCTGCTGCGCCTCAAACCTGATTTCCCTCTGCACGCTCAAAGCTCTACCTCCCCTATTTGAACCATCCTGGAGGCCGAAAGCGCCTCCTGGGGAACCATCCTGTCAGCCCCCCATAATTTGATGATACCTTCTCTCAGTGCCGGCGGAAAGTTCTCGCAGGCATAATTCAAGTTACTTATATCCGAGGCAGTAATTTTTTCCCCCAAAGCCCTGGTGATTCCCTGCTCCAGGAGCAAGGAATACAGGGAACCTGCAGGCTCAAGGCGGAGGGCGACCTTCACTGATGTGCCGCCCTGTCCCCCCAGATGTTTGTCCACCGCCGACAGCAGCCGGCAGTAGATGTTTATCCCTGCCGGGTCGAGATCGCCAAAATAAAAAAGCTGGACTGTTTTGCCACATAGCCACGGTATTGATTCTAAAAATAACCAGCTTTTGGTTATTTTGTTCCCCTCGCCGTAAATAATTAAATCAGGGGGAGGCGACAGCCGCAGGTAACCCCTTTCCTGCAGGCGCGACATGGTTTCAAAGGTGTCCTTGTTTTCGATAATCAGGCCGTAAATGACCTCGGCAGAACCGGTATTGCCGGTTAACTGCCGGTAAAAAAACGGTTCAGCTACTTTATAGCAGTGCAGGTCGTCCAGGGTTACATTTACCCTGCTCAGAAGTCTGGCGCCCTCTGACGACAATAAAAACTTCTCATCACCGGTCAGGGCCAGGGAGCGCTCGTTAACGGTATCCCACATTTCAGGCGGTCTGCCCGAATTTTCGACCAGGTAGCGGTCGATGCTTTTCAGGATTTCCTGGTAGTGGAAAAAATCACCTGGGTGACTGTGGAAGTAGCTGAGATCAATGGCGGACTGGAAGCTGAAAATATCCGGGGAATTAGCGGTGTTCGTTTTTTCCAGTCGGTACTTTGCGGCAAGAGGCGGTACCCGCCCGTTGTGCCCGGAAGTCTTGACAGGTTTTAATACCCCGGCATCCACCAGTTTTCCAACTTCGTAGGCAAAGGAATCATAATCTCCGGCGCACTCCCAGGAAAACCTCCCCATCAGCGAAAATATCTGCGTCTCAAGCTCCCTGCTGTCAATAAATTTCCGGGGATGTGTTTTAATTGCTTTTTTCAGGTATTCTTGCAAATCCTGACCTTCTTTCCAGTTTCTGTGAACAGAAGCACTTTCATTTCTCGGCATTGTTACTGATTAAAGCAAGGCAGGTCTTTCCCATTAATTGAGAAAAGGCCTGCGGCTTTTTAAAAGCTTAACTTTTTCTTTTTCGATCTCAGATGAAAGCCACCGCAGTCCATTCTACTCTTCGAACCGCTCTTCAGTCTCCTTCACAGCTTCTTCATGAGATAGAAGGCACCCTATTTATCAACTTCTTCAGCATTCTCAATCTTCTTTTTTTGATATAAGCGATATACCGGTTCCTCTAAATCAATCTCTTCTGGTAAATTTTTGATAGCAGTTAACGATTCGCTTTTTGCGATACTCGTCGCGTTCACCTCTTGACAATATTATATCTTTTGCTTGGGCTTTGCATGCCGACTTTTTCGATTATAACATGCCGAGCGCACCCCTTCAATTGCTCAAGCGGTTGAAGGCAGCTGTTGAGCACCCCTGCCGGAACGTCGATTGGCCGTACAGCCTGCACTAAGTGTTCACTCATAATTTACTTCCGTATTATAAGCTTAACTATAACATAATTCATTGACTGCCGATAACATTAACTAAGAAGCGTTGCCCGGGTGTAATCGGCAAGTTATTTTTGCGTAATTACTAATGATTTGCGGGCTGCAGCCCGCAGCCGGTGCCTGCATATTTTATGACCTTCCTCTCCATCACGATATCGTTCTCCCGCAGTTCGCCGGCCAAAAGCGGCGCCCCCGGGTCGTGCATTTTGTAATTCTCTGCGGCGAAGGCCTCGCTTTGGTTGGCGTAGCAGTACCTGCAGCCGTGCCGGCAGGTATTATAGGCGCCGACATCGATGCTTTCGACACACCTGCAGGCAGCCCTCTGGTTTTTGTCTTTTTTCAGCTCCACTTCCTCCCCCAGCAGCCTGGCAATCAGCCGGTGGTCGATACAGCGGCCCGGCTCGATCCCAAACCGCCCCAGGTTGAGCTCATCCGCGCAGCAATAGATCCCCAGGCCGTGCCTCCCGGCTATCTCCTTTAAGCGAGGTATGAGCAGGGCCAGTTCTTTCTCTGTTATCTCCCTGCAGGACAGCGCTTCCATGTTCTTTTTGATTTTCCGGTAATAAGTAAGGACGCCGATCACAACGGTGCCGGTGTGACTGCCGAGGGCTTCGCTCAGCTGCTTGAACTTCTCCAGGTGATAAGCGGCATCTAGCTCTTCGGTCATAAAGATGGGGTCGTATCTCCAAATTACGCGCTCTTTCCCGATTTTTTCCGAGAGCTTCTTGAATGTCTCAATTCTCTGCTCGAGGGGGGGAACGTTTTTTTCAATGTGGCTGCCGTACGGGTTGAGCGTGTACTGAAAGTAATACATGTAGCCGCCCAGCCGGTCCAGTTTTGGCAGCGCGTTTTCAGGGTTTTTAGTCCAGAAAACAATGCAGTCGATGCTCTTTTCGTTCAGGGCTACCCGGCCGACCTGCCTGGCGTTCAGGGGGTTTTTAACGCAGAGATACCCTTCCTCCAACCGGTTCAAAAACCAGTCGAAGTAGAAGGCGGAAATATCCGTCCTGCGGCTGACGCTGAGAATCATTTTAAGCAAACCTTTCTGCGGTGTACCGGGTAAAAAGGTGTTTCAGCGCCGGCACCCAAACCCCTGCCGTTCCGGCGCCTATGAGCAGGCGCGCCAGCGACGCTTCCATCACACCCGGCGCAAGGGTGAAAAAAACAGAACCGGCTACGCCCAGCAATCCGAAGCCCGCCACGGTATAGCGAATCCCTATGCGATCACACAAAACGCCTACCGGTATCTGTAGCGCCGCGTAGGAATAGAAATATGTCGAGGCCATAAGGCCCAGGGAAGACGCGGAAATGGCAAAACTTCTCATCAGGTCTTCTGCAATCACGGCCGTGCTGGTACGGTAAAAGAGCGAAAACGAAAAAAGAAAGCATAATATCCAGAAGCTGGCATCCAGCCGGTCTTTCCCTGAAACCATTATATTCACCCCGTCTTCCAACAACACAGGCCGCCTTTTTTCTCTCAAGCCTTATTGCTGGCAGTGAAATATTCCTGCAGGGAGCTGCCGATCAAAACGGAGACCGGCCCCGGATAGGATATTTTTTCTTTTTGCAGTATCTTTCACAACCTGCCACAGCCAGAACTAAAAATGCTAAACTTCAAGATGACCCCTTCTAACCGCAAAATGCGTCAGCGTCCATGGGATCTCGAAAAAAGTTTTGTCAAACTTGCGGAGAACATAAGACTTAAGGTCCTGAATCACTTGGAGAACTCAGTCCTGTATTCGATGCCTGAATCCATGAGCGAAGCCTCATCTGCAAACAGGCGGTAGGGTATTTTCATCTTTTCCCCGGTTTTATTTTCATACAGGAGCTCTCCCCGCTGACCCTGCAGCTTGAAGGTAATTCCCAGGATCTGGTTGAGCCAATCCATCCAGTTCGTCAGCATTTCGGTCGGCATATAAAGCAGGCGCCGGATGAGGGTATCGCTGTAAAAGTCGGCATGGCCCACCAGCACCAGGTGGTCCATGGCGCGGGTGGACGCCACATAGAAAAGCCTTTTTTTCTCGGCCGTCAGCTTGTCCCGCAGGCGGTTTTTCATGATGCGCTTGAGCAGAATGGGCTCCGATTCCCATTCGTTTTCCGGGTTTGCGGCGTCGATGCCGAGCTCCGGCAGTTCCTTTCGCGTAATGCGGTCCCCGGTGATATTTATTTCATAGGGCACATGGTCGGCATAAAGGGGTTCCCTTTCGCCGAAGTTAAAACCGGCGGACAGGTCGGGGACGAAGACCATGGGAAACTCCAGCCCCTTGGACTGGTGGACGGTCATGATCTGCACGGCACCTCCCAAGCTGATATCTATGTCGGCTTCGCCTTCTTCCTCGATGAAGTCGATGCGGTTGTTCAGCCATTCGGTGAAATCGGCCAGGTCGCCGCCCTCTTGCAACTCCAGGTCGCGGGCGCTGTCCAGCAGTTTCTCCATGTTGGAGATGGCCTGCTCACCCCGGCTCCCTCGGGACAGGCTTACCTCATACCTGCCGTCCTTCAATACCTGCCGCAAGAACTCCACCAGGGGCATCCGCCCCGCAAGGCTGAGCCACCGGGACAGGTTGCGGTGGGCGTTTAAGAGGGCCTCCCGGTCCTGGGGAGGGAAAAAGTGGACATC
>PWTK01000075.1 GCA_003563895.1 Syntrophomonadaceae bacterium
ATTCGGGCGTGTTGGTCTTGCCGATGACGATCGCGCCCGCCGCCTTCATCCGCGCGACATGGAGCGAGTCCGCCTGTGCCACCTGCCCGGTGAGCACCGGCGAGCCCTTCGAGGTCGGCAGCCCCGCCGCGTCGGCGAGGTCCTTGATCGCCACCGGCAGCCCGTGCAGCCAGCCCTTGCGCTGGCCGGCGCGCAGCCCGGCATCGGCCTGACGCGCCTCGGCCAGCAGCGCATCGGCGTCGCGCAGCGAGACAATGGCATTGGCCTGCCTTGGATAAAAATAATTTCCTTCAAGGAGTAGATTTTTAAGAGTATTCGCCAGTTATCGCTAATGAATGTGTTTACAAGGGATTGGATTTTTCTTATGATATGATAGGTAATGGCATGTCTTTATTATTGTATGGAGGGTTTTTTATGGCTGGCGTTACTGTTTACAGGTCGGATTCCTGGCATGAGTTGGTGCAGCAAAAAGGGCAGTGGCTCGAGGACGAGCCCTGCCTTATGATTATCCCCGAAGAGGAAGATAAAACACAGTTGGCCGGGCTTTTCCCGGGCCTGGCGGCAGGCTCAGTTTATACCATTCCCGAACTTGTGGAGCGCTACGTTGTGGGCAGCCTCGGTCAAAAGGGGCTTGTCACCCTGCACGGCATGGAATCAATTCTGAGCTCCATCATCAGCGAGGGTTTTGTGCCGTACCTGAACATTGAAAAATACAGGCAGGGCTATACCAAGGCGCTGACAGATTTTATTTACAACTTTCGCCGCACCTCTAACCTGGATTTCAAGAGTGCCCTGGAGCAGTTCAGGGCAGACGAGGGGCGGCTCAGCTCAAAGGAAACAGACCTGGTCAGGTTGTATGCGGAATACGAAAACAGGCTCGCCGGTTACGGCTGCGACTACAAAAGTGGCCTGGGGCATTTCATGCGGCATGCCGGCGGGAACGATATAAGCCGCCACCTGGGAGTAGAGGACGGGCAGCGACCGGTCTTTTTCGGGTTTAACTATATTACTCCCCTGGAGTCGGAGTTCATTTTCTTCGTGCTCCAACATGCAGCGGGTTCGATTTTTCTGGCCTGTGAAGACCCCGGTGCAGCGGAGCAGGCCGCGAGAATCCAAAAGACTATTGCCGCCCTCCTGGAACGGGTCGGCAGCGTGATGAAGATGCACGACGTTGAACCTTCCCGGCAGCGCTCCCTGGGAGAGGGGCTGTCGCGGGCGCTCTTCCAGCCCGGCCAGCCTTCCGCGAAAGGACTGGACTGCAGCGGCCGGAGTGCTGGCGAAAGGGTGGTCATTTCCCGAGAAAACAACCGTTTTTCGGAAGTGGTATCCATCGCCAGGCAAATCAAGCACCTCCAGGAAGAGGGGGCCCCTTTGAGCAGCATCCGCATTGTAGCTCCCGAAAGCCATCTCTACGGGACCATTATCCAGGAAGTGTTTCCCGAGTACGGCATCCCTTTTGTATTGGAGGAAGGGCTTCCCCTGCTCAGCTATCCCCTGGCATCTGTCATTTACTGCCTGGTTAACCAGGGAGCCAGCCCGAACCCTTTCCCCATGCGGGAAAAGATCTTTTCCTCCCCCTATATCCGATACGAGGCCCCTGTAAAGGCTTTGGACCTGTTCCGCTACCAGGAAGCGGCAGGGGTGGCGTTTTTGGCCGACAATAAAATAATCAGCGACCTGCTGCCGGAAAGCGGTGCCTGCTGCGTGCTCGACTTTGGCTATACCAGGAATGTGCGCCAGGAAGCCTTCCGCGCAGTACGGCCGGCTTCGGGGACCCCCCTGCTTGAGGTCATCAGGCAGTACATGAACGGCCTCAATTGGAAAAATGAAGAAGAAAAGCAGGGTCAGATGCTCAAATGTTTAATCCAGTTTTACCTTCTGGACCAGGCCGAAAAAGCCCTTTCCGCCTGGCCTTCCCGGGTGAGTGCGGCTGAATTCAAAGATGCGCTGCAAGGCCTCTTCCGCCGCTTTCAGCTGGAAGAAAACGTTTCTTTTTTGGAAGACGATCTCCTACCCAATCCCTTAATCAAAAAGATCCGGGATAGGGACTTCGAGATATTAAGACAGGTGCACCATATCCTGGAAGAGCTTTCCTCCTGCCTGGCCCCCATGGCGAAAACACCGCTGGAGGAGGCGGGGGGAGGTTCATACCCGGGCAAATTTCCCCGGCAGGAGTTGGCGCGCATCTTTTCGCGCCTGATGGGTGCGGCACACCTGCCTGTGGGTGAAGCGGAAAAAGAAAGGGTAGCCGTGCAACCGGTGCAAAAAGGTTGCTATCTGCAGTACGACCACACCTTTATTTGCGGCCTGGTCGACGGAGAGTTCCCCCGCCGGGAGGATTTCAACTTCCTGCAGCCCAAAAAGGAAGGGTTACACCTCGGCTCGCCCTACACCAGCATAGACCACGCCCGTAACCACTTTTATCACCTGGTCCGCTCCACGGCGGAAACCCTTTACCTGAGCCTCCCGGTATCCCATAACGGCAAAAAGCTCCCGCCGTCGCCTTTTGTGGCGGAAATGGAAAAATGCCTCCCGCCGGCAGAGAACAGCTTAGAACGGGAGGACGGCCGGGGGGATGTCCAGGAGGACAGTTTATACAGCAGGCGGGAAAAGCTGTTTTTTATCGGCAAAAACGTGGACCAGGCTTATGAAAAAACAATGCCAATCCTGCAGGAACTCCGGGAAGGGGATGGGACGCTGTATAATCACATCACCGGGATACTTCGCTATGACGGGATGAACTTAAACGCCCGTTCCTTTTCGGAATTTGACGGCATGTTCAGCGGGGAAGGGGTTTCCCTGGCCTTGTTAAAAAAGGCGCTGGGGAAGATTACATTTACCCCAACCGTTATGGAACGTTACGCCGCCTGCCCGCTCCGCTTTTTTCTGGACGACGTGATGTCCATGAAAAAAGAGCCGGATTTCCACCCCGATACGTCCGAAAACGGGGTCATCATACGCTCTATTCTCAAGGCGTACACGGCGCGGGCCGCCTGGGAAGGCGATATTCCCGGCAACGCCGAAGAGCTCCTCCTGGAGCTGGTCAGGGGGTATTATAACGAAGGGGAGAGGGATGTCAAAGA
>PWTK01000105.1 GCA_003563895.1 Syntrophomonadaceae bacterium
AATTCTTGTTGAGTGGCCCCCCAAATACAGCTTTTTAGCAGATCAAGGCCTTTTTGTAAGTGTGACCTTTTAAAACCTCTTTTTTGCGGGGCTTCTTTCATTGTCATCCTGAGCAAACCCGATAGTCTGAAAATATTATAATGCCGGGAGAAGAGTTTCATGGACACGGTGCTGGAAGCGCACGGCCTTACCAAAATATTTCAAAATGTGACCGCCGTAGAAAACCTTACCATAGAAGTCAACAGGGGCGAAGTGGTAGGTTTTCTCGGTCCAAATGGCGCCGGAAAAACAACCGCTGTCCGCATGTTATGTGGTATTATTGCGCCAACGAGAGGATATGCAATTGTAGCCGGCATTCGACCTGAAAAGGAAGTGGAACGCCTTCACGAAGTTATCGGCCTGCTGACCGAGACTCCCGGTTTTTATGAGAGACTTTCTGCCAAACGCAACCTGCTATTTTTTGGCCGCTTCTATAAACACATTGATGCGGAGGTAAAAACAGAGTACTATCTCAAGTCCATGGGTCTCTGGGAGCGAAGAAACGACCGGGTGGGCTCTTTTTCAAAGGGGATGAAGCAGAGGCTGGCCCTGGCCAGGGCACTGCTTCACGAACCCCAGGTATTATTTCTCGATGAACCCACAGCGGGTCTTGACCCTGAAACGGCCCTCGATGTCCGCTCCCTGGTTAAGTCCCTGAGAGATGAGGGGCGCACCATTATCCTCTGCACCCACAACCTGGAAGAAGCCGAACTTCTGTGCCACCGCATCGCCCTTATTAAAACCCAATTACTGGAAATGGATACTCCGGAAAATCTCAGGATGAGACTTTTCCCGCGACAGCTGGTTGTAGAGATGGAGGTGATCAGCAGAAATGTTATTGAAACCGTAAATGACCTGGTCTTTGTCCAAAAGGTTCAGCAAGACGGAAGCCATTTGCTTGTAGAAATGGATGACATAGACCGCTGGCGTTCAACCGTGATCGAGAGCATCGTCCAGACTGGTGGAAAGATCATCAGCGTTCAGGAAAAGAAACACTCGCTGGAAGAGGTTTATTTGAAACTTCTGCATGAAAAAAATAATTCGGTTGGAGCCTAACCGCATGCCAAAATCAATGGTTTACAGGCGTATTGCCAATGTCATGTGGAAAGAATGGGAGGCAACCCTTTACAATTTCAACTCCGCTTTGTTTGTTACCCTGCTGCCCCTCATTATTACCGCTCAAGCGCTGGTTTTGATTTACCTCATTGTCAATTTTGCCGGCGGGGAAATGTTAATGGACACCATGCTCAGGGCAGGAGTGGAAAGAGCGGAAGAAATGATGCCCGCCCTCGCCGATCTCCCTACCACGGAAAAATTTCAGGCGCTCTTTTATCTTCAGATTCCCGTCTATCTTTTGCTTATTCCCATCATGATCGCCGTCAGTTTTGCCACTTTCAGCATTGTTGAAGAAAAACAGACCGGCACCCTTGAGCCGCTGCTGGCCACCCCCGTAAGAACGTGGGAACTTTTGCTGGGCAAGGCCCTGGCGGGCACTGTACCGGCAGTGATCATCACCTGGATCTGTGCGGGGCTGTTTTTACTGGGAGCATGGAGAATCGGGCCAACCTACCTGGTTTGGCTTGTCCTTGATCTGCCCTGGTTTATCTCTCTTTTTCTGCTGGTCCCCCTCGTTACCGTTATCAGCTTCATGCTGGGCGTTATCGCTTCTTCCAGGGCAAGAGATGCAAAAAATGCCCAAAACATTGTGATTATCATCGTCTTACCCCTCATGCTCATTATTGCGGCCCAGCTTATAGGGGTCACGTTGTTTACATCAACCAGGCTGCTCGTTATGGCCGGTGTGTTTGTTTTTGTCGTGGTCATTGTGCTGAGGGCAGCCGTTTCCATGTTCCAGCGGGAATCCATCATAGTAAAGTGGAAGTAGGGGAAGGGGGCGCCCGCAGCTTAAAGGAGCGGAAATTATGAGGTTCCCCGAAACATATTCGCGCCGAAAAGAAAAAAGCCGGCCCATTTGGTGAGACCGGTGAAAGTGGAAAAGATAATAGTCCTGCCGAATGGACATGAAAGGCTTGTGAAATAAGCCGGGGAAAGTGTCAAAAACAACTGCCCCGGAATGGGATCAGGGGTTGGCTTGCACTATCTTCCTTTACAGGGGCCGAATAAAAGAAAAGCACGGCATTGGCGTTTTCACACCGGGAGAACGGGAAAGGCAGGAAACTCACGATATCATCTACGAAGAACTGGTGCGCGGCATCAAAAAGGAGCGCTCAAAAAAAAGATTGGAAGAAATCATCGATGACCTAACGGAAAAAGGGGCCCAGGGGATCATCCTGGGGTGCACCGAGCTCCCCATGCTTTTAAAACAGGAGGACAGCGGGACCTTTTTGTTTGACACCACGGCCATACACGCCCAAGCAGCGGTGGACTTTTCGCTTGAATAAATCCGCACCCAAGGTAAAACCCTCCCCGAAGCCTTCCAAATATCGGATGGAGACATCATCGAAGCCCTCGGGGGGCTGCCCGGTGGCAAAGAACACTGCTCGCTCCAACCTCGGAGCAGGCGCACTTCATCGGGCCTTGCTGGATTATCATCACCGATTTTCGCACAATATATTTTAATGATAGTATATTTCGGCTGTCGTTAAAGAAAACTATGGAATATCAAGGTTTTCTTGGGTTTGTGCCTATTGTTTTTGAGTTTAGTGCAACTTTTTTTGAAGATTGTTCTTCCGCATCCCTGAACACAGTGTATTTTCATTCTTTGCTCCGGCACTTTGCCATACCGGCGATTTATGGAGATTTAGGTTTGATGATGACATCTATCTCGAAACCGAGCATTTGGAGCGTTTTGTTGTGTTCGAGGTGCCTTTCCGGCGGGTAGCATTTTCAGAACTCTCCAATTTGCTTGGCCGTTGTAACTGGTTTTCTCACCTCATCGTTATTTTTTTGTCTCCTTCAATTTGTTTGATCTTGGTGGCATCCACGGTTATCGCCAACATTTTCGGCTTATATTACAAATAACAGGGAGGCATACGGATGAATTGGTTCGATGCAGCCATCGTTATAGGTATATTTGTTTTCATTATTGCGGGGCTGAGGCGCGGCTTTCTGATAGGACTGATTGAACTCGTTGGCATCATGTTATCAGTGATCATTCCGCTGCTTTTCTACATTCCGGCCAGCAGAGCTTTAGAAGGTATGGGCATATCTCAGGTATATTCTGGTGCTCTGAGTTTTCTGATCATATTGTTCATTGCTATATCCATATACTATGCCATCGCCGAAAGATTTTACCGATGGATTCCTCGTAAGATCCGAGCTTCGCGTGTTAATAAAGTTTTCGGGTTATTAACCGGACTGCTCAAGGGATTGGTTATTGTTACCATTCTCCTCGCAGTTATCGCCGCCTTGCCAATACCGTTCATTACGCCTGAAGATATGGAGAAAGCGGCTTTCGGGTCCCCACTGCTGGATGCTGCTGCAGCGGCGGCGTCTTTGACAGCTGAAATCTTCGGTGAACCTTTCCAGCATGCCGTGGGGTTTCTTACCATCGAGATCGATGCGGGTGAAAGTGTTGATCTTAAATTCACCGTTGCCGATCCGGTTATTGACCAGGAGGCTGAAAAAGAGATGCTCCGGCTTGTCAATGAGGAGCGCGCCCTGCAGGGACTCCCTGGGCTTGTCATGGACGAAACGCTACGCGAAGTTGCTCGCCAGCATTCGGTTGACATGTTTCAAAGAGGATATTTTGGCCATATCGATCCCGAGGGAAATACACCATTTGACAGAATGCGGGAAGGCGGCGTATCATTTATCGGTGCTGGAGAAAATGTCGCGGTTGCTCCTACTGTCTCCACAGCACATCAGGGGCTTATGGACAGTCCCGGGCACCGGGAGAATATTCTTCGTCCCCAGTACCGTCGCGTGGGCATAGGAGCCGCCCGGGGCGGAAGGCATGGTACCATGTTCACACAGAAATTCGCCTACTGAATGTGTTTTGCCTTGATATGCTCCTGTAAAATCTGAGAGGTTGTTCTAAAAGTAATTTGGGTCAGCCTTCTTTTTCATTTGAACAATAAAGCTTCACATCGATATTGGGGTCATTAGACAATTGTGATCAGCCAATAACCCGGTTGTCCAAAGAACATCATTACTGTATGGAAGGATATTTTTGAATTTTCTTGACACCTTTTTATTGTTCATGTTAGATTATAGACCCAAAAGGAAAAATGGTTTTGCTATTAATGCTAGTAAAAAATTCTTAAAACTTTTTATTTGTTGTGGTACATGATCTTTCAGTGGCTCCGGCAGGACGCCACTCTCATCTTCGGTGGTCTGACACAGTGTGACCATATATGACAGAGGGGAGGCTAAATAAAATGAATCAAAATCTAAAAACAGCATTAACAGTCGGTGGTATAATAGTAGCTGTCCTTATCATTTTGTCTGTAGTTCTCGGACTTCTATTTGAATGGCAAAGGTACGACTACGGTATGATGGGGCCTGGGATGATGGGGGGATTTGGTACCATGTTCCTTATGCCTATTTTGTGGATAGTTATTCTCGGGCTTATTATCTGGGTGGTGGTGGCGGCTCTGCACAAACCGGGGGAAGCGGACAGTACTGCCTACAAAGCGGACTCACCTATGGAGATCCTAAAAAGAAGGTATGCCCAGGGTGAGATAGATAAAGAAGAGTATGAAGCGAAAAAGAAAGACCTTGTTTAAAGGCGGGGTGTACAAATTGAAGAAGACAACACTTGTGCTTTTTTCCGTGGCACTGGTTTTCTTGCTGGGGCTGGCGGTCTACGTGACATTTTTGGTGCTCGCTAGTGGCACTTCGCAGCAGACCTACCCTTATGCCCCTGACGTTCAACAAAACTTTCAGCATGGACCAGGGGGAAGGGGTAGAATGGGGCCTGGGATGATGGGCCCCAGAATGATGGGGCCGATTGATGCTTTCATTAATAGCGAATATGATTTTTTAGTTCACATGATTCCGCATCACGAGGAAGCAGTTTCTGCTGCGGGTATCTTGAAAGAAAATACAGAACGTGAAGAAATGGAAAAATTTGCTGAAGATATTATTAGAACCCAAAGTGAAGAAATTGAGCAGATGACTACCTGGCTTACAACCTGGTATCCTGAAAAAGATCATGACATTGATTACCAGCCCATGATGCGGGATCTTGAAAATCTGAAGGGTGAAGCACTGGACCGGGCTTTTCTTGAAGATATGATTTTTCATCATATGGAAGCAGTCATGATGTCTCAACACCTTATCTCCCAAGGATTGGCAGAGCATGAAGAAATCGCATCCCTGGCCAGAAATATCAGTAACACCCAGCGTGACGAAATCCATATGATGAGGAATTGGATGGCCGAATGGTACGGGAATGCTCAAATAGCTGGAACAAGTAGCGGGATTATGATGATCTGGATTGGTTTAACTGCGCTGGCAGTTTTAATCGTGCTGGCAGTGCTGGCAGTATGGCTGATTCGTGTTAAATTCTCAGGGTCAACAGGGTCAATGTCAAAAGTTTCTTCTGTCAAATCAGCAAGGGAATTGCTGGATATGCGCTATGCAAAAGGCGAGGTATCCCAGGAAGAGTACCTGAATGCCCGAAAGAATCTTGAAAGCTGATTTGTCATTTGATTGAATTTCCAGGATGCTGTATAAATTGGAAAGCTCCGTGTAGAAGTATATACCAGTTAGATATCAGGCCCCTCTCTTTCGAGTTAACATAATATATATTATAAGACGTTAAATTTTGAACAGTGCATGCTTTGTGCGTTTAACAAAGCGCCGAATATCACTTCCTCCCCCCTTTATTTGGTGCTGACCGTGTGATATTATTGGTCTTGCCTGTGTATAAAATTATTTATCTCGGCGACAAAAAACGCTAAATCTCGCAAGTCCTTCTGTAATATTTCATACAACTCCTCATCGTTCATCATGTGATACAAATGAACCAGCCGATTTCTGTACCCTGCCATTTCTACCAGCTTATTCTGCAAAGCTTCTGAGATAATTTTTTTCTCTCCAAGCCCCCTGGCTATAGATTTGTATTCCGTGGCGAGTTCCGCCCCTCCTTTTTTGGCAATAATGCGGTTTCTTTTTGGGAACCAAATAAATATAAAAGCCGGATATTGTATTTGCGGCATATGTTATTTATAAGGGTTTTTTTATCAGCCATGAAACGCTCCCTATTTATTCCTTGGCTTATTGCCATTATATACCATATAGGACTAAAACACAAGTTTTGACCCAACCCCTGTGACCTAACCCCAAAAAGCCTATTCGAGGGTAATTTGGGCTTTAAAAAGTCCCGTGATAAGCCATTTTCTTAAATGTGCTTGTGCCGAAAAATGGCTTTTTGGGGGCAAACCAAGTTCTTCATATCATCTGAAACTCTTTTCCTCAGCTTTCCTCAGTGTAATTGAATTGTTACGTTTTCAGCGCACTATGTTGTGAAGAGACATAACTGTTCTGTGAGCGATTGCCCCGGGAGTTAAGGGTAAAAAGGAGTTACCGCCCTTTGAATTGGGGGCGGCGTTTTTCCAAAAAGGCGCCGGCCCCTTCTTTGTGATCTTCCGTCTGAAAGCAGGTGGCCTGGCACAGGGCTTCCACTTCCAGGGCTTCCTTCAAGTCCCTTTTATGGCTTTCGTTCAGCAAAGTTTTGGCAAGCTTTAGAGCCACGTTCGGCCCGGTGGCAAGCTTTTCGGCCAGAGTGTTTGCTTCCGGCATCAACCTTTCCGGATCCAAAACTCTGTTGACAATGCCCATCTCCATGGCTTCATGGGCCGAAATCTGGCGGCCTGTGAAAACCAGTTCTTTGGCTCGGTGCAGGCCCGCAATGCGGGGCAGGTAATACGTCCCGCCCATGTCGGGGGTGAGGCCCACCAGGACGAAACCCTGGCTGAATATGGCTTCGGTGGAGGCGTAAATAATATCGCAGGCCAGGGCTACGTTAAAGCCGGCCCCCACAGCGGCCCCGTTTACGGCAGCGATGACGGGAAGCGGCAGGTTGGTCAGTTTCTCCAGGAAAGGGTAATAGCTTTTGACCATTTCGTAAGCTTCCACCATTTCCATCTTTCTTTCCAGCATCTCCCGCAGATCCCCCCCGGATGAAAAAGCCTTCCCCTCCCCGGTTAACACCAGGGCTTTTATGTCCTGTCTGCCGTGGAGGAAGTCCATCGCTTCATTGAGGTCTTTTGCCATTTCCAGGTGCAATGAATTTCTCGTCTGCGGGCTGTTAAGGGTCAGCCGGGCCACTCCCCCCTCCCCTATTTCCAGTTTGACGTGTTTAAATTTCACCGGTATCCCTCCCGAATCATGTTGGGTCAAAAAAGTGCTGCTTTGAAGATAACGCATTGACATTTTCAGACTTCCTGATGGTGAAGCGAAGCTTCACGGATGTCTGCCCCGAAAATAATACAAGTACGCACAAATGTTCTGTTCCTAACGGTAATCTATTATCCTCCTTCTGCCTCCTTACTGATGGTGCCGCCACGCGGCATGATGGTCCCTTTAAAAATTCGACCTTTCAAAAAAATTTTCCTTCCTGAGACTTGACAGGGGCGCAAAATATGTATAATATTAAACTCAAATTCTTCCCATCAATTCCATACCGCAAAAGCAATGATCAGGGCCAGTAAAGAATGTAACGGGAGGTTACAGAGAGCTGCCGCCGGGTGAAAGCGCAGCCCTCCCCCTTTCTTGAACTCTCCTGGGAGCAGCCCGCCGAAATCGATGAAAGTAGGCCGGGACGGTGCTTTGCCGTTAAAAAAAGGACCCTTAAGAGGGCGCAGCAGCGGTGCCTTTGGAGCATGTGCTGCGTCAAATAGAGTGGTACCACGGGAGCAATGGCCTTTCGTCTCTATAATTTGGCGAAAGGCTTTTTTATTATATCCCCTTTACATTAAATTATCTTCTTAAAAGAGGTGGAGTTAACGTGAAAGAAAGAGTAATGATTTTTGACAGCACGCTCAGGGACGGCGAACAAACCCCGGGGGCCAAGCTGAACCCCATGGAAAAGCTGGAAATCGCTCGCCAGCTAGGCCGCTTAAACGTAGATGTGATCGAAGCGGGTTTTCCCATTTCTTCTCCCGGCGAATTTCGCGCTGTTAAAGAAATTGCGCGGGAAGTAAAAGGGCCTATCATAACGGCGCTGGCCAGGACGGTCAAGGGCGATATTGACTGCGCCTGGGAATCGGTTAAAGAGGCCGAAAAACCGCGTATTCACGTCTTTTTGGCAGCCTCGGACATACACATGGAAAAGAAGCTGCGCAAGGATCCCGAAACTTGCCTCAAGGAGGCCGTTGAGGCCGTGCGCTACGCGAAAACCTTGACCGATGACGTGGAATATTCCCTGGAGGACGCCACCAGGGCCAGGGAAGAATATATCCTGGAAGTTGTGGAGGCCGTGATCGATGCCGGGGCAACGGTGGTGAACCTCCCCGATACGGTGGGCTATGCCGTTCCGAAAGAGTTTGGCAGGCTGATCCGGCGCATTAAGACAGAAGTGCCCAACATCGAGCGGGCTATCATCAGCGTCCACTGCCACAACGACCTGGGGTTGGCCGTATCCAACTCCCTGGCCGCGGTGCAGAACGGTGCCCGACAGGTGGAATGCAACATCAACGGTATCGGGGAAAGGGCGGGCAACGCCGCCCTCGAAGAAATCGTGCTGGCCTTGAAGATCAGGGATGACTTTTTTGAGTATGAAACAGGGGTGGAAACTCGTGAAATCTATCGCACCAGCCGCCTGGTCAGCAAACTGACCGGCATCTCCATCCCCATCAACAAGGCCGTAATCGGCATCAATGCCTTTGCCCACTCCTCCGGCATTCACCAGGACGGAGTTTTAAAAGACAAGAGCACCTACGAAATAATCAACGCGGAGCTGATCGGCGGCCAGGCGGCCCAGATGGTGCTGACGGCCAGATCGGGGCGTCATGCGGTCCGCAACCAGTTGGAAACGATGAACTATCAGCTCGGTGATGAAGAATTTGCCAAATTTTATGAAAAATTCCTGGAGCTGGCCGACAAGAAAAAAGAGGTTTACAAGGAAGACCTGGAAGCGATGCTCATCGACGTTTCCTACGCCGAGCCCACCTACGAACTGGAGTATCTGCAAACGGTGAGCGGAACCAAAACGGTCCCCGCTGCAGTAGTCCGCCTCCGCAAAGGTGAAGAGATCCTTGAAAAAGTCTCCACCGGTGCCGGCCCCATTGACGCCGCTTACAACTCGGTGGACAGCATTACCGGTATCGACCTCAGCCTGGAGAGCTACAACCTGCGCGCCGTAACCCACGGCCGGGATGCGCTGGGTGAAGTGTCGGTCAAGTTGACGCACGGCGACAAAAACATCATCGGCAGAGGTATGAGCACTGATATTGTTGAAGCCAGCGTGAAGGCGTACATTGACGGCATCAACAAACTGATTAAGATGACCGGAAATTTCAACAACCAAAACGGATATTATAACGGCATTTCCCAGCAGGCGGCTCAGCAGTGAGCTTCTCTTCAACGCGCCACGAGCATGAAGAAGCCCCCTCCCTTCCGAATGGTTGGGCGGGGGCTTTTCGTCTGAGAGCCAGAGATGCCGAATGTAGAAATGTGGAGCGGTTTAAGTCGAAAGTGCTTTTGAAGCAAATAAGCTTTCGACCAAACCGCTGTTTGCCATTTGAGGCCGGGTGTGCTATAATTTTTTAAAGAATCACAATATAATAATAATAAAGGTGGTTAGCAGCCCCATGAAAAAGTTAACTTCCCGTCAAAAAGCAATACTGGACTATATTAACGAACAGGTACGGACCAAGAACTATCCCCCGTCGGTGCGAGAAATATGTAAGGAGATGAGCCTCAGTTCAAGCTCTACCGTGCACAGCCACCTCAGGGCCCTGGAGCGGAAAGGTTTTATCAAGCGGGATCCTACCAAGCCCCGCGCCATCGAGATCCTGCATCCCGCCTCGCGGTCGGGTTCACGCAAGAAGAGCCGCCTGGTCCCCCTGGTCGGCCAAGTGACGGCGGGGGCTCCTGTCCTGGCGGAGGAGAACATTGAAGACTATATCGTCCTGCCCGAAGAAATGGTCGGCAATGGGGATACAGTGTTCATGCTGCGCGTCAAGGGAGACAGCATGAAAGAAGCCGGCATACTGGAAGGGGATATGGTTCTTGTCCGGCAGCAGCCCTCCGCAGAAAACGGCGAAATTGTTGTGGCCCTGCTGGATGAAGAGGCTACGGTAAAAAGGTTTTATCGGGAAGAAGGCCTCATTCGGCTGCAGCCCGAAAACCCTGACTATGACCCCATCGAGGCGGAAAGCGAAGTGCTGGTCCTGGGGAAAGTGATTGGACTTCTGCGCCACCTGGACTGAGGGGTTTTCAAAGGCCTGCTTAAAAGACGTTCAGGTAATTGCTGATCTCCCAGGGGTGGACCTGGACGCGGTAGGCGTCCCATTCAATTTTTTTGGCTTCACGATAGCGCTCAAACACGTGCTCTCCAAGGGTTTCTTTCACCAGTTCCTCCCTGGCCATTTCTTCTACGGCTTCGCCCAGGTTCTGGGGAAGAAGGCCGATGTCGTGATTGATGCGCTTTTCTTCGCCCATTTCATAAATGTTTAAGTTAACCGGTGCGGGAGGCTGCCATCGGTTTTTGATGCCGTTCAGCCCCGCTTTAAGCATCAGGGCCAGCGCCAGGTAAGGGTTGCACGAAGGATCGGGGGAACGAAGTTCAATGCGGGTGCCGGGCCCTCGCCTGGCAGGGACCCGAATCAGGGGGCTGCGGTTCCGTTCCGACCAGGCAATGTATACCGGCGCTTCATAACCGGGAACCAGGCGTTTGTAGGAGTTGACCAGGGGATTGGTTACAGCCGTGATGCCCCTGATGTGGTGCATGAGTCCTCCTATGAAATAGTAAGCCGTCTGGCTCAGCTGCGTGGACGATTCAGGGTCAAAAAAAGCGTTTTTGTCCCCATCAAACAGCGAAAGATGGGTGTGCATGCCGGATCCGTTTATGCCCAGGATGGGTTTGGGCATGAAGGTGGCGTGCAGGTTGTGGTTGAGGGCAATGGTGCGGACTACAAGCCTGAAAGTGGCGATGTTGTCTGCCGTGGTGAGGGGATCGGAATATTTGAAGGAGATCTCGTGCTGGCCTGGCGCCACTTCGTGGTGCGAGGTTTCTATTTCAAAACCCATTTTCTGCAGGTTCAGAATGATGTCCCGGCGGGCGTTTTCCCCCCTGTCCACCGGGGTTAAATCGAAATAGCCCCCCTGGTCGTGGGTCACCGTGGTCGCTTCGCCCTTTTCGTCCCTGAGAAATAGAAAAAATTCCAGTTCCGGCCCGGCGTGCATGGTATAACCCATTCGGACGGATTCCTCCATTGCCCGCCTCAGCACATTGCGCGGGCATCCCGCAAAAGGGGTCCCTTCCGGGTGGTATACATCGCAGATGAGGCGGGCCGTAGCTCCCTCACCGGTGCGCCAGGGAAAAATGGCGAAAGTATTGGGATCGGGCCTCAAATGCATGTCCGATTCTTCAATACGAACAAAGCCCTCTATGGAGGAGCCGTCAAAAGCCAGCTCACCGTCCAGGGCTTTTTTTAGTTGTGGGACAGGTATCGCCACATTTTTCGTAATTCCCAAAATGTCGGAAAACTGCAGGCGGATAAAAGCGATTTTCTGGTCCTTCACAAAATATAAAATGTCATCCGGAGAAAATTTGTTCATCGCGCCCTCACTCCCCCAATGATTTCAGCAAGCGCTGTCATTATACCACCGCTTTTCTTCCAGTGTCTATATTTATTTCGGCCCGTGATGTGTTGGAGTTCATTTAACCGGATTCGCCGACGGCGTCCAGGATGGAGGCCACGCCCAGCACCACATGCTCATAGCTCAAACCGCCCTGCAGGTAAGCGGTATACGGTCGGCGCAGCGGGGCGTCAGCGCTGAATTCGCTGGAAGACCCCTGCACAAAAGTCCCCGCAGCCATGAATATGGGGTCGCTGTAGCCGGCCGTTTTTCCGGCTACAGGCGTTACGTGCGAGTTAACGGGAGAAGCCTTTTGTACGGCGCCGCAAAATTTGTGCAGCTCCCCTTCGCTCGCCAGCTTTACGGACTGCACGATATCGCCCCTCTCTTCACCGGGACGCGGATCGACCTCGTAACCCGCGCTTTCCAGGGCGGATGCGGCCGTCACTGCGCCTCGCAAAGCTTCCGCCACCTGGTGGGGCGCCGCAAAAAGGCCCTGGAAATACAACCTCTTGTTAAAAATAAACGCGCCCAACTCCCTGCCCAATCCGGGGGCTGATAGGGCTGCTGCAGCGGTTTCAACCAGTTTGCCTCTGCCGACGATATAACCGCCGGTGGGGGCCAGCCCCCCACCGGGGTTTTTGATCAGCGATCCCGCCAGCAGGTCGGCCCCTGCTTCCAGCGGTTCTTCCTTTTCAACAAATTCGCCGTAACAGTTGTCCACCAGCACGGCGGCCCTGCGGTTATAACGCCGTATTCTTTCAATAATATGGCCGATCTCTTCGACCCGTAAAGAGCGCCTGTCCGGGTCGTAGCCCCTTGAGCGCTGAATGAAAATTGCCTGCGCTTCCTTTATAAAATCCCCCGGGAACCCCCCCCGGGGGGAAAACAGCTTTTCCGTTGAAAGGGGCAAAAAAGAGATGCCCCAATCCTGCAGTGTCCCCTCCCTTTCAATGGCCGGCACCGGGTCCGGGGGAGGGGTTCTCCGGCCGACGATGGCCCGCTGCAGGGTATCGTAGGGGGCACCTGTAACAGAAACCAGTTTGTCACCGGGCTTCAGCAGCCCTTTCAACGCGACAAAAATGGCATGAGTGCCGGAAACAAAATGCGGCCGGACGATGGCATCGTCTCCGCCGAACACCCTGGCGTAGAGAGCTTCCAGTTTGTCCCTTCCCGGGTCGTTGTAGCCGTACCCCTCATTGGAAGAAAAATGGTCGTCGGCGATTCTTTCCAGCTGAAAGGCCTTCAGGACCCTGGCCTGGTTGAAGAGGCTGATTTCTTTTATTTTTTTGTGCTCTTCCGCCGTCTTTCTTTCCGCCTGCTCCAGCAGTGCGGCTGCCCTTTCCCCTGCCCCGGCTACCTGCCACCATTTCACCGCAATCATTCACTCCCTGCTCTTGCTTTGTTGCGCCGGTTTTTCCTGGAATATCGAGAATTCGCCGGCATTTTTTTCGGGAATTTCCACTTCCACCGATGCATAATCATTTTCATACTTTACATCCAACACGTTGCCTTCGCGGAAAAGGGAATGAAAGAAATTCCAACGGTCGTATGGAATGTAGAGCTTCAAGTGCAGGGATTTTTCCATCAGGCGCTCTACTATTTTTTGGCGCAGTTCTTCCAAACCGGTTTCGCGGACAGCAGAAACAAAAGCGGAATGGGGATAATCCCTTTTAAGCCTCTCCTGGAACCCCTTCCGCTCTCCGGGAGGCAGCTGGTCCATTTTATTGAACACAAACAACTGGGGTTTCCCTGAAACCTGGAGGCGCTCCAGTGTATCCATCACGGAAACGATCAGTTCTTCAAAGTCCGGTCGGCTGGCATCCACCACGAGCAGCAAGAGGTCTGCCTCCCTGATCTCTTCCAGGGTAGCGCTGAATGCCTCCACCAGCTGGGGCGGAAGGTGCCGGATCAAGCCCACCGTATCGGCCAGCAGGATTTTCTGCCCGTCACTCCCTTCCAGGTCCCTGACCGCGGGGTCGAGGGTGGCAAACAGTTTGTCTTCAACAAACACCTGGGAGCCGGTCAGGGCATTCAAAAGGGTAGATTTGCCGGCATTGGTGTAGCCGACCAGGGAAACCATGGCAAACCCCTTTTCCCTGCGGCTGCTCCGGTGCAGGACCCTTCGCTTCCTGAGCTGCCGTATCTCGTGTTTTAGCTGGGAGATTTTCTTTTTAATGCGGCGGCGGTCAATTTCCAGCTGGGTTTCCCCGGGCCCCCGGGTGCCGATCCCGCCTCCGAGGCGGGAAAGGTACGTCCCTCTCCCCGTCAGCCTGGGCAGGAGGTAATTCAACTGGGCCAGTTCAACCTGCAGCTTACCTTCCCGGGAGAGGGCCCTTTTCGCGAAGATATCCAGTATGAGCGCGGAACGGTCGATTATTTTTCCCCCGATGATCTGTTCCAGGTTTCGCATCTGGGTGGGGGAGAGTTCGTTGTTGAAAATAACGAGTTCCGCTTCCAGCTCCTCCCTGGCGGCACGGATGTCTTCCGCTTTGCCCCGCCCGATAAAATAGGCCGGGTCAGGCTTTTCTCTTTTTTGCTCCACGGTGGCGGCGACTTCCCCGCCTGCCGTATCTGTTAAAAGCCGCAGCTCATCCAGGGATTCATCAAATTCCCCGTCCCCGGTTTCCAAGTTAACCAGGATCGCCTTTTCCCTGTAGATCGGTTTCACCTCTTTTTTTTGTTTCTATTTCAATCTTACCATATGAAACCTCGCCAGACAAACAGTTAAGGCACCTGCCGGGCAAGTGCCTTAGAGGTCTTTCTCCTTAAAAAGCGTCTCCATTGGTTCCAACGAAACATCCAAAGAACTTCGCTTCACCATCAGAAGCCTGAAAATGGCCATGCACTGATTTCAGGGCAGATCCCCCATGCCCCCAAAATGCGGGGGCACCACAAGAAAGCTGAACATAGATTATTGTTCAACGGCGAATCTTTGTGTTCCTTTGTTCTATTTTCAAGGCAGCAGGTGAACAGCGAGAAAGGCACAGGGATCAGGACTGTGCGGGCTCTTCACCGGGGATTAAGGTTACGTTGACATTGCGGAAAGGGATTATTGTTGACACGGCGTGCTTATAAATAAGCTGCTGCTTTCCGTCCACATCCAGGAGGATGGTGAAGTTATCAAAACTGCGTATATTTCCTTTGATCTGGTAGCCGTTGACCAGGAAGATGGTGCTCAGCATGTTCTCCTTGCGGATCTGGTTCAAAAAATTGTCCTGTAAATTGAATGAGCCTTTTGACATGACGAGATCGCCTCCCTTTCTCTCTATACGTAGTGTATTCGTTAGAAACGGTTAATCTCCTTCTACTTGCGAACAAATTTTCTCTAAAATTGTGTCAAAATCTTTGGGATGGTGCAGTTCGTACCAGCGGATGCGGTTATCGGCCCTGAACCAGGTTAACTGCCTTTTGGCATAGCGCCGGGTATCCCTTTTAAAAAGCTCTACCGCCTGCTCCCAACTCCATTCTCCCTCCAGGTATTTGATCATATGCCTGTAACCGAGGGATTGCATGGATTTATGCCCACTTCCGTACCCCTTTTCCAGCAGCCCTTCCACTTCCTCCAGCAGCCCTCGCCGGATCATCTCCTCCACCCGACGGTTTATCCGCTCGTACAGTTTGTCCCTCCGCATATACAGGCCGAACATGTGGAGATTGTATTCGCTCTCCGCCTTGCCGGCGGTCATTTCCTCCTGTTCAGAGATAGGCTTGCCGGTCTGGTAGTAATATTCCAGTGCGCGGATGATGCGCTTTAAGTCGTTCGGGTGAACCCTGGATGCGGTGAGGGGATCGATTTCTGCAAGGCGGCGGTAAAGATCTTCCCCCCCTTTTAACTCCGCTTCTTTCTGCAGCCTGCGGCGCAGGCCGGGGTGGGCTTTCACTCCCGTAAGCGCGTAACGGTCTACGACGGCCTTGATGTAGAAACCCGTGCCGCCCGTTAATACAGGGAGTTTTCCCCTCCGATGGATGCTTTTGATGCACCTGCGGGCATCTCTCTGATAATCGTAAACCGTATAATTCACATCCGGGTCAACGACATCCAACAAGTGGTGAGGGACCCTCTCCCTCTCTTCCACGGTCGGTTTGGCTGAGCCGATATCCAGGTTGCGATATACCTGGACAGAGTCGGCCGAGACGATCTCTCCGTTCAGCCGCCTGGCCAGCTTTATAGAAAGCCCGGTTTTACCCACCGCTGTTGGGCCCACCACCACCAACAGCGGTATTTTCGCCGAATTGCAGCGACCCTCCTCAGCCATTCATCATCAGCCCTGCCTCTTAAAATATTTTTCCATTTCCCCCCTGGCCATTTTAAACATGGTGGGGCGGCCGTGCGGGCAGTAGTACAGGTTGTGGCATTGTTCCAGGTCGTTTAACAGGCGGTGCATTTCTTCATTCGTCAGAATTTGCCCTGCCTTGACGGAGGCCTTGCAGATGAGCTGCAGCACGGCTTCGCGTAAAAAATCTTCCGCAGTCAGCCGCCGGTCGGCCACCTGCTCAAATACATCGAGAAACATATGGGAAGAAAAGCTGCCCTTCAGGAAAAAGGGGACACTGCGGACAACAAACGTGTGCGTTCCAAATTGCTCCACCTCCAGTCCAATTTTCTCCAGCATTTCCAACCGGTCCTCCATGGCTTCGGAAACCTGGAGGGGAAGCTCCAGCGTCAGGGGGATGATCTCCTGGCGAAAAGCGGGCGAAGGGTTTCTGTTCCCTTCGAGATATTTTTCCCACAGTATTCTTTCATGTGCGGCATGCTGGTCGACAAAGTAGATGTGCTCTTCTTCCTGGCAGATGATATAGGTGCCAAAAGCCTGTCCCAGTAGTTTTTGTGAAATGCGTCCCCCGCTTTCAAAAGCCGATATTTCATCGGACGGGGGAGCAGAAAGATTGCGGTGGGGCACACCTTCAGCGCTGCGCTTTTTTTTGTCTGCCCGTTCTGCCTCTGCAGCCTCCCCGGCAGCCTGAAAATCGGGCTCGAAAACCCTTGGGGGCAATTTCCGGATAAACTGCTGGCGGTAAGAGCTGCTTTCCTGCAGCTTTTCTGTCCCGGCGGAGGCGCCGCCGGGTTTTTGATTCACATCATCCTTTACTTCGGGAGCGCTGCCGCTTTTCCACCCGGGAATACTGAATTGATTTTCAAAAAAATTGCTTAACGCATTTTCCAGGAAATCGCGTACTCCCGCTTCCCTGCGGAAGCGCACTTCGATCTTTGTCGGATGCACATTCACGTCCATTTCGGCGGGGTCGATCCCTAGAAATAGAAAAGCGGCTGGATATCGCCTGGAGGTCACCACCCGCGCAAAGCTTTTGTCCAGCACCTCCCTGAACAGCCGGCTGCGAACGTATCTTCCATTTACATAATAAGCCTGATAATTCCTGGACCTGAGCGTAAAAGAAGGGTCGGTGGCAAAGCCGAAAAGCGAAAGCCCTTCATTTTCATATTCCAGAAGCCCCAGGTGGCGGCAGAGATCTTTGCCGTATATTTGGAAGAGCACGTTGTAAAGACTGCCGTCCCCCGGGGTGTTCAAAAGGGGTCCTGACTCCCTCTCCAGTGAAAAGGAAACATCCGGCCTGGAGAGGGCCATTAATTGAAGCGTCCTTGAAACCCTTGCCGTTTCGGCCGCGGTGCCCTTTAAAAATTTCTGGCGGGCGGGTGTGTTATAGAAGAGGTCCTCTACGGTGACTTTCGTCCCCCGGTGGAAACCGACCTCTTTAAACTCTTTTTCCTGTCCCCCCTCCAGGGCGATTTGGATCCCCGTTTCTTCCTCTGTGTGTCGCGAAATCACCTTCATCTTTGAAACCGAAGCGATGCTCGGCAGTGCTTCACCCCGGAAGCCGAGGGTGCTTATCTGATCCAGGTCTTCAATGTGCCTGATCTTGCTGGTGGCATGTCTTTCCAGGGAAAGGCGCATCTCTGACGGCTTAATGCCGCAGCCGTCATCGAGGACGGTGATCTCCCGGGCACCCCCCTTTTTCAGGGTGACTTTTATGCGCTTCGCTCCTGCATCCAGAGAGTTTTCGGCAAGTTCTTTCACCACCGACGCCGGGTTTTCGATTACCTCGCCGGCGGCAATTTGGTTGGAGGTTTTCAGGTCAAGCATGATGATGGGCATTTGCAACGCTCCTTCCCTGCCGATAAGTCGTGCTATTGTGAAAAACGATCCCGGGAAGTAAGCTCCGCTTGCAGCTGAAAAAGCTTGTTAAGCGATTCCAGGGGAGTGATGTTAACGAGATTCAGGTTCTTGATCTCCTGCAGCACCTTTTTCTCTTTGGAAGAAAGCTCGCTTCCCGCCTTTTTCCCCGGGAATGCAAGGAAGGAAAGCTGCCCGCTGTATTCTTCCCTGAGTTTGCCGGGATCGGGAGATGAAAAGCCCTCTTCTCCCTCCCCCCCTTCCCGGCTTGAGGTGCCTCCGGCGGGGGAAGCCTGTTGCGTTTCCAGGGCTTGCAGCACTTCCTGTGCCCTCCGCATCACCCTTTCCGGCAGGCCGGCCAGGCGAGCAACATTGATCCCGTAACTCCTGTCGGCCTTTCCAGGAATCACTTTTCGCAGAAAAATGATCTCTTCTCCCTTTTCTTTGACCGCCATGGAATAATTGACAATTCCCCGGTGTATCTCTTCCATGGCGGTTAACTCGTGATAATGGGTAGAAAAGAGCACCAGCGCCCTGTTGTGGTGCAGCAGGTATTCCAGGATGGCCTGCGCCAGGCTCATACCGTCGTAGGTGCTGGTTCCCCGTCCTATTTCATCTAAAATTACCAGGCTCCGGGGAGTGGCATTTTGCAGGATGGTGGCCGTTTCTTCCATTTCCACCATAAACGTGCTCCGCCCGCCGCTCAGGTCGTCACTGGCCCCGACCCGGGCGAAGATGCGGTCAACCGGGAAAAATTCCATCGCTTCTGCGGGCACAAAACTCCCGGCCTGGGCCATGACCAAAAGCAGCGCAGCCCCCCGGCAGTACGTGCTTTTCCCGGCCATATTGGGCCCTGTAATCAGCAGGACCCGTTCCTTTTCACTGTCAAGGGAGAGGGGATTGGGGATGAACAGCTCCCCCTGCAGCTGCTCCACCACCGGGTGGCGCCCCTCCCGTACGGCAATCCTGTCTCCATCCCCGGAAAAGGAAGGCTTGACATAATTGTTTGTAAAGGCAGCTTCTGCCAGGGATATCAGACAGTCCAGCGAGGCGACGATGCGCGACGCTTTTTGAAGTTCCGGCGTATATTGGGCCGTATCCAGGCGCAGCGCTTCGAAAAGCTCGAACTCCAGCTGTGCCAACCTCTCTTCTGCATGTAAGATCTGAGATTCTTTTTCCTTCAGCCCTTCAGTGATAAACCGTTCTGCATTGACCAGGGTCTGCTTTCTAAGGTAGTCCTGGGGAACCAGGTGCAGGTTGGTTTTTGTAATTTCAATATAATATCCGAAAACCTTGTTGTAGCGGATTTTCAAAGATTTAATGCCGGTCCGTACCTTTTCATATTTTTCCAGGCTGAGGATCCAATCCCTGCTGCTGCGTGCCAGCTGGCGCAGCTCATCCACTTCTTGGGAATATCCTTCTTTAAAAATACCGCCTTCTTTGACGCTTGCAGGAGCTTCTTCACTGACGGCATCTTCTAATTTTTGTGAAAGGGTACTAAAATTGGGAAGCTGTGCCCCCAGCTCACGCAGCAAGGATGAGGCCGCTTCCTCCAGGTGGACTTCTATCAAGGGGAGGATGTACAGCGTGTTTTTTAAAGCCAGCAGATCGCGCGGGTACACGGCCCCCATGTTTACCCGGCTGCTCAACCGTTCCAGGTCGTAGGCGTTCTTTAAAAGCTCACCGATTTCAGCCCGCAGGATCTGGTTCTCTTTCAATTCTTCCAATGACTCCCAGCGACTTTCAATGGCGCATTTATCCATAAGCGGCCTCTCCAGCCATTTCCGCAGCATCCTTCCGCCCATGGCCGTTTTCGTCCTGTCCAGGATGCCCAGCAGCGAACCTTTTTTTGCCCCTGTCCGCAGGGTTTCGGAAATCTCCAGGTTGTGAAGAGTTACCGCATCCAAAACCATGATTTCCTCTGTGGAGCCGTGATAACGAAAGCTCTGCAGGTGAGTAAGGGGCGTTCTCTGCATTTGCCTGATGTAGGCCAGGGCCATGGCGGTGGAAAACACAGCCGCAGCGCTCGAGGCCAGACCGGATTCCTGCAACTCGGAGCGGCTAAAATGTTCCCCCAAAAGGGAAAAAGCCGTCTCCTCATCGAGGTCATTTTCCCAGGTGTGGATCGAAGAAAAACGTTCCTGTATTTGAAGCATTTTATTGATCTGTTGGTTTTTGCTTAAGCCCCGATCCAGAATGATCTCGGCCGGGCGGAGCCGAAAAAGCTCGTCGAATACTTTTTCCACCGCGTTGGACCCTTCAAAACCGTAAACTTCCACCTCCCCCGTTGACACATCCACCAGCGACAGGCCGAAGTTTTCACCTTCAATGCGCAAAGAGGCGAGGTAGTTGTTTGCGTCTTCCAGGAGCAGGTTGTCCTCGTACTTTGTTCCGGGGGTTATGATGCGGGTTATTTCCCGTTTTACCAGGCCCCTGGCCTGGCCGGGATCTTCCACCTGGTCACAGATGGCCACCTTGTACCCTTTCTCCAGCAGTCGCCCCACGTAATTCTGCAGGGAGTGAAAGGGCACCCCGGCCAGGGGAATGGCATCCTCCTTGTTGCCATCCCTGGAAGTGAGCGCGATTTCCAGTTCCCTGGCTGCAGTGACAGCGTCCTCAAAAAATAATTCGTAGAAGTCTCCCACCCTAAAAAAAAGAATGGCATCAGGATAGTTTTCTTTGACCTGTTTGAACTGTTTCATCATCGGAGTTAAATGCTCCAAGTCAACCACCCCTGGCATGCCGGATTCGCGCAAAGACGAATACGATTTTTGTATCATGCAACATTATAACACAGTTGGAACCAACAAAAAAGAAACCCCTCTTCAGAACAGAAGCGGGGTTTCCTGATGGTTTGCCTATGTAGAAATGCGCGCCGGCTTTTTAAAATAATTCCCTCTATATCCTGCTCAGACGTTTTCCTCAATCTTTTCCTGGCATTCCGGGCAGAAACCGTAAAAGAAAATTTGGGTAGCGTTCACTGTAAAACCAGTTTCCTCCCGTACCTTTTTGAACAAATTATTGTCCTGGATTTTTTCAATTGGGATGCTTTCCACGTCGTCCACCCTGCTGCAGCTTTCACAGTACGCGTGGGAATGAGGTTCAACGAAGGCGTCATAGCGGAGCCCACCTTCTCCTACATTGAGTTCCTGGATAAGCCCCACTTTTTTGAGCACATCCACGGTTTTGTAAACCGTGGCGAGGCTCATCGCCGGGTAATTCGGCTTTAGTTTTTTATATATCATTTCCACATTTGGGTGCGATCGAGTATCCCGCAAGACCGAATAGACAGCCATCCTCTGGGGTGTCACCTTGATTTTTTTCGTTCTCAATACTTCCTCTGTATTCTGCATCTGCATCCCCCTATATCCAAATGACTTTTAAACAATAAAAAAAATCAATATCAGATAAAATATATATCATTTTACTGGAGAAGTCAAGCCATTTTTTTGCCCGGGTGGCCATTTGTGTCCCCCTCCCGGTGTGCCTGTCCTACCGGTGCAACTTTTCTTCAATTCCGAGCAGCTGGCCGGTAAGCGTCCACGGCCCGGCTTTCGTTATGGTGATTTTAACCAGTTTGCCCGTCAGCTCTTCGTTGGAACAAAAGTGGACGATCTTGTTGGTCCGCGTCCGGCCCGTATACATCTCCGGATCGGTTTTGCTCCTTCCCTCCACCAATACTTCCCGGGTAGAACCGACCAGCTTCTCGTTTTTTTCCAGGCTTATCCGGTTTTGGAGATTGTTCAGCGCCACGATCCTCTCTTTCTTGACCTCGGGCGCCAGCTGGTCTTCCATGCAGGCCGCCCGGGTTCCCTTTCTGGGGGAGTAAACGAAGGTAAAGGCCGCATCAAAGCGGATTCTGCGCACCATATCCATTGTTTGTGCAAAGTCCGCCTCGGCCTCGCCGGGGAAGCCCGCGATGATATCCGTCGTAATGGAAGCTCCCGGGATGAGCTCCCTTATTTTGGCGATTAGCTGCAGGTAATCTTCCCGGGTATAACCTCGATTCATCCTCTGCAATACGTTATTGCTTCCCGCCTGCAGGGGGAGATGAAAATGTTCGCAAATTTTTTCCCCTCGACGGATGACCCTGATCACTTCTTCCGAAAAGTCCCGGGGATGCGAGGTCATGAAGCGGATCCTCAGCAGCCCTTCCACCCCGTCCGCCAGTTCCAGGAGGCGGGCAAAGTTCATGTCTTTTTCCAGGTCTTTGCCGTATGAGTTGACGTTCTGCCCCAGCAGGGTTACTTCCCGGTAGCCTTCTCTGACCAGTTCACGTATCTCTTGCATGATATTTTCCGGCCTGCGGCTTTTTTCAGCTCCGCGCACGTAGGGAACAATGCAGTAAGAACAGTAATTGTCACAGCCGTGGCTGATGGGCACCCAGGCATGAATGCCTTGCTTCCTCTTCACGGGGAGGTTTTCCCGGTCACCCAATTCAGACAGTTCGATAACGGGCCTGGTAGAGCAGCGCGCTTTTTCCAGGAGTTCCGGGAAACGTCCCAGGGCATGCGGCCCGCAAATGAGGTCAATAAAGCTGTATCGCTGGCGCACCTTTCGGGCCACGCTTTCCTGCTGGACCATGCAGCCCCATAAAACCATGAGCATGTTGGGGTTTTGTTGTTTCAAAGAATGAAGTTTGCCCAGGTAACTGAAAACCTTTTCTTCCGCTTTTTGGCGGACGGCGCAGGTATTGATCACCAGCACCTCGGCTTCTTCTATACGGCCAGCAGGGACATAGCCGAGATTTTCCAGGTGGCCGGAAAGGACTTCGGTGTCGTATTCATTCATCTGGCAGCCGTAGTTCACGGTAAAGTATTTTCGTTTTTGTTCCATAGCCCCTTAACCCTTTCTTTCTGCAAAAAATAAAACAATGCTGCGCTGTAATGGCATGCGAGAAGCCGCTGCGAGCGAAAAACTGCCTTGAAGCGTGCACGGCTTATGAATCATTCTCGCTGTTCCTCCCCCATTATACAAAACATCCGGCGGGCGTTCAACTCTGACTCCGTTTGCTTCTAAACAGGGAAAAATGGTTACCTCTGCCTGGGCCGGCGAGGCCTGAGGATAACTGCCCCCTGCGGGCATATTTCCTGGCAGCAGTAGCATCTCAGGCACTCTTTATAATCAATAAAAGGCTTTGAGTTTTCAAACCCTTTGTTCCAGTCATAGATGGCGCCTGTCGGGCAGTGTTCTCTACAGATACCGCACCGGTTGCAGCTGTCTTCAATGCAGGGCCAGGGCCGAAACCTCTCCTTGAGGTTGCGGCTCCAGGCGGGAAATATCCGCCATAAAAACGACCAGCCCCGCCCCGAAGCACCCTTGTCGAATCCTTTATCCCGCAGCTCACCCGGTAGGGGGCCGCGAATAATAATATTTTCCAGGCTGCTGCCGGCAAGGCCTCGCTTTTGGGCAGCCATGAGAGTGGATACCTCGGGGAGAGAAAAGCCGGCAAGCGCTGCGCAGACTGCATCGAGGGCCACAGCATCCTCAGAAGCAGCGATCACTCCAAGGGGCCTGGGCCTGCCGCTGCGCGGTCCTGGCCCCTCCATCGCTACCACAGCGTCAACGATCGACAGTACCGGTTTGGACAGCAAATAGAGGTCGATCAGCATCTCTGCAAAGTCGTAAACAGAAGGGTAGCGGGCGTGGAGTTTTTTCTTCTCCGCACCCACGATCAACCCCATGCAGTTTTTTACCGCACCGGTCAGGCCTGTAAGGGGATGGGTCTTCAACTTGGCTGCATTAATCACCAGGTCCATCTCCAGCGCTTCCCGGCTCAAAAAAAATGTCCGGCATACGCTGGCCGAATCGTACTCTACCTCGATCCCTTCTTCAAAAGGCAGCAATACAGCGCCGGTTTTGTCTGCGACGTCCCGTATGCCGCAGGACTGGGCCACACTTTCTGTGCTCCCCCGGCCGGGACTGTCGCCAACGTAAACCCTGGCTCCCGCTTCCTGCAAAATCTCGATCAGCACCCGGACGAAAGCAGAATGAGTGGTAACCGCCCCTCCAGCCCTGGAATGGGCAAGCATGTTAGGCTTGACGAGCACCCTTTCCCCACGACAAAGAAATTGTTCTAAACCCCCGCAACCTCGCACCACTTCTTCCAGGCTGTGTCTGAGCCGGCTCTCGTTATAAGTCGGACACGATGAAATGCTCACTACCGGCTGCGACAATATTAACCTCTCCTCCTTCATACCGGTGAAAGACTAAAGCTCTTTACTCTCCCGCAAAAAGGTTGCTCCGTTTCAAAGGCCTGGAGGCTTGGGGACATACCCTTGCGGCACTATTCCATATCCCTTTCGTCAATGGCTTTAATTTCAAACTGGCCGTTGAAGTAACAGTAATACTCCTTTTTGCTGATATTCTCTGCTGGCTCGAAGACAAAAAGGAACAGGTCTCTGTTGACCTGGGCGCAGCGGTGGGGTTTGATGTTTCTGCCCAATTCACCCAGCGGCAGCGCTGCAGCCAGGTCTTCAAGGGCATACGCCTTCTGCCCTATCAAAACACTGTCATGCCAGGAACCGCATTCCCACATACGAGCACCCCCTCTCCATTTTACCTTTTCAGGGATTATGTATCTATTCTCATCATATGAGCTTCGGCTTCCACCACCGTTTCTCCATCGGGCATTCTGGTCCAGGCCTTGATCACAAACAGGTTTCCTTTCTGTTTTTCCGTATAGCACCCGAACCTGATATTTTTTTCGATGGGAACCGGCTTTTTAAAACGCGCGTTCATCCTGCCCGTAACCGCCCTGTACCCCCTGTTCATGAGGTGGTGCCCGATCAGCTCATCCATGATGGTGATGATCAGCCCACCGTGGAAAACGCCGTCGTAGCTCTGGTGCACCTCTGTGGGGTTAAACTCGGTAAGGGTGGTCTCCCCTTCATTCCGACATTCGAGCTGCAAGCCTTGCGGGTTATGCGGGCTGCAGCCAAAGCACATATCATCTCCCATCCGGATGCTGCACCTCCCAATATTTAAGCATTTTTTTCAATCTCTTTCACTATCTCCTTCGCTTTGTCCAGCCAGGAATATGGAACGAGCACTTTGATTTCTGCCAGGGGGCCTACGGTCAGGCTGTAAATCTGGCCAATGGCTTCGCTCTGCAGCACAACCGGGATCCCTTCTTCTTTTAAGCGGCCTTCCAGTATGGAAGCTTTAATGGGGTCTGTTTCGATGATTAAACACCGCCATTTATCTTCTGACACCCTGTCCTCCCCCTCCTGCCCTGAAAATAAAACAAATACGTACAAAAGCTCGCTGGTTAACAGTAATCTGTTTTCATCCTTCTGATGGTGCCGCCATGCTGCATGATTGTCACATTTCTCATTTCTCGATCATGTATTCTTTCCCTTCGACAGCCAGCTCTGCCCCGGGGAAGGACGCCCGGGCCTCCCCCAGGAGCCGCGCCTCGTCTTTAGCCGGGTGGAGGTGGGTTAATAGGAGCCTGCCCGCCCCTGCGCGCTTTGCGGCAAGAGCCGCTTGTTTTGCGCTCATATGGTTGCCGGCACCCCGCTTAATATCTTCCTCCAGATAACTGGCCTCGCAGAGAAAAAGAGGGCTGTCGGCGGCCAGCTCTTCCAGCATACCGCAGTATTCCGTATCCCCCGAAAAAGCCAGCAGTTTGCGCCCCTCGATCTCAACCGATATGCCAAAACAGCTGACCGAATGCTGTGCCCGGTGGAAAGCAAGTCGGAAAGGTCCAATTTGCGCAGGATCACGCGGCTGCATGCTCCGGGTTTGGTAAACCCCTTTATAGGGGAGCCTTTCAAATTCCATGGCGGGTTGAGAAGGGGCATAAAGAGGCAGCGGGTCTTTTCTGAGCCCCTGTTCCATGGAAAAGAGCAGGTTGTAACGGAGAATGAATATATCGGAAACGTGATCGCTGTGCAGGTGTGACAGCACCGCCGCCTGTAGTCGGCTGGGATCCAGGTGGTGCTGCAGCCTGCTCAGGATCCCATTTCCGCATTCCAGCAGTACATAATGCCCTTCATGTTCCAGAAGATAGCCGGAACAGCCCCCTCCCGCGGATGGATATGGCCCGTACCTTCCCAGTACAATTAGTCTCAACATTTCCACCTCACTGTCGGGATGTTACCTGAACAGGTATCCCCTGCGCCGGGTGATGGTCAAATCGCTCAACCACAAGACGGCAGCCAGCGCCAAAAACTTAAAAACCAATCCCTGAGAAGTGGACCAGCCGGTATATATGATCAAACCCCTTCCCACCGCATACCACTCTGCAAATGACAGGATGAAACTGAACAGGAGCAGATAAAAGAATTTCCATACCTTGCTTTCGGGTAGATAGTGGAAGAGAAGTATGCCGATTGCGGCCATTGCAACCAGATACCCCAGGGGAATTCCCTCCACGGGATAAAACATCCCCTCAAAGCGGTACATTTCCCCGGCCGTAAAAGTCCAGTTGTAATAAAAGCCAATAAGAACGGCCCACAGCGCGGCGCTCCACAACCGCTTAATTCCCCTCAGCCTGACCAGTATCCCTGTTAGCAGCCATACTGCAGCGGCAAAGATCATCCAGGGCAATAAAAACCCTCCCATCTCATTATTCAAAGCGCTGTTCAGTACATCTCAAAGCCTCCCCGATCGCAGGATGGCCCACAGCCACCAAAAACCCATCATGGCGGCGATGATGAACCCGATCTCGGCGATAGGAAAGCGTATAAACAGGGGAGCTTCGACAAATTGCAAGATCAAACACAGGCCCACGATTAAACTGGCCAGCACAATGCTAAAGGAAATGCGGTTGACCATATTGTTTAACCGGTGCAAGACGTGATTCAATTCGGATACTTCTACCCGAAACTTTAGTTTGCCGTCAGCGCTTTTCTCCAGGAAAGAGACCATGCGATCAGGAAAGATTTCCAGCAGCCGTGCGTAGCGTGAAACGTTTCGGGTCAGTTGAGAGGAAATCTTTTTGACAGAAATCTCGCTGCGCAAAAGGTCTTTTTTTAGCGGTTCCAGCAGTTCGGCGATGCTGAAATCGGGTTCCAGTTCTGAGATCAGCCCCTCCAGCGTGAGAAAAGTCTTTGCCAGCAGGGTAAACTCGGGGGGCAGGATCACCTTCTGCTTAAATGAGATCTCTATTAACTCGTGCAGCGCATGCCCAAAGTTCACGTCTTTTAAAGGGATTTCAAAATATTTTTCCTGAAGCCGCTCCAGGTCCCAGCGCAGGTGGCGTTCATCCGTATCTTCGGTAATAACGCCCAGCTTCATAATGGCGTGCAGGACCTGCTCAATATCCCTGGAAAAAAACCCTAATACCAGCCGGTTGAAGCTGCTCCGCTGGTCTTCGTTGATGGAGCCGGCTATTCCGAAGTCCAGTAAATATAAGGTGCCGTCATCGGTCACGCCAATATTGCCCGGATGGGGATCGCCGTGGAAAAAACCGCTCACAAATATCTGCTTCAGATAAGCCCGGGTAAGCTTTTCCACCAGCTCTCGAGTGGAATGCCCTTTTTCCCGCAGTTTCTCCGGTTCATTCAGCGTGATGCCGTCCACATGTTCCAGGGTAAGAACCTTCTGCGTGGTATAGCTCCAGTAAACGGCGGGTATATAAACATAATCTTCATCGGCCAGGCTTTTTTGCAGGCGCTCAGCATTCCTTCCCTCGTGGTGAAAGTTCAGCTCTTGAAAGATAATTAACTTGAATTCTTCCACGATATCCTTGAATCGGTACATTTTCCCGATGGTTGTATAGCGATCCACGATGGAAGCGATTTCTTCCAATATGGCGACATCCTGTTCTATGGTCTTGCGGATCCCCGGCCTCTGCACTTTGACAACCACTTTTTCGCCTTCTGTCAGCAGGGCTTCGTGAACCTGGCCGATGGAAGCGGCCGCCATAGGTGTTTCCGTGATGCTTTCAAAAAGAAACTCCGGGTCATAATGCAGCTCGTTTTTGATGGTTTTTTTTGCCTCCGCGAAGGAAAAGGGAGGCACCTGGTCCTGGAGGCGCCGCAGTTCTTTAACATAGGCGGGAGGCAGGACATCGGCACGGGTACTTAAGAGCTGTCCAAATTTAATGAAGGTTGGACCCAACTCTTCAAGGACCATTCTCAGCCGCACGGGCTTGGAGAGCTCCTCTGCCCCTTTCTTCTCCCTGCGCGGGGCCAGTCGAATGTGCTCAAAAAATTCTTCGATCCTAAAGTCGTGGATGATCTGCCCGAAACCGTGTCGGACCAGTGTGTTTATAATTTTCTGAAACCTCTTAAAACGTTTCCTTCTCTCCAAGCTCCCATCACCGCCGCATAAAAATCAATCAGACTATCGGGTTCGCTCAGGATGACAATGAAAGAAGCCCCGCAAAAAAGAGGTTTTAAAAGGTCACACTTACAAAAAGGCCTTGATCTGCTAAAAAGTTGTATTTTGGGGGCCACTCAACAAGAATTCCCTGAGTTAAGTTGATAATCATGAAAATCAATGCTTAAAACAAAACCTGTGTCCGTATACCTGACCGTACACAGGTTTTCATTTGTGCCTACTGCTCGCTTTCCTCTTTGCTTTTTTCTTCTTGAGGCTGCTGGATTTTTTGTTCGAGGATTTCTACCCGCTGCTGTAAATCGTTAAATTCGCTGCGGGTGACCAGTTTTTCACGCTGCAGCGCTTCGTTAATTTTTTGGCTCAGGTGTTCTTTGAAAAAGGCTTTTTCCCTTTCGCCTCTTTCGGACAGGGTTTTTAGGAGTTTATTCACTTCATCCCTCCTAAGCTCTCCCCTTCGGTAAAGGTGTTCCAGGGTTTTTTCCGCCGTTTCCCGGGTTAGAGAAGCGGCCCCCCATCCGAGGGAAACCAGTTGGTCAAACATAAAATCACCTCGCCATTTGTATGAGTATCTTTTGGCCCTGCTGACATGCCTCCCCGTCTTTTACGCTTTCAATCAAACTTAAAATCCCCGTGTTTTTGAAAATGCTTTATCAGCCCGCCGTCAGCAAGAATGCGGATCATAGAGGGAGGCAGGGGTTTAACCGGTATTTCAAGACCGCGCCCCCGGTTGAAAACGAGCCCTTCGGCCAGATCCACTTCCAGTTCATCTCCCTCTTCAATCTGAGAAGTGTCGCATTCTACCACAGGAAGCCCCGTGTTGATGGCGTTGCGGTAAAAAATGCGCGCGAAGGAAGTAGCGATCACACAGCTGATGCCGGCATGTTTTATGGCCAGCGGTGCCTGTTCCCTGGAAGAACCGCATCCAAAGTTGGTGCCGGCCACAATCATATCCCCTTCACTGATTTTATTGTAAAAATCGGGGTCGAGATCTTCCATCACGTGGCGGGCCAGTTCATTCATGTCCAGGGTTTTAAACTTGTATTTGCCGGAAATGATATAATCGGTGTTTACATCATTGCCAAACTTAAAGCTTTTTCCGCTTAGCAGCATCGGAACGGCCTCCTCTATTTTTGCAAATAAGAACGGGGATCGGTTATTTTGCCGGTTAAGGCTGAAGCAGCCACGGTTGCCGGTGAGGCCAGGTAGATGAACGCCCTGGAGTTGCCCATCCTGCCTTTGAAATTACGGTTTGCCGTGGAGATCACATGCTCTCCGTCGGAGGGAACACCATTATGGGTGCCCACACAGGGGCCGCAGCCCGGCGTGACAAAGGCGGCGCCTGCCTCCACCAGCGTTTGAAGACTCCCGTCTTTCATCGCTTCCAGGTAAACCTCCCTGGATGCGGGCGCCACGATGAGGCGGACGCTGGGGGATACCTTCTGCCCCTTTAAAATATTGGCCGCCGTGCGGAGGTCGGAGATTCTACCGTTGGTGCAGGTGCCGATAAATGCTTGCTGGATTTCCTGACCTTCCACATCTTTGACCGGGGAAACGTTGTCAACCGTGTGCGGCAGGGCTACCCGGGGCTCCAGCCGGCTCACATCATACTGCCTCACTTCCTCGTAACCGGCGTCCGGATCGGGAAATACAGGGTTGGCAGGCCTTGTGGAATGGCTTTTTACCCACTTTTCCACTTTTTCGTCGTATTCCATCAAACCGGCCTTGGCGCCCATTTCAATCGCCATGTTGCTGATGGTGAAGCGTTCTTCCACCTCCAGCGCTTTCACCGCATCTCCGCTGAATTCCGCGGAGAGGTAGGTCGCACCGTCGGCGGTCATCTCCCCGATCAAAAACAGGATCAGATCCTTGGAAAATACCCCTTCGGGAAGCACACCGCTGCAGATGAATTTGATCGAGTCCGGCACTTTAAACCAGAGCTTTCCGGAAATCATGGCTGCGGCCAGATCCGTGGAACCGACTCCCGTAGAAAAAGCGTTAATGGCCCCATACGTACACGTGTGGGAATCTGCACCGACCACCAGGTCACCCGGCACGACATGTCCCTGCTCTGGAACCAGCTGGTGGCACACACCACAGCCGATATCGTAGAGCAGGATCTTCTTTTCGGATGCGAATTCCCGCATCAATCGATGCAGGGAAGAAACCCCTTCGTTGGGGCTGGGAGCGCTGTGGTCGATCACAAAAGCCACTCGGGAGGGGTCAAAAACCCCTCTCCCCCCCATTTCGTGAAAGGAATTAATTGCCAGGGGCGCAGTTCCGTCCTGTCCCATCACAAAGTCCAGTTGAGCGACTACCAGGTCCCCCGCATGCACGTCTTCCCCCGCATGGAGGCTAAAAATCTTTTCGGCTATCGTTTTTCCCATGGCTGATTATTCCCCTTTCCCTTTTCGGCAAGTCCGCAAATTTGTGCTTTTAAGCCTCCTGCTTTTTAATCCCCGCCCTTACTGTTCCGTGCTCACTGTGCTGTAATCGATACCTTTTTCGTACTTTTTATGCATGTAGTCTTCGTAGATGTAGATGAGCTCCTTGTCGAAAAGGGGCCGCTTCATTTCCACCGTGGTGCGGCGGA
Organism: Syntrophomonadaceae bacterium; assembly: GCA_003563895.1. Lineage (GTDB taxonomy): Bacteria > Bacillota > Dethiobacteria > DTU022 > UBA8154 > CSSED11-181. The sequence continues at coordinate 30,766 of PWTK01000105.1, forward strand.
CCATGGGCAGCATCTCCGTGGCTTCATCACTGGAAAGGCTGATGCCGAATTCCTTGAACTTTAAGATGAGCGCCTTGGAACCGGAATGTTTGCCGATGACTATTTGCCTTTCCAGGCCTACATCTTCCGGGCTGAAAACCTCGTAGGTGCCGGGATACTGAATCACTCCGGCGGCATGGATTCCTGACTCGTGGCGGAACATATTGTCTCCCACGATGGGCTTGCCGGGAGGCAGGATCCGTCCGGATGCGCGGGCTACATACTCGGAAATTTCACGGAACAACTTGGTATCGATATCCTGGTCTTTGTTAAAAAGGAATTTCAGCGCCATGGCCACTTCTTCCAGGGCCGCATTACCGGCCCTTTCGCCCAGCCCGTTAATGGTACATCCGACGTAGCGCGCTCCCGCCTTTATGCCGGCCAGGGAGTTGGCCGTGGCCATCCCGAAATCGTTGTGGGTATGCATTTCAACATCCACACCGGTATCTTCGATCAGGCCGGAAATGATTTCGAAGGTCATGAACGGTTCCAGCACGCCAACGGTGTCACAGTAACGCAGCCTGTCCGCACCGGCTTCCTTGGCGGCGCGGGCAAACTTGACCAGGAAATCGTAATCCGTTCTCGAGGCGTCTTCGGCATTGACAGAAATATAAACCCCGTGTTTTTTGGCATATTCCGTGGCCTTGACCATTTTTTCCAATACTTCCTCCCGGGAGCTCTGCAGCTTATACTGGATGTGTATGTCGGAAGTGGAAATGGAAATGGCTACCGCATCGACGCCGCAGTCCAACGAGTGGTTGATATCCTCAATATTGGCCCGGTTCCAGGCCATCAGGCTGATGCTCAGGCCCTGCGCAGCAATTTTTTTCAGCACGGCTTTTTCATTGCCGCCCATGACCGGAATCCCCACCTCTGCCTGATGGATGCCAATTTCATCCAGCATGCGGGCAATACGGATTTTTTCCTGGTTGGAAAAGACAACCCCCGCAGTCTGTTCGCCGTCCCTCAGGGTGGTGTCCACCAAAATTATATCTCCTCTTTCCAGAGCTGTGGTCATTCTGTCCATGGCAATCCCCTGTAAAAGGGGCACCTCCCTTCCAAAACCATCGAAAATGTTGTTATCGACCAATACGGATGAGCACTAATGGGTAGAAGATGACACAACCGCCTCCCCGAGCCAGGGCCCTCGGTTGATTCAAGCCCCTGCCAGGAAACCGTTCCAGGGTTAAACGTGCCTTTCATAAAGCCTCAACAGGGACGGCTTTCTTTTGTGAGGCCGCCTCACCTCACCTGCCCCTCCCCAAACACGACAAATTTCTTGCTGGTAAGCGCTTGCAGCCCCATGGGGCCCCTGGCGTGAAGTTTTTGGGTGCTGATGCCCATTTCGGCCCCCAAGCCGAACTCGAACCCGTCGGTAAAACGGGTCGAAGCGTTTACATAAACCGCCGCGGCATCAACTTTTGACAAAAAGGCCAGCGCCCTCGAGTAATCAGTCGTAATAATTGCCTCAGAATGACCCGTGCCGTAGGCATTGATGTGGCCCACCGCTTCTTCAAACGAGTCCACTACCTTAACAGCAAGGATCATATCCAGGTACTCCGTCCCCCAGTCCTCTTCCACAGCCTCTTTTATTCCCGGGTAATGCTGGCGCGTGCGCTCGCAGCCGCGTACCTCCACCCCTTTACCCGTCAGAACTTCCAGCGAAGCAGGGAGAAAGGCCGGTGCGATTTCCCGGTGTACCAGCAGCGTTTCCATGGCATTGCACACCCCGGGGCGCTGTGTCTTTGCGTTGTCGGCAATTTTCACCGCCATTTCAATGTCGGCCCCTGCGTCGATATAAGTGTGGCAGTTGCCTTCACCGGTTTCCAGCACGGGAACGGTGGCATTTTCCACGACCGTTTTAATCAGGGAAGCCCCGCCGCGGGGAATGAGAACGTCTACAAATTCGTTCATCCGCATCAATTCCAGCGCGGCATCCCGGCCGGTGTCCTCCACCAGTGTCACCGCATCTTCGGGAAGCCCGCTTTCTCTCAGCCCCCTGCGCAGGATTTTTGCCAGGCAGCGGTTGGAATTGATGGCCTCGGAGCTGCCGCGTAAAACCACCGCGTTTCCTGATTTCAACGTCAACCCTGCCGCGTCTACCGTAACGTTGGGGCGTGCTTCGTAGATAATCCCGATCACGCCCAGCGGTACCTGAACCAGCCCGACCTGCAGGCCGTTTGGCCTTTTCCACATGGAAAGCATCTCCCCCACCGGGTCAGGCAGCGCAGCGATTTCTCTCAACCCCCCGGCCATGTCGGCGATCCTTTCCGGGGTTAGCTGCAGGCGGTCATAAAAAGCTTTGGAATAATCTTTTTTCTGGACCAGGCGGTCCAGGTCCACCTTATTGTTTTGGATAATGTCTTCCTCATTTTCAATCAAGAGGCGGGCAACGGCCACCAGGGCCTCATTTTTTAAGGAAGTGGGGGCTTCAGCCACCTGCGAGCTGGCGTCCTTTGCCTTCCTGGTTAATTCGGCGATTGTCTCCGGCATATCAAGCGCTCCTTTCCAGGGTGGAAGTTAACAGAGTACCAGGTTGTCCCGGTGAACGACCTCTTGGTGATTGCTGTAGCCGAGCAGTTTTCTTATCTCGGAAGATTTACAGCCTTTAATTTGGGAGAGCTCTTTGGCACTGTAATTGGTTAACCCGCGAGCTATCTCCATGCCTTTGGCATCGCGAATGCTCACCGTTTCACCCCGGGAAAAACTTCCCTTAATATCTATGATGCCAATCGGCAGGAGGCTTTTTCCTTCCTGGGTCAGGGCTCGCGCGGCGCCGCTGTCAATTTCAATGGTACCCTTGATCTTCTGTCCAAAGGCGATCCAGCTCTTGCGGCTGCGCAGGGGGCCCTGACGGGAGCAAAAATAGGTGCCCGTGGGCTCGCCGTCAAGGATTTTTCTGATGATCCCGGGCTGATTGCCATTGGCGATAACCATATCCACGCCGGAAGCCATGGCAATTTCTGCAGCTTCAATCTTGGTTGTCATGCCCCCCTTGGCCAGCATTTCCTCGGTTTTACCGGCAACTTTTCTAATTTCTGGAGTGATCTCGTCCACAAAACCAATACACCTTGCCTCGGGGTCTGTTTTCGGGTTGGCCGTGTAGAGACCGTCAATGTCCGTCAATACGAGAAGCAGGTCGGCATCGATCAGCGCGGCCACCAGTGCGGACAGCCGGTCGTTGTCGCCAAACTCGATCTCTTCAGTTGAAATTGTGTCGTTTTCATTCACCACGGGGATTGCATTGAACTTTAACAGGTGCAGCAGCGTATTCCGGGAATTGATGTAGCGGGTCCGATTGTTCATATCTTCCCTGGTCAGGAGAATTTGAGCAACGGTGTGTCCGTATTCGGCAAACATTTTTTCATAAAACTGGATCAGCAAGCCCTGCCCCACAGCCGCGATAGCCTGCCTTTCCTGGACCGAAACGGGTTTTCTCTTCAAACCCAGGCGTCCCATGCCGGCTCCCATGGAACCGGAGGAGACCAACACCACGTCTCTGCCCTGGTTTTTCAGGTCAGAGATTTCGCGGACCAGCCTTTCCATAATACCGAGGTTTAGCTTGCCCGTCTCATATGTTAAAAGGCGGGTACCCACTTTGATAACAATTTTTTTCACAGTCTGCAGAGCATCCTCTCTTTTCACCGCATCCTACCCTCCACTATTTTTAAAAAAGCCCGCAAAAACCAGGTCTCTTTATTCTAGAATATGATTATCAACTTAACTCAGGGAATTCTTGTTGGGCGGCCCCCAAAATACAGCTTTTTAGCAGATCAAGGCCTTTTTGTAAGCGTGACCTTTTAAAACCTCTTTTTTGCAGGGCTTCTTTCATTGTCATCCTGAGCAAACCCGATAGTCTGATTCTAGAATGGTAAAGTGCCGGGCCTATAGTCATTTCATGTTTGAAGAACCCCAACCCGTCCATAGCCAGTGCCATAAAATAAGGATCTCAAAATAACCCCTTCGAAACATGGTAAACATCGGTGCTCACACGACCGCTTTAAAAAGTTTTGCCAAATTTGCATAGAGCTTGAGACTAAAGGGTCTAACCACCCAACTCCCTGCCCCTCTGGGCTGCATTTTTAACAGCCTTGATCAGGGCGGCCCTGATGCCGCCTTCTTCCATGGCCAGCAGCCCGGCGCTGGTGGTGCCGCCGGGAGAGGTTACCCGGTTTTTTAGCTCAGCGGGATGTTCTTCGCCCTCCAGGTACATGCGGGCGGCCCCCAGGACGGTTTGGGCGGCCAAAAGCATGGATTCCTGCCGGCTCAAACCGGCCTCAACCCCGCCGTCTGCGAGCGCTTCTATCATCAACAGCACATAGGCCGGCCCGCTGCCGCTCAAACCGGTAACGGCATCCATATGTTTTTCGTCCAACGTGATGGACCTTCCCACGGCTTCCATTAACCTCTTGATTTCCTGTTCTTCTTCGTCAGAAACGTCTTCCCCGCTGCTGATCACGCTCATCCCTTCCCCCACCAGGCAGGGAGTATTCGGCATCACCCTTGCAATCTTGAGCGGCCTGCCCAGCTGCTCCAGAAAAAAAGAAATCCGGATGCCGGCGGCAACAGAAACCAGGACATGGGTGGGCGACAGGCAGGGCTTCAGATCCTCCAGCAGCCCCCCCACATCCTGGGGTTTGACGGCGATAAATATGATGCGGGCATTTTCACAAAGTTTCTCCAGTGAAGCTGAGGGCACTGCGCCGATTCTTTGGGAGAGCTCTTCGACTTTGCTTTTTTCCTTGTCAAAAATTAAAACTTGTTCCGCTGTAAAAAGCTTTTTGTTGATAAGCCCTTCAACAATGGCCGTTCCCATCGTACCGCAGCCGATAAAACCGAGCAAGCCCCCAACCTCCCTTTGTAATGCATTCTGTTTTGTATAAAAATTATACCTCAACCATCATTCCTTATTTTATTATAAAGGCCGGCTCAATGCAAGACAGAACTGGGATCGAAGCCGGTGAAGGAAAAATAACGGGCAGGAAGTCGGGCAAAAAGCACTCCCTGTTTCAGATTCATTCCAAGAAGCGGCAAGATGATTTCTTGACAAAGAATGGGCTATCGTTTAAAATTATACTTGCGCAGGGGAGTAGCTCAATTGGCAGAGCACCGGTCTCCAAAACCGGGGGCTGCGGGTTCAAGTCCTGTCTCCCCTGCCACACGAACACAGAAGCCGTGGGAAACCACGGCTTTTTCTGTTGGTTGGGGGGTTGACATATAAGGTCATTGGGGGCAATTGTGGGGACACCTCAAAAAATGGAACCTCCCAAAATGGTTTTCCGGGGACATGCAAAAATTAAACTCCCGATTTTCATTCAGCTCTGCCCCTTCCCTCCACGATCTACCTCATCATCGCTTCGAAAGCTTGCGCCCTGGCGATCTTGTAATCTGATTACCAGCTTATCAAGAACTCCATTTTACAAACCTTGTGATATGCCGTTAAACAGATCATCAGCGCATAATCTTGTGAGGCCAATCTTGCTAGCCATGTTTTGAAAAACGTGTGTAGATTCCTGAAGATCATGCGGGAAGAGCGCTCCTCAACCCGCAACCTTTTAAATACCCGCAAGCGGCAGTTTGTAACTGTCACTGTTCGACCCCTGAGACCTTAGAAAGCTGCCGCCCGTTGGCTAGCGGCTGCTTGATTCCTTCTTTTTCATCCGCTGGCGGCGCTTTTTCATCCTCTGGCGGCACTTTTCTGAGCAGTAATCCTTCCTGGGAAGCGGCACCGGTTTGTCGCAATCCTCCGCCATACAGATGGAAAGGTTCATAAAGGAAACTTCCTGGAATAGCCACTGTAAAAAGGCCGCAGCAAGCGCCCCGGGGGGATATATCGTTATCGTCGCCATCGGATGTACGATCCTGTCACGTTCCGGAATGGGCAGGGAGACCAGGGAACCGAAAAGATCCTCCACGATGTCGGTTACAGCCTCCCGTGCGGCAATTAACAGTTCATCATTGTTTTGAGGGTAACCATAATACAGGCTCCCGTCTTTGTTAAACCTTGGCCAGGAAGGCCATCTTATGCAAATATCTGTCTCGTCCCCCCAAAGATAAATTAACTCCCCAATATTTCCGTGCTCGTCAACACTTTTTTGTTTGCCTTCTTTGAACAGTTCCCACAGCCTGGAAGTTTTTCGGGTTTTTATGTCGCGAACCATCCCTGTTATTTCGCGAAACCAGTTTAAATAATGCTTTATCAGCCGATAATCCTCTTCCCTCTCGCTGCTGAATTCATGAGACCGAAGGCGAAAAGTTCCGAGGCGGCCGTATTTCGCATAAAAAAGACGGATTGCTTTCTTGCTGTGCCTGTCAAAATCATCAGAAAGCTGCCGCACTTCTTTCCAAAAGCTCTCATTTCTTTCTGTTGGGTTAAACAGATCGGGGAAATGCACGTCAGCGTTTCTTTTAATGCATGTAATTATGTTTCCGTCAAATGATATCTCTTCCCATGGAATGGGGAGATATGCAATTTGAACGTACAGACGGCCGATGCTTGCCAGTGCTGCCCCCTCCTCGTCCCTTTATTTTGTCCCCCTGCCGTCCCCTATCAGCCGCTGTTATCATAACAGGCAGCAAACACTTCCAGGAAAGCCCTTTGCATGTCTTCTTTGTGTCCCAGGCAGTGGCAACCGCCGCACTGTGTTTTCAGGGCATGAATCAGCCCGGGGTGCTTGGCATAAATCAGTCGAAAGGCCTCGCCAACAGCGTTATCGGCAACCATATCGTTTTGAGCCAGCAAAAGCAGCGAATGATATACCCGCCTGGTCCTGCCGTATTCATCTCCTTGGCGCGGTGAATTGATCCCTTTGATAATGGAGGAAAGGGATTCTTTAAAAACATTTCCCACGGGATACGCGTGGTTCCCGCACGTGTAGACGATCCCCTCGTGATCCACAAAGAGGTCGCCGTGATATTTCCCGTGATCATAGGCGTCTTTCCTGCTCATAAAATGGGGGCACTTTAAATCGAACAGGCCCATCCCCGCTTTGTTTTCCAGCTTTTCGTCACCAATTATTGCTGCATCTCCAATACGGGAGACGCCCAGCCGCCGCAAGAACAGCTTTCCCTTCTCGTTCCCATAAACCCCCGCATTTGGCGGCACTTTTTTTTCAAATCGCAATCCGACCCGTCCCATCACATCCTCAAGAATTCGATTCGTCGGGTCGTCCCACAACCCGCTTGATGTGGCTGTTACCCTCAATTGATAACCGATGGCGTCCAACTCATGCCTTTTTCCAAGGCCTTCTTCCAGGCATGTGCCGATGGCTTTCGAGACAACTGCGGCCGGTACGGAATTGGCAACATTTTCATTTGGGCTTTTTAGGGTGGTGTGGTTGCTGTCGACGCTGAAATATATCCGCACGAGGCCCGCTTCCTTTAAAGAGCGCACAATTTCCCCGGCTGTGCTGTCGAACAGGCCGGCCCGTTCAAGTATTTCCCGGTTCAACGCTTTGTATTCCCCGTGAGCCCCCATAAGCCCCCCGTTGGTCAGCACGGTAGGGATCAAACCCTTGGAGCATGAGTATTCGATAAGTTCTAACAAGCTTTTATACTCAATGAATGGTTCCCCCCCTGTCCAGTATGTCCCCACCATTCCCAGGGCAGAGGCTTCGTCTACCAGCGCCCTCATTTTATCGATGGTGAGCAGGCGCTGCCGGGGTTTTCGGGATCTGGTGGTTTGATTGAGACAAAACTGGCAGTCATTATTGCAGTCGTGGGTCAGGGAGATTTTAAGCTGTGCTGTTGGTCGAAAAATGTCACCCAATTTGCTTGCACTCCAGTCGTTTTCCTTTTCGAAGTTTACATAAGCGTGAGAATAACTCAGGCCCTTAAGTCTCAAGTTCTTCGCAAATTTGGCAAAACCATTTCAAGCGATCGTGTGAACACCGATGTTTACTTTGTTTAGAAGAGGTCATTTTGAGAACCGTATTTTATGGCACTGGCTATGTCCAGGTTGGGATTGCAAATATGATTTCACCCCGGTTGGTTTTCTCCTCCCCTTTGACCCCCCACCCCCTTTGCGCCACAGGGCCCGGATGGTTGTTGAAACGGCTGATCGTTGTGCAGGCCGAGAGGTATGACCAAAACGCTTTCCGTTTAGAATATTATTTCGTTAATCCAGGAGTTTTTCCTGCTCCAACATGATTCTAAAGAACTATTTCAGGCGGTTCTTTCTGCCGCCCGTTCTTCTCCTTATATATGTATTTAAAAATATTTTTCCGGCAAAAATATCTTTGCAGGAATTCGCTTGTATATAGAGAACTACTTTTTAATTAATAAAATTTATCCTATAAATAGAGAAGGTGAGTCAGATGACCGTTAGTTATGTAAATGGAGAGCGAATCTATTACGCTTTTTTGGCCGGGTCCAGGCAGGTCGCCCGCTATAAAGACTTGTTGAACCGTATCAATGTTTTTCCTGTTTTCGACAGCGACACGGGCAATAATCTGTCTGCCACTTTGAACTACATGGTGGACAGCGTCAGGCCTTCTCCGTGCGCGGGCGAAACTGTCCGTTCACTGGCTGACGCTTCCTTGAACGGAGCCCGGGGCAACTCGGGCATCATTCTGGCCCAGTTCATTAACGGTCTGTCCCGGGAAATTGGCGATCAAAAGCGTCTCACCACCCGCGCTTTCGGGGATTCCATGGTGCGTGCCGTGCCCTACGCGTACGGTGCTCTTTCCAGGCCGGTGGAAGGGACCATGCTGACGGTTCTCAGGGAGTGGGCAGAAGCGGTGAACAACTGGGGGAAAGAAACGAATGACTTCGGAGAAGTCCTCCTGAATTCCCTGGAACGGGCCCGGGTTTCCCTGAAAGATACCCGGGAAAAGCTGAAGGTGCTGAAAGATGCAGCTGTGGTCGATGCCGGCGCCCAGGGTTTCGTTCTTTTCCTGGAAGGGGTCGCCGAATTATTCAAAACCGGGGATATTAAGTCCCTTATGCGGGAAAAAACCCCACCGCTGGCCCTGCAGGAGGAACCCCTGCTGGAGGGAATGCGTGGAGACATGGACTATCGTTTCTGTTCTGAAGCGCTTCTTACGGGAAAGAACATGGATCACCAGCTGGTCCGAAATACTGTTGAGCCGCTCGGTGACTCCTTTATTATCGCCGGAACCCCGGAAAAAGCCAAAATTCATATCCACACCAACCAGCCGGAGAAATTCTTTTTCAAATTGATCAGCTTCGGGTCTGTCATCAACCAGAAAGTCGACGATATGTTGAAACAGTACCAGGTCGTCCATGAACGCAGGCACGATATCGCCCTGGTGACGGATTCCATTGCCGATCTTCCCCAGGAAGTGATCGACAACCACCAGATCCACGTGATCCCTGTTAACCTGGTAATCGAGGGGTCCAATTTTCTGGACAAAATCTCCGTCAAGCCCGACCAGATTTACTCCATCCTCGACCAGGTTAAAGAATATCCCACCTCCTCCCAGCCTTCCTTAAATGCGGTGCAGCGGCAGCTGTCATTTTTGTGCAGCCACTACCAATCCGTCATCATGATCTCCGTTTCCAGGGAGTTGAGCGGCACCTGGAATGTATTTAAAAGCGCAGCCGAAACGCTGCAGGAGAAGGGGAAAAAGATTTCGGTCATCAACTCCAAGCTGAACTCGGGAGCCCAGGGTTTGCTGGTGATGGAGGCGGCGGAGCTGATTGCAGCCGGAAGGGAACACGATGAAATTGTGCGGATCATCGAGCAAATAATACCGACAATCAGGATCTTCGTCAGCGTAGCCACTTTTAAGTACATGGTGCGGGGAGGGCGGGTCAGCCCGATGAAGGGGTTCATCGCCAACCTGTTAAACGTAAAGCCCATAGTCTCCCTGGATGAAGAGGGGCGCGGCCTCGCTTTTGATAAAGCCTTAACCCAGCGGACCAACACGAATAAGATCCGGAACATTGTTAAGTCCATCCAGGATGAGCGCTCCGTGAACAAATACTGTATCGTGCATGCAGGAGCCCCCGAGAAAGCTTTTTCTTACCAGCGGCTCTTTGCCCGGCTGCTGGGGAAGCAGCCGGAATACGTGGTGGAAATCTCCCCCATTGTGGCCTTAAGCGCCGGCCTGGGAGCGGTAGCCGTCTGCTTGATGGAAGATGCAGAAGCGGTATAAACTGCACGGCGCAAACATTCCCCGGCATTCAGAAATATTCGGACCCTTTCGGACGTGATGGGACAAAGCTCCTGCACGGCAATGCAACATCTTCCAACGGAAACTTACAATAATCATATAACATGATTATCAACTTAACTCAGGGAATTCTTGTTGAGTGGCCCCCCAAATACAGCTTTTTAGCAGATCAAGGCCTTTTTGTAAGTGTGACTGTTTAAAACCTCTTTTTTGCGGGGCTCTTTCATTGTCATCCTGAGCAAACCCGATAGTCTGATAATATAATATGGCGTCTCCATTAACCCGGAAACGCGGCATGTTCTTACCCCGAGAGAATATCTTGCAACGAGGCTCAATCAGGATGGGGGTAGTTGTGTGGTCGAACTTTTTTTGCAGGCAGCAGCAGTCGTTTTCATTTATTTCCTGGCCTTTTTCCTGGTAGCCCAGGTTATTCGAAACAATTCCATCGTGGACATGGGTTGGGGTGCCGGATTTGTCGTTGTGACAATGGCAACCCTTTTCAGTCAGGGTGCCTTCGCCGAGAGAAATCTGGTCCTGGCTCTCCTGGTAACCATATGGGGCGGAAGGCTCACCTACCACATTGTCCGGCGGAACTGGGGCAAACCGGAAGATTTTCGCTACGCCAAATGGCGGGAAGAATGGGGCCGCTGGCTTGTGCCCCGGGCCTTTTTCCAGGTTTTCATGCTGCAAGGCGCGTTGATGCTGATCATCGCGTACCCCATTATCCTCATCAACGCTTTCCCGCAGCCGGGCCTACGCTACCTGGACTTTCTGGGGGTTTTGGTCTGGGTCATCGGCTTTTATTTTGAAGCCGTTGGGGACAAACAGTTGGCCCAATTCAAACAGGATCCGGCCAACAAGGGACATGTCATCAAAACAGGGCTCTGGAAATACACGCGCCATCCCAATTATTTCGGCGAGGCCACCATGTGGTGGGGCATATTTTTGCTGGCGCTCTCTGTGCCCACGGGATGGAGCGCTGTCATCAGCCCGCTGACCATTACGGGCATGCTGCTTTTTGTGTCAGGGGTGCCCATGCTGGAGAAAAAATACCAGGACAATGCCGAGTTCCAGGCCTATGCCCGCGTCACCAGCAAATTTTTCCCCTGGTTTCCCCGGAAGTCCTCTGGCCAGGAGGGAGGGAGCGATTGATGCAGTTCATAAAGCTCTACCTGGTGGTGCTGGGAGCTTTTTTCCTGATCGACATGGTCTGGCTGGGCCTGGTGGCCAGAAATTTTTACCGGGACCAGCTGCGTTTTTTGATGAAAACAAATATAAACTGGGGCGCCGCCATTGTCTTTTACCTGCTTTTCGTGGCCGGGCTCGTCTATTTTGTGGTGTCTCCCTCCCTTACCGACGGAAGCTGGCTCACCGCGCTGCTGGCAGGGGCTTTTTTCGGCCTTGTCACTTATGCCACCTATGATTTAACCAACCTGGCAACCCTCAAGGACTGGCCCCTCAAGGTTACGCTGGTTGACCTCGCCTGGGGTGCCGTGCTCTCCGGAACTCTTTCTGCCATCGGTTTTTTCTACGGGAAAAATATGGCGTGAAGCCTTTGCGGTGAATCAGCCATTGCAAGATTTGTTAGTTTGTTTCTCGGTTCGCTGCATGCCGGATAAAATTTTTTTTGCCGCGCCTTCGCAGCTCCCCCCTTTGTCCCCGGGAGCAGACCGCTGTCACGAAAGCTGAGCCGGAAAGAGATCCGGAGTTTTGTTTGCCACAAAAATCCGGGTTGTTTAACAGGCATGAGCTCGCCTCTCAGGCAGCGCTCGTGTTTTTTTGTGGGATCTAAAAAAAGGGGGGGGCGTCCTGCAGCCGGTGTTTTCTTTTCAGGGTAAGCAGCCGGCTTTTTAAAATAATCGCTGGAAGATATCGAGAGGATATGCTATAATGGGTTAGCTATTTTAATTATTCACCGCGATACTCAGCCTTTATCCTCTATAATCGCATATTTCAGCCCTTAGATGCCATGCATCCTATTCTAAAATTGGAACAGGGATGGAATCATGAAAACCTCCACTACACACCAGGCAAAAAAGGCCTCTACGGCCATCAGTCGCTGCGGCATGATCTCTACGGCCTCAGCTGCTGCCACCGAGGCCGGCGTAAAAATGCTGAAGCTGGGAGGCAACGCTGTTGACGCTGCCGCAGCGGCTGCATTTTGCCTCGGAGTGACCGAACCCCAGGCATCAGGGCTTGGGGGGCAAAGCATGATCCTGCTTTACCGCCAGGGAGCAGATCCGGAGGCCCTTACCCTGGACGGTTCATCGCGTGCCCCCTACGGCATTGATCCGCAGTATACGCCGGCCCAAAAGATAAAAGTGGGGATCCAGGCCACCACCGTTCCCTCCACACCGGCAGCGCTTGGCTATTTGTTGGAAACTTACGGCACCTTTCCTCTCGACCGCGTCCTGGAGCCAGCTATTGAAGCAGCGGAGAAAGGTTACAAAATTACGGCGCTCCAGCATCGGCTGCTGGCCCGCGAAGCCTCAAAGCTCCTGCAAGATGAACAGGTAAAGTCCGTTTTTTTCAAAAACGGCCAACCCCTGAACGCCAGGGAAACCGCTGTCCAGCCTCAACTTGCAGACTGCCTGAAGCGCATCTCCAGGGAGGGGTGGCGGGATTTCTACGTGGGGGTGATTGCAAGAGAAATCATCAAGGATATGGAATGCCGGGGGGGCTTGATTTCCCAGGCCGACCTCAACCAGATCCCCTATCCCGTTCAGAGGGACGTTTTAAAGGGCTGCTACCGCGGCAGGGATGTTTACACCTTCCCACCGCCGGGAGCGGGGTGGGCGCTTGTCCATATCCTTAAGACCCTGGAGGCGTTCGAGCCATGGGAAGTGGTGCCGCCGTCACCCTTGGCGCCGTTAATTCTGGCAATGGTCTTCAGGGCCGCCCTGATGTGCCGGGAAAGGATGCCTGTAGACCCGGCGCTTTTTCCACAGGTTTCTCACGAATTGAAACTGGACAGGGCCAGCACCGAGCAGATCGCTGCCCGCATTCGTGCCGTTCTTTCCTACCGCGATAAAGAAAATTTTTCACCTCCCGGGGCAAGCGGGGAAACAACCCACCTTTCTGCAGCCGATGCTTTCGGAAACACCGTAGCGATCACCCAGTCCATCGAGCTGTTGTTCGGCGCCAAGACCATGGCCCGAGGCCTGGGATTCTTTTACAATAATTATATGAGCGCCTTTCAGTACAAGGACATGATGCACCCCTTCTTTTTACTGCCCGGTGGGCGTCCGTGGAGCAGCGCAGCCCCCACCCTGCTCTTCCAGGACGGCCGGCCCTTCCTGGCCCTCGGCAGCCCGGGGAGCGAACGCATTTCAACATCACTGGCCCAGGTCATTACGCGGGTCGTGGATGCCGGGCAGGATCTGTGGGCAGCCATAGAGGCGCCGCGACTGCATGCGGGCAGTTCCGGGAAAGTGCTCATCGAAAAACGTTTTTCCCCGGAGGTAATGGATACCCTGCAGAGAGCAGGTTTCACGGTTACCACACGGGGAGCTTACAGTTATTTCCTGGGCTGCGTTCAGGCCGTGATGCTGCCGGAGCCCGGAAGAGACTTTTTTTACGGCGTCTCCGATCCCCGACGGGACGGTGCTGCGGGAGGCCCCCAATACCTGGAGGAGGTTGAAAAGCAGAATTGAAAATTGCCATTATTTATAACCGGGACAGCCAAGCGGTTATCAATCTATTTGGCATGCCGAACCGTGAAAAGTACGGCTTACAGACCATTAAACGCATAAAGGAGGCCCTTGAAGCACATGGCCACCAGGTGCAGGCTTTCGAAGGCGATAAGAATATCATTTATGCCCTGGAAGATTTCATGCCTTCGGTCATCTCGGGAGAGCGGCCGGGCCTGGTTTTCAACCTGAGCTACGGCATACAAGGGCGGGCCCGCTACACCCATATCCCGGGAATCCTGGAAATGCTGGGCATCCCTTACGTGGGCTCCAGCCCTGAAACCCATGCCATCGCCCTGGATAAGGTGCTCACCAAAATTGTACTGACCCAGAAAAACCTTCCTACCCCGAAATTTACCGTGCTGGAAAGCCCCGATTTTGAGTTCCCCCTGCAGGAAGAAATGACCTTCCCCTTCATCGTTAAGCCACGGGATGAAGCCGTCTCATTGGGGATCAAAATCGTTCATGATGAAGCGGGGCTGCGGGAATGGGTCAGGGCTATTTACGAGATGTTTCAAGCCCCGGCCCTGGTGGAAGAGTACATCGAGGGTCGAGAGATCAACGTGGGACTCCTGGGCAACAGTCCCGTGGAAGCCCTGCCGCCGGTGGAAATGATTTTTTACAGGGGGCCGCGCATTTATACGCATGAAGACAAGGTGAAAAAAAGCAGGCGCCGCATAGACAAGGTGTGCCCCGCCTCCCTTGATCCCGCCCAGGAAGAGCTCTTAAAAACCCTGTCCATCCAGGCCTTTAACGCGCTGGGCTGCTTTGACAGCGCCCGCGTGGACTTTCGCCTGGACAGAGAAGGCAATCCCTATATTCTGGAAGTGAACTCCATGGCCAGCCTCGGTCCGGACGCCTCGTACGTTTTTGCCGCCGAAAAGATGGGGTTGGACTATGCAGCCCTGGTGAACCGCCTCATTGAAATCACCAGCCAGCGGTACTTCGGCCCAATTATTGCGGATGACGGCCTGGACGATTTATACAAGGGCAGGGGAAAGGCCGTTTTTACCCATCTCATACAGAGGCGTGACCAGATGGAAGAGGAACTGAAAGGGTGGACCAACCTCCCCAGCTGGACCGAAGACGCGGCAGGGCTGGGAGCAGTGATCAAGCGGCTTGAAGCGAAAATGCATGATTTGGGGTTGCATTCCATAAAAGAGCTCACGAACCAGCGTTTTGCCTGGGCCTGGCAGACCGCGCCCGGGCTCGAAGACGGCACGCTCCTGGTGGCTTCTGTCGATGTTCCGCGCAGCGATACCAGCGGTTATCCCACCCCATTTCGAAAGGCGCCGGAGCAGATTTTTGGTGAAGGCATAGCCTCCAGCCGCGCCGGGCTGCTCTGTTTGCTCGAAACCTTACAGGCTTTAAAAACAGCAGGGTGCCTGCACCACATCCCTTTGGGCGTGTTTATCTATGCCGACGAAGGTCGGGGGATGCGTTACAGCAGCCCGACCTTCTCCCAGGCCGCTGAAAAAGCGGGCCAGGTTCTTGTGATGCAGTCGGGCCTTCACGGCGGGAAAGTGGTGGATCAGAGAAGGGGGTCGAGAAAATTCAGCATTCTTGTGGAAGGGGCTTTTCAGCGTATTGGCTACCACCGAGGGCCGGGAGATCTTATGAACTGGTTTTTGCAGCGAGCCGCGCGGGTGGGCAAACTCAGCATGCCGAAAAAGCGGTTGACGGTGGCCGTGCAAGAAGTGCATTCAGAACGTTACAGCGTGCTGCTCCCCCACCGCATTCGCGCCACGGTTTACGTAACCTTCCTGGATCCTGCATTGGCCGGTGATGCCGAAACCGAAATACGAAAAATATTTACTCCGACGGAAAAAGAAGAATTTTTATGTTACGTGGAAAAGCTGGAAGAACGCCCCGCCCTGACCCGCTCGGAAAGCGCTGCCTCTCTTATCTCCAAGCTCAAGGCCATCAGTGCAGATTGGAAACTGCCTTTCGGCGTTGATTCCAGCCTGCTGCCTTCGGCAGCGGGGGTCGTGCCCGAGGGGATACCCGTATTATGTGGTCTCGCCCCGTCCAGCCAGAACATGTACACCCCCTTTGAATCGATCCAGCGCGGAGAACTTTTGCAGAGGGCTCTGCTGCTGACATTGTTTTTAATGGAGGGACAGGTGGAATGATACCCGGCACACCGCTTCCGGTGGTGCTGTCCATGCCTCACGGCGGAACAAAAGTGCCGCCGGAACTAAAGCACAGGTGCCGGCTGGGCCTGGCGGCCATTCTTCGCGATGGGGATACCTGGGCACGGCATCTGTTTGACTTTGAGGAAATCACAGCAGAAGGCTGCGTGGATACAGAGGTGGCGCGGGCCGTGGTTGACATGAACCGCTCTCCTGAAGATCTGCCCCCGGCAAATCCCGACGGCGTGGTCAAAATATCAACGGTGCTTGGAGAGCCCGTCTGGCAGAGCCTTGGTGGACTGACGGGGGACGAGGTGCGCCTGCTGCTGGAAAAGTATCACCGGCCTTATCACCGGCAAATTGCCAGGATGTGTGAAAAAAGGGCGGCCATCCGATTGGGCCTGGACTGCCACACCATGCTGGCACAAGCGCCCCCTGAAAAAGGGGAAGAACACCTTCGCCGACCTTTAATCTGTCTCAGCAACCTGGGAGACGATTCCGGAGAACCTGACGGACTGCCCGTCTCAGCTCCACCAGCGCTCCTGCGGGCCCTGCAGCATGCACTGGAAAGGGTATTTGAAAGCGATCCCCGTTTTGCCGGGGCTCATCCGGACGTCGTTTTAAACCGGCCTTTCCGGGGCGGGTTTATCGTAAAAAATCACAGTGCTGCAGGGGAAGTGCCCTGGATACAGGTGGAATTTAACCGCTCTCTATACCTGCCGGCGCCGTTTCCCATCGCCAAAGAGCCCGACCCCGACACAGCCGGGAAGTTGCGATCGCTTGGAAAAGGGCTTTTGCTGGCTGTCAGGGAAGTGCTCTAAAAACTGTAAAAAAGTAAGAGGAAGGCTTAAACGTCAGGCAACTCCCCTGCAGGAAATTTTCCGGTGCTTGTGGCATACCCCCCTAATAATGCAACTGGGGGGTTTTTTGTGCCGGAAAGAAAAATCAGACTATCGGGTTTGCTCAGGATGACAATGAAGAAGCTCCGCAAAAAAGAGGTTTTAAAAGGTCACACTCACAAAAAGGCCTTGATCTGCTAAAAAGCTATTTTAGGGGCCACTCAACAAGAATTCCCTGAGTTAAGTTGATAATCATGAAGAAAAAAAGCCTCCCGGAAGTTTTGCCAGGAGGCTTGGCTCAAGCGGAGTTCGTTTCTTTTTATCCCTGTTTTTCTTCACTGCCCGAAACCGTAGCAAAGCTGACACCCTGTACGTGGACATTAACGTGGGTAACCCTTAAACCCGTCATTTTCTGCACCGCTTTATTTACATTTTCCTGAACATTCCATGTTACGTCGGGTATGCGGTAGCCATAGTTCACGATCAGGTATAGATCAATGGCTGCTTCTTCCTCGCCAATCTTCACCCTGACACCCTTGGAAATGTTTTTGCGGCCCAGCGCCTCGGCAATTCCCCCTGCAATCCCTCCGCTCAGGCTGTTCACGCCTTCCACCTCTGCCGCGGCAAGGCCGGCAATCATGGAAACCACTTCGTCAGTAATGCGAACTGAACCATGCTCAGAAGGAATCGTTCCCTCCCCAGTCATAATAAGCCCCCCTTCTTGAAATCGGGTGAAGCGTGCACTAATTATAACAAAAAGCCATATCTACTTCAAACCTTTTTTCCTTTCCGCCTGCGGCCGGCCCCCTCCGTTCCTGCGATTTTTCTCATGACACCCTCTTGCGTATTGGGTGCGATGGAGCTTGGTGCTGCTGAACATAATTATTGTTCCAAACGTGGCAGCCAGAATTTATTGAACTGTTGTTTACTACGTTTAGAAAGGTTCTTTTTGAGACCCGTATTTTACGGCACCGGCCATGTCCAGGTTGGGAAAAGGAAATAATGTGACTAGCGGTGTTTTTTCCGGGCGTTCATTTTTTTGTCCCCTTTTTGGGGGGCGTACTAAATTTTCCCCCTCGGGAAAAATACCCCACCGCAAGCAGCCAAACCAAAAAGCCCGCAACACCTCCCCACCAGGCACCGGTCACAAAATAACCGAGAAGCGGAACTGCAATCAGTGTAACCAGGGTGATAAGTGCATTTAAAGCTGACATATGGTGCACCCTCTCTCTTTGTGATGCGAAAAACCGCTGCGGCTCAATATTTCGCCAGTACTTTAAGCGCGTTCCACAGGGGCTCAGGCTTGAAATCCCACATGTAAGAGGTTTCGACGATATTGGGATTGTTGCAGTGGTTGCAGTGCAGCGCCTGTTTTTTCAATCGTTCATATGCGGGACTCTCTAATATGTCGCCCAGGGGCTCTTTTCTGACATTTCCCAGCGGGGCTGAGGGGTTTGTGCAGTTTGCTACTTCACCGCCGGGGTACACGAGGAGGGAGATCTTGGGGAGATGGCAAACGTAAGATTCGCGCCTCGTCAGAAAGCGCTCCAGGTAGGTATAAGAATTGTTTAACGGGTAGCGATTTTTTTTCAGCCCTGCAAGGGCCCGGGCGGCCGCTGTTTCCCCCTCCGCCTCCCAGCCCTTGACGGAATGCCCCGTTTCCGGGGAAACCCCCACTTTCACCGGGCAAACGTAAAAAGACCCCCGCAGTTTTTGGCAGAGCTCGGCCATCTCGAGGAGCCGATCTTCGTTGCCCCTGTGCAAAAGACAGTTCACCATCACCTTCATCTCGGGGTAACGCCTGTTGAGGGTTTCCAGCGCGCCCACCACCCGCTGGAAAAGCCCCCGGCAACCCCGCTGCCGGTCGTGCTCTTCGTCCGGATAGTCCAGGGAGACAACCACCGAATCCAGTTTATCATGAAGCTCCCCTGTACGCTCCTCCAGGTAGTAACCGTTGGTAAGGAGGGTGGTGATGAAGCCTTCCCTTTTGGCCGCGAACAAAATCTCTGCCAGGTCATCCCGCAGCAGCGGTTCCCCTCCCCAAAGGCCCACGGCTTTGAAACCGTGCCTGCGGCCCTGACGGTATAGGCGGCCGATTTCGGCAGCGCTCATTTCCGAGGGGGAACGGTTGTCCCGCCAGATGCACGTGGGACACCTGCAGTTGCAGCGGGTGGTTACCAGGTGCGAAAAATAGAAAGGCCGCTGCCGAACCCTGCTGGCTGCCAGGGCAACAATCAACCGGTTCATTCCGACGAAAGCTCTCTTCACTTTTGCCCCTGAAGCATACGGAGCATTCCTCATGCCGCCTCCCCCGTCCCTCCCGGTTTTCAGTAATCCCGGTAACCAGTTATTACCAGGAATAGAAAGCTATGTATGAGATAAGTGCCCACGTTGTGCGGAGGGCCTCTGAAGCATGCAGCAAAAAGGATCATACACTGAATATCAGTCCTGATCGGGGCCTGCGCACTCAGACTATGCCGCATCCAAAACAATGCTCATTGAATGCCGACACCGGATCACTCCCTGCCAAACGCACTGCTTCCTCTTCTTCAAAGCCCGGGTTAAATCCCTTGGAGAGAAAAACGATAAGGGTTGTTCCGTGGACATCCGCTCCGCGGCGGTGAAGCCCGAACCGTCCCCGGGGCAGCTCTCCGTGGCGAGCCCAGGTGCATGCCATCGTTTCAGTCCCGGTGCGCTGTCAATTAAATATGTTCTTTATTTCACAGGTTTTGGTCTCACGGAGAGCTCAAAGCAGCAGTTGTATCTTGTTTGTATTCTGTCAGAAACTGGTATTATTTGTCCAATGAGCCCTGGCTGTCTTTTTTGTTGTTTTCCAGCACCAGTTTTAAACAGTACTCGATGATCTCCCTCCTCCTGATAATGCCGATGAAAACCCCGTGGTCATCAACAACCGGTATAAAGTTTTGAGTGATCGCCAAAGAGAGCAGGTCGCCAATTTTCGCGTCAGCCCTGACCGGGGAGTTGAAAATCTGCTGGGGAATATTCCGCAGCAAAATCCGCTCGCTTTTGCCGTAATTGAAACCGGATGAATTTTTCAACATGCGCAGAAGATCTCCTTCATTGATGGTTCCTGCATAGCGCCCTTCGTCATCGATAAGCGGAACCGCCGTGTAGCCGTGGTATTCCATTTTCTCTATGGCCTGGCGCATGGTACAGTTCAGCGATAAATAGGCCACGTCTTTCTTGGGAACCAGAAAAAAAGCGATATTCACGGGGCCAACCCCTTTCTATGTGCTCAACGCCAAATTACTGTGAAAAGAAAAAAACAGCTGCGGCCCGAAAACTTCTCTTTTCCAGGGCCAAACCGGCTGCCCGAGGGAAACGTTGCCGGGCCGTCAAATTTGTGCTCTCCATGCTCCTTACTGGGGCTTTGGGTTTTCGTTTCCTCCCTCTGAGGCGATGCCCGGTTCTTCCAGGTTGATCAGATCGGCAGGGAAAAGATCCTGCACCGTTTCCGCCACGATTTTTTGGATATCGGCAAAAAGAACACTGAACCTGTATTCCGCTTCCAGATATTCCTTAACCGTCTGATTTAAATAGATGACCTCGTACAGCTTGTTTAGCTTTTCTTGCTGTTCTGAAGATATTTCCAGGCCGCTCATTTTCTGCTGCTGCAGCTCCAACTGGGCCCGACGAAAATCCAACAGCATTTTTTTTGCTGTGGGATCATTTTCCAGTTTTTTTGCGGCATTCTTCAGCGCTTTGTGCTCAGGTGATCCCTTGATGGCTTTGGCAAGGCTGTGGGCATAATCATAAACATTCATTTATCATCGCTCCTTGTTTCGGGTGTCCAAATGTTGCTGTGAATTTCACTCAATATTATTTAACAGGAACAGCAGGAAAAAGTCAATCCGGCGCCGCTGTATCTGTAATGTTTAAGATGGACATCTTTTCCCTGGGAAGCTGCCCGATATATTTTTCTAAATCCAGCACGATGACGGAGATATTGTCATCACTCCCGCCCCAAAAAGCCTCTTGCTGGATCAGTTCGGCCGCCTTTTGGGGAGTCGGGGCATTCCGGACGATGGAGCAGGCTTCTTCTGTGCTCAAAGAAACCCAAACCCCATCACAAGCCACTACTGCAAAGCGATTTTCTCTCCCCAGGAGTCCGTAGACGATCCTCGGTAAGGGGGTCACATAAGGCTTGAAATATACATCCCCCAGCGCCCGACTTAGCGCCAAATCACCTTCAACCCGGGGAACGTCGAGCTCTATCACCCTACCCCCCTGGGATTCAATGCGGGCTCTTTCGGCCGGCAGATCCGGTCGGTGATCCTGTGTTAAAACAACGCCTCCGGCATCAGATTCAATGATTACGCGCGTATCCCCGGAATTGGCTGCCCAAAATTCTTCGCCGGCTATAACAAGCACACCAGCAGTCGTTCCGCTGCGGATCCCTTTTTTGATGATATATTCGTCGGTTTTCAGGCAGGCTTGATTGATCATTTCCCCATAAGAACGGCGTGGCCCTTCGGGCTTTTCAGATTCATCCAGGCACGAACCCTCCACAAACCGCGGCAGCACCTCGGCGGCGGCCTGTGCGGCGCGGGGGTCTAGATGCCCATCAAAAACTGCTGCCAGACAAAAATTCTGTTCCTCGCTGCAGACAACAGCATGTGCATTTTCCATCCTGCTTCGCCAACCGATATCCTCGCTGATGCCGTAAGCGATGTCTTTCAACTTGACCCCCTTCCTTTCAACTGATAATCTATAATCAGCAAGGCAGGTTCAAAAACTTCTGCCTGCACCATTCATTTTTTGCGTGGGGGGCTGGCCATGTCACTAAAGGAAGTATTTGACAGAGCTGCCGAGGAGCTTCAGCAAGCAGAAACGCTCATGATTCACGCCGGGGCAGGCATGGGGGTTGACTCCGGGCTGCCCGATTTTCGGGGAACCACCGGCTTTTGGAAAGCGTACCCTCTCTATGAAAAGCTGGGACTCAACTTTATCGAGGCGGCCAATCCCCGTCATTTCAGCAGGGACCCCGCTTTCGGCTGGGGGTTTTACGGCCATCGCACTGCACTCTATCGCGAAACCTCTCCCCACCAGGGCTTTCAACTGCTGCTCAACTGGATCAAAGCACTTGGGCTTGATTATATGGTGGTCACTTCCAACGTGGACGGCCAGTTCCAAAAGGCCGGTTTTGATGAAGACAGGATATATGAAGTCCACGGCTCCTTAAATTACCTGCAGTGCACCAACGTCTGCCGGGACAGCATCTGGCCCAACACGGAAGAAATACCGGTTGACCTGGAAACCATGCGGGCCCGGAAAGTCCCCCAGTGCCCTTACTGCGG
The DNA here is from genome assembly GCA_003563895.1 of Syntrophomonadaceae bacterium. Taxonomy (GTDB): domain Bacteria; phylum Bacillota; class Dethiobacteria; order DTU022; family UBA8154; genus CSSED11-181. The sequence continues at coordinate 52,919 of PWTK01000105.1, forward strand.
CGCTGCAGCACGGCCCAACGTGCTCATGTTCGGCGATTTTTCGTGGGTTGAAAAACGCGCTGTAGAACAGGAAAACCGCTTTCGCCGCTTTCTAAGCCGTTACCGGGAGAGCAAGATCTTCGTGATTGAACTCGGGGCCGGCACTGCCGTGCCTACCATTCGCAACCTGAGCGAGAACATCATTCGCCACTACCGGGGCGTGCTGGTGCGCATCAACCCGCGTGAGTATAACGTCCCCCCTTCCCAGATCTCCATCCCCTGTAGTGCACTGGAAGGTTTGCAGGGTATTGATAATTCCTTGGATAAATTGCGGCCCGAACAGTAAAGGCCCAGGCCCAAAATCAATTGAGAAAAAGCGACAGGAAGGCGCATAAAAGGAGCAACAGTCGAGTTGGATGAAGCATTCGTTCAAACCCGTCGATCAGGGAAACCTGTCACCATAAAGAATAACAGAAAAAAGGACCCATGGGAAGACAGCTGAACGGGTAAATTCTCATAAAGGCTTTCATTGTCGCCCCTGCGGAAGATACCAGGGGGATCACAGATGCTAAAGGGGTGTTTCACAGATGCTTGTGCTCGACTCCCATGTCCACTGCGGGCGAGGCCTTCCTTTTGAAGTGCTGCAGCCGCGCTGGGAAAAAAGCGGCATAAAAGGGGGAGTGCTTTTCTCGCCTGCCGAAGAGATATATGAGCGCCACAATCATTCATTTTTCGACAGTGCGGCCTTCCAGGACTCCCGGCAAAAAGTGCACCGCTACCTGGAATCCCTGCGGGGGGATCTCATCCATATTTACTGGTTTGTCTGGAACGACTTTCAGTTTCCGGGCGATAAATTCAGCGGGGTTAAGTGGCACCGACATTCGAACGAGCCCCGTTACGATTACGATTCAGAAAAATGCCTTGCCTTTGTAGAACATATTTGCCTGAGAAAAATGCCCGTCATCCTGGAGGAAGAGTTTGAAAATACTTTTCGGTTAGTTGAAATGATCGGCGGGCGGACGCCCGTCATTATTCCGCATATGGGAGGGTTAAACGGCGGTTACCACCGTTTGCAGAAAGCGGGTTTGTTTGAAGAACCTTCAATCTATGCGGATACCGCGCTGGCAAGCAGCAGAGAGATATCAGATTTCGCAGGCTTATACGGGACAGACAGGCTCCTCTTCGGAAGCGATTTTCCCTTTGGGGAACCTTCTCGTGAAAGGTTTAAGGTAGAAAAACTTTTTGAAGGCGAAGAGCTGGAACAGCTGTTTTCGGGCAACCTGCAGCGCCTGCTGAAAGAGGTTAAACCGCCTCCCCCAGAGCCCTCCTGACCTTGACGCCTCCAAACGCGGAGCTTTTTTCCATGTCCTAAAACCTGCTAATACCGCGCGGATGTACTTGCCCCCTCTTTTCCGCAAGCTGCTCGCGAAGCTGCTTGCAGCCAATCCTTCCAGCTGCCACGGCCGGTTCCATTTGTCCGGGTATTGAAAGAAACCGCCGTTTGCCCTGGATGTTTTCGGATGGAACCGGTGCCCTGTGATACCTTGTAATATAATGAAAGGGCTGATCCCCGAAGGAGCGCCGGGGAGCAGCCCTTACACTTAAGTTCACACACGTTCCTCTCATGTAAATGTGTAAGCCCGAAAACGGGTTATTTTAGTTTGCCAATGAAAGTGTCTACATCGATGGCAGGATAAGTTTGGATCCTGATGGTGCCCCGTGAGGCGAGTTCCAAGGAAATCTTGGAAATGGTTTCGCTGTCGGGCGCTTCAACGATGTTCAGGAAATCGTACTGCCCCAAAATAACATACTGAGCCAGCACCTTACCACCCATTGATTCGACGTCACTGTTGACTTCCTTGATCCGCTCCGGCTTTTTCTTTAACGTTTCACAACCTTCATCAGTCAAGCGGCTGAGCATAATGTAAGTAGGCATTGTCCAGGCCTCCTCCAATGAGATAAATTCAATAATATTATAACATAATTGCGCAAAATTGTCTTTATGTTTTAATATTTCAGGAAAAACAAGCGGGCCGGGGCTTGCGATGGCGATGTTTCGGGGCCCGGCCCCAGGAACAAATGGAGCGCCGCCGGGGCAGTATTTTAGCTGTGGCCAGAAAGTTGTTCGGTGAAGATTTTTTGAAAGGCATTCAGGTCTTTTTCGCTAAAAAAAACAAAACGGATGAGGCGGACTTTTTCCAGTCCGGGGATCTCCTCCAGCACGGTGCTGAGGGCAATCCTGGAGGCCTCTTCAAAGGGATAACCAAAAGCCCCCGTTGACAGCGCCGGAAAAGCAATTGAATCGATGCCGTTTTCCTCGGCCAGTTTAAGCGCATTGCGATAGCAGTCTGCCAGCAGTTCCTCCTCCGGCTTATCACGGCCGTACACAGGTCCGAGGCAGTGTATGACGTATTCATTGGGCAGGTTGTGCCCTCCGCTAATGACTGCTTCTCCCGGCTTTATGGGCGCCAGCGGGCGGCATTCTTCTTCGAGACCCGGACCTGCTGCGCGGTGTAAGGCACCGGCCACCCCTCCTCCGGGTTTCAACTGGGCATTGGCCGCGTTTGCCACGGCGGCGATATCCCCCTGCGCGGCAATATCTCCCTGCACGCATTCTACGGTGATACCGGAAATTGTTTCACGCACCGTTCATGCCTCCTTTCAGCAGTCCTTCGTATTCTTTGGAATGATTTCAACACTGTTTCCGGGATCTTAAACAGGTGTTCATGCAGCCTGCCTACCCTTTTTCCGCTTCTCTTGCCTTCCGATCTGAGAGGAGCTCGCCTCCCACTCCCACTTCCTCAGGGCTGCTGCTTCTCAAGTAAACGACAAATGCCGCTTCCGGGATGCCGGTCAACTCGCTGGCTTTCTGCGTAAAAGACCGAATCAACTCTTTTTTCTTCTCCGTCTCAAGCTCGGGACCGTAAAAAAAGATGGTCGGCACGCTTAAACACCTCCCTCCCCGATCGGTCAGCTTTATGCTTTTCTTTTGATGTTTTATGCCCTGCAGGAGTTCTTTTCTATATTAAACACCCTTTTCCTGTTGAAAAACTTTTTTTGTGAAGCCCGCGAGTTATTCTCCCATGCTCTCCGGCCGTTACCGATCGGGATGACCCACCGGGATGATTAACAGGGGGGTGGCTTCCATTTGCAGGAGCCGGCTGACATTGCGGTCTTCAAAAGCACCCACCACCACGCTGCCCAGCCCTAAAGCCTCGGCCTGCAGGGCAATGTTTTGCGATACGTTACCGGATTCCATATGCACGTACCTTTCTCCCCTTTGACCGTACACCCCAGTCGTTCGCTCAAATTCTGCCGCCAGGACGATGCTGGCGGGAGCCGCAGCGATAAAATCCTGCCCCAGGGCCGCACCTGCCAGCTCCTCCCGCAGTTCGCCTTCCAGGAGCGGAACGAGTTTGTGGTCGGAGATGTCATAGATGTAGATCCCTGCCTGCATATCCTGTACATTTCCTGCCACCACGTATATCTCCATGGGATGAGTGGCACCGGCCGACGGAGCCGTACGGGTGGCTCCCGTTATTCCGTCCACACCACTGCCCTGGGCCGCCCAGAGAAGCTGTCCCAGCTGCTGCAGGGAAAGCGGCTTATCCTGGAAACTCCGCGTCGATTTCCGGATGCTGAGCGTTTCCTCCAGGGATACCTTTCCGACCTCTTCCGGTGCGGGCAGCTCCGTTGGGGGACCTTCGATGTTGTTCGGTGCAGGCCTTTCCTCAAGATCCTCTGGCGGCGCCGGCCTGCAGGCGGGAACAAAAACCATGGCCGCCAAAACGATAAAGAAAACCGCTGTTTTCAGTTTCGGACCTAAGTTCATTTAATCCCCTCCACGCTGGAATCAGGTTAAGTAAAGGGGGCATGGCTCCAGGTTGCCGGAAATGGAAAAGGCACCACCGGGGTTATCATTCAAGCAGGAGAAAGCTCAATAGAACAGGATCCAGGGATGTAGGGAAGACCTGGGCTGGACCTTATTCCTGAAAGCGGTTTTCGGAACAGGGTCAGGGCCGCGCCGGCTAAATTTTCCTCTCCTGCTCCCCTTGCTTTTGTTGAAGTCCTGCCTGAGAAACTTAAAGAAGCCTTAATATAAGAACGTTTTCCTCCCGGGAGTGGCACGCTTTCAATGCGTGAACTTTTCTATGCTGTCAAAATAGAGTTTCTGATCCACAAACATGATGTCGTTGTGGCTGGCATACGGGAGAACAACGAGCTCTTTTTGGTCGGTTCCCAATCGTTTTAAGAGTACTTCGGCCTCCTCAAAGGGAACAAGCCGGTCCCGTTCGCCATGGATCAAGAGTGCGGGAATAATAACCGATGCCGCCTTTCGCTGGGACTCATTTTCCACTTCATCCAGCCCGGCCCCCCTCAAGGGGAGACCCAGGTGATTGATGAGGCGGATGGGAGAAGAAAAACCGCTTTCCACGATCAACCCCATCAGCTCCTGGGAATAGGACGAAGCTAGCTCCAGCGCGGGCATTGAGCCCATTGAGCGGCCCATAACCCAAAGCTCAGCTTGGTCCGACCTGTTCCGCACCTCCTCTTGCACGGCGTGAAATACGCGGTGTGCGTCTTCGACCAGGGACGAAAAAGTCGGGACTCCCTCACTTTTCCCGTAACCGCGGTAGTCCGCGACGACCAAATTCAGCCCTTTTTCCAGGTAAAAAGGAGCGATCTCGTCATAATCCCCCGCCACCTCCCCATTCCCGTGAAAGTAAAGGATCCACTTCTTGCTCTTTGCATGAAGATAGACGCGGCAGGCAACCCGTACATTTTCTTCAACCTCGACCATCATGTCAAAGGCCCCTTCCGGGGGCGGGCTGAGGTCCCGGCGGGGATAAAACAAAAAGCCCAAAAGCGAGGGTTGGTCCAGCGCTGAAAAAATTGACACAAAACACCCTCCCCTGCAATAAATATGTTATTTTCGAAAATCAGACTATCGGGTTTGCTCAGGATGACAATGAAAGAAGCCCCGCAAAAAAGAGGTTTTAAAAGGTCACACTTACAAAAAGGCCTTGATCTGCTAAAAAGCTGTATTTGGGGAGCCACTCCACAAGAATTCCCTGAGTTAAGTTGAAAGTCATGCTCGAAAAAACAGCGCCATAGCAAAAGATTCAATTCCCATGGCCTTGGGACATTCCTGCTCAGCGCACCCTATCCGTGGGGCACTTGCCCCGGCACACCCCTTTGAGCTTCGGCAGTCGAGCGGCAGCCGCTTCATTTACCCCTCCCACCTCTTCTGCGCGCACTCATTCAATATTTGAAGGGCAGAGCTCGTGCCGATGCGATCTGCGCCTGCTTTAATCAGCTGCTGCGCAAACTCCGCGGTGCGGATGCCCCCGGAGGCTTTGATGCCCGCTTCCGGTGGAAGCAGCGAGCGCAGCAGCAGAATGTCTTCCAGGGATGCTCCCCGGGGACCAAAGCCCGTAGATGTTTTCACGTATTTTGCCCCGCCTTCTGCCAGCAGGCGGCAGGCCACAGCGATGTCTTCTTCGTTCAGCAGCCCGGTTTCAATTATTCCCTTTAGCGGGATGCCGCAGCGGACCACCCCCTTTATCTCTTCCCGGAGCACTTCTTCCTCGCGGTTCTTAAGGGCGGCGATGTTCAGAACCATATCCAGCTCGTTCGCCCCCTCCTCCACGGCCCTTTTCGCTTCAACCTCCTTCACCTCGGCAAAGGAGCAGCCGAACGGGAATCCCACCACGGTGACCACGTATACCCCTGTTCCTTTCAAAATATCCCTGGCCAGGGAGACATAATAAGGGTGGATGCACACCCCTTTCAAGCGGTTTTCTCCGGCTTCTTCGCAAAGCTGCCGGATTTCCTCCTTTGAAGCCGCAGGGTGCAGGAGCGTGGATTCAAGGTACTGCTCCAGTTTCATGGTAACGGCAAACCTCCCCCCTTACCCTTCTCCCTTGATAACCGCCAGGGGGAAAAGGCGGGCCACTTTTCTGCTGATGTCGATTTCATGCAGCGTTTCCACAACATTATCGATATCCTTGTATGCCAGCGGCGCTTCGTCCAACAGTTTGCGCTCCTTGGCCCCGTGGAAGAGGATGCCTTTCATTTGTTTTTTCAGCATGCCGGCGTCAAACTGCTTCCTGGCGGCGCGGCGCGAAAGAACCCTTCCTGCCCCATGGTTGAGGGAATAAAAAGATTTTTCTGCCTGGGAACCGCCAGTAACCACATAGGAAGAGGTGCCCATGCTGCCGGGAATAATGACGGGATGACCGGTTTCCCTGTAAGGGGGCGGGTTTTTTTCGTGCCCCGGCGGGAGCGCCCTGGTTGCCCCTTTTCTGTGTACCAGCAGGTCCTTTCCTTCAATGCGCTCAAATTTGGCGATGTTGTGGGAAACGTCGTAAACAATTCCCAGGCCCAACTCCTGATCGTCTCGACCAAACTTTTCGGCAAAGGCTTTCCGGACATCGTAAGTGATCAGCTGCCGGTTTGAATAAGAAAAGTTCATCGCCGCCAGCATGGCCCCCAGGTAATCCCGGCCTTCGGGCGAGTCAATGGGAACCGCGGCCAATCCCTTCGAAGGGAGCTCTATCCCGTATCGGGCGGCGGCTTTTTCCATGATCTGCGAGTAATCGGTACAGATCTGGTGGCCAAAGCCTCTGCTTCCGGTATGGATGAGCAGCGTCAGCATCCCTTCGACAAGTCCAAAGGTCGAAGCAGCTTCCCTGTCGAAGATTTCCGCCACCTCGCCCAGCTCGATAAAGTGATTTCCGCCTCCGATGGTGGAAAGCTGGTTCCCCCTTTCCCGGCCTTCCTTGCTGACCTTGCCCAGATCGGCCCCGGCAAACGACCCTCCTTCCTCCACGTAAAGGGAATCCTCGGAGCGGGCAAAGCCCATTTCAACGAGCGCTTTCATCCCCGTTTCAATTATTTCCTTGAACTGCTTTTTGGTAAAGTGATGGTAGCGGCTGCTTTTACCGACCCCAGTGGGGACGCGGGAAGTGATCCCCCTCATCAGTTCCCTGAAATCTTCACCGGAGAGCTTGGCTGCCTCGATCTCGGTGCGCAGAAGACGTACGCCGCAGTTGATATCCATGCCGACCGCTCCCGCGGATATCAGGCCTTTTGAGGCATCCATGGCCATTACGCCTCCTATGGGGAGGCCAAACCCGGCATGGATATCGGGCATCCCTACCACGTAGCGGTAAACACCAGGCAGCGAAGCGGCGTCGACCAGCTGTTTCAAAGATTCCTCTTCCACAAAAGAGCGGTAGAGGAAATCGTTGAGGTAGACCAGGGCATCGACCTTCATCCGACCGCTGCGCGGAATCATATAGCAATTTTTCCCGTAAGGCACCAGTTTCATGTTCCTGCACCCTTCCCGTGAATGCTCCAACGACAGTGGGGCGGGCAAAAGTCTCACATCAGCCCCCGCGAAACCTGGTGGCGGTCGGTTTTCCCGAGCATTCGAAGCCCCGCGGACAGGCCAAAGTGCAGTTCCAGCTTCCGACCCGAAAGATATTTTCACGATTCTAATACGCATAATTTCATGAATGGTCTATTCGATTATTTCGTTAAAGCCTTCGCCAAACCCTTCTGCTTTGAGACAAATAATTCTGACATTTGACCGGGAGTTGGCCCACCCCGCCACTTACCCCTACAGCTGGCGTGAGGATCCACTGCAGGCCGCCGGGGTCCAACCTGTAAAAAGGTCGCCTTTCCAAACCGACAGCAAACTTACAGCAGCAGCACGGTCCATTCCGCTACAGGCGGCAGAGATAAAAGGAGGATTTTCTGAAATCATTGTTGAAAGAATTAAATTAAAAGGTTCTCCGGGTTTTTGCTGAACGAATTAAATTATCAGACTATCGGGTTTGCTCAGGATGACAATGAAAGAAGCCCCGCAAAAAAGAGGTTTTTAAAGGTCACACTTACAAAAAGGCCTTGATCTGCTAAAAAGCTGTATTTTGGGGGCCACTCAACAAGAATTCCCTGAGTTTAGTTGATAATCATGTTAAAATAAAAAGAACCTGCCGGGTTTTGCTGGATTTGTTTGAAAACGTGTTCTCGAAAGACAAGCTGTCTGGCCGAGAGAACGGCCAGGGAACAGGGTAAAGGAGGATGCCTGTGACTTCCAGAATTTTAATTAGAGGTGCCACAATAGTCACTATGAATGAAGACGAAGAAGTTTTTGGTCCCGGAGATCTTTTGATTGAAGACGACGCCATCCGGTCCATCGCTCCCGAGATTACTGTGCAAGAGGAGAAGGTGACGATTATTCCGGGTGAGGGAAAGGTTGCCATCCCCGGGTTAATCAATACCCATAACCACGCCGCCATGAGCCTTTTCCGCAGCTATGCCGACGATTTGCCTCTCCGCGATTGGTTGGAAAACAAAATATTTCCTGCAGAAGCAAAATTGACGGGAAACGATGTGTACTGGGGCACCTCACTGGCCCTTCTGGAAATGCTGAGAGGTGGAACGACAACCTTTGTCGATATGTACTACCACATGGATGAGGTGGCCCGGGCCTGCCTGGAAAGCGGCGTCAGGGCGGTGCTTTCTCACGGGATCGTTGGCATCAACAGCCTTTTGGGACACAAGACCTTTCAGGGCGCCACGAACTTTGCCCGAAAGTGGAACAATGAGGGAAATGGGAGAATTAAAGCCATCCTCGGGCCGCATGCCCCCTATACCTGTCCCCCGGAGTTTTTAAAAAAAGTGTTGAAAAAAACAGAGCAGTTCAATACCACCTTTCACATCCATCTCGCAGAGTCCCGGCAGGAAATGCAGGACTCCCTGGATAAATACCAAAAAACACCTGTGGGGTTAATGCAGGAGATAGGCCTCTTCGAAAGAGCCGTGCTGGCCGCCCACTGTGTGCATCTCACGGAAGAGGACATCGACATACTGGTTTCACGGGAGGTCGGAATTTCGCACAACCCGGGCAGCAACCTCAAATTGGGCAGCGGGATTGCCCCTTTGACAGAATTGCTGAACAGAAACGCCAGGTTAGGCCTCGGTACAGACGGAGCTGCCAGCAATAATAACCTGGACATGTTTGAAGAAATAAGGCTTGCCAGCCTTTTGCAGAAAGGATATCGCGAAGATCCCACCTTAATTTCAGCAAACGAGGCATTGGGAATGGCGACCCGGGGAGGCGCTAGGGCGCTGGGCATGGAGTACATTGGGGTTTTGAAAGAAGGAGCCAAGGCGGACCTCGCTCTGCTCGATTTTCAAAAACCCCACCTCCAACCTCATGCCGATCCGGTGGCCCATATCGTCTATTCCGCCTCTGCCGGTGATGTGGAAACCGTCATCGTGGATGGCAAAATACTGGTCGAAAAAGGGGTTTGTCAAACACTGGACGAGGAGAAAATATTGTTTGAGGCAGCCCGGAGCGCAGAGAGACTCAGGCACTGAAGCGCCAAAAAGGAAAATAGCCGGGGGATAAAAGCCCCCGGCTTTTTTGCAGGACATGTTTTAGGCGTGTTCAAGCGGCATTGTATTTGGGGATCTTTGGGGATCGATGTCCTTAATGCCCTAGTGCTCCAAAACATAATTACGGTGACGTTTTTTTACACGAAAAGCCTCAACTTTTGCCTGAAAATCATTGTTTCTAACAGATCACATTCGGAACAATATTTGTGTTAGGAAGCACTTAGTAGCGGTAATGTGCCGGCTTGAAAGGCCCTTGCGGCTTGTAGCCGACATACTCGGCCTGTTCTTCGTCGAGCTTTGTCAGACGCGCACCGATCTTGTCCAGGTGCAGCCTGGCCACCTCTTCATCGAGTTCCTTGGGAAGCCGGTAAACGGTGCGTTCGCGTTTGTTTTCCGCCAGATCGATCTGGGCCATGACCTGGTTGGTGAAGCTGTTGGACATCACAAAGCTCGGGTGACCGGTCGCACATCCCAGGTTCACCAGGCGCCCTTCGGCCAACAGATATATGCTGTGTCCCTCCGGGAAGGTATAGCGGTCCACCTGGGGCTTGATGTTTTCTTTGACGATCCCGGGGTAATTTTCAAGTTCGTTTACCTGGATCTCATTGTCGAAATGGCCGATGTTACACACGATGGCCTGGTCTTTCATTTTTGCCATATGCTCAACCCTAATGACGTCTTTGTTCCCGGTGGCTGTCACGTAAATATCCGCATAAGGTAGCGCGTCCTCAATGGTCACCACGGAATACCCGGCCATGGCTGCCTGCAGCGCGCAAATCGGGTCCACTTCCGACACCAGCACGCGCGCCTTGAATGCGGCCAATGCCTCTGCCGAACCTTTCCCAACATCACCGAAACCGGCAACAAAGGCCACTTTTCCGGCGATCATGACGTCAGTCGCCCGCTTGATGCCGTCCAACAGGCTTTCACGGCAGCCGTAAATGTTGTCAAACTTGCTCTTGGTCACCGAGTCGTTCACATTGATCGCTGCGAACAGCAGCGTACCGTTTCTCTCCATCTGATAGAGCCGGTTCACGCCCGTTGTGGTCTCCTCACTGACGCCTCGAATCTCGGAGGCTATTGAGTGCCAGAAATTGGGTGTTTGGACCTGGGTGTCTTTCAAAAGTTTGTTTACCTCCTGCAGCTCGCGGTTCGAGGTCGCTTCATCCAACATGGCGGGGTTGTCTTCCGCTTCAAAGCCGTGGTGCACCAGCAGCGTGGCATCGCCACCGTCGTCCACTATCTGGTTGGGACCGGAATTGTCGGGCCAGGTCAACGCCTGCTTGTTGCACCACCAGTATTCTTCAAGCGTTTCCCCTTTCCAGGCGAATACCGGCACGCCCCGCGGGTCGTCGACGCTTCCCCCCCATTCGGGCCGGCCGACAACCACGGCAGCCGCAGCATGATCCTGGGTGGAGAAAATGTTGCAGCTTGCCCAGCGCACATCGGCACCGAGTTCCACCAGGGTTTCGATCAGCACCGCGGTCTGAATGGTCATATGAAGGCTACCGGTAATGCGAACATTTTTCAGCGGTTTTTCTGCGCCGTACTTTTCGCGGGTGGCAATTAGTCCCGGCATCTCTTTTTCCGCCATTTCAATCTCTTTTCTCCCCCAGGGAGCCAGGCTTAAATCTGCAACCTTGTAATCAACTTTCTTTGTCTCCGTCATTATTCTTCTTAATCCCTCCTGAGTAATATATGCAGGTTAGCTTCCTGCTTGATGATAATACAGGGCCGGTCAGCGTAAGCCGAACCAATGGCAGCGACCGGCCCTTAAATGTCTCGCTGTTAAACGGTTTGCCAGTGCCCCTCTTTGATGGCTTTTCGTATTTCCTGGATGGTCTGCGCGTCAAATTGGGCCCCGGTTTGCCTGACGATCTGTGCGGCAATATATGAAGCGATCCGTCCGGCATCGGCGATGGAGTAGCCCTTTAACAGGGCATATAAAAAGCCAGCTGCGTAATTGTCTCCGGCTCCCGTGGTATCCACGGCATCGACGGGGTAAGCATTTACCGGATTGCATCGGGTTTCTTTGTCTTCATTGAAAGCGATGCAGGAACCGTCGGCACAATTTTTTACCGCCGCAATTTCGCATTGTTTAACCAATTCCCTGGCAGCTTCTTCGGGGTCATCAATCCCCAACAGCAAACGCGCTTCCTCGGAATTGGCCAACACCACATCGACGCTTTTCCTGATGAGTTCGATGAAGTCCTTGTAATGCCTCTCTACTGCGAAGGGATCGGCCACATCGAATACGACTTTTGTCCCGTTTTTGCGTGCCGTTTCAATTGCATCCGTAAGCGCCTGCTTTTGGTTTTCGGTGTCCCACATGTATCCCGTAAAGTACAGGAAATCAGCTCCGGCGATTTTTTCGTGTTTTACATTCTCGGGGCTGAAATTCCGGCAAACCCCGAGTCTTGTGCACATCGTCCGTTCGTGATCCGGGGTGACAAGGACAATGCAGCTGCCGGTATCTCCTCCATCGAAGACCAGATCGGATATCACTTTTTGGGCCTGCAGGCGTTGGCGGTATATATCGCCGAGCTCATCATTTCCGACTTTTCCCGCAAGGGCGGCACGGACACCCAGGGAGGCAAGCGTGATCATGGTATTTGGAGCGGATCCGCCGCAAGAATATTTTTTTTCCCGATCTTTGATGCGCTCCAGGATGTAATTGCCGCGTTCGGTCTCGATGAGCTCCATGGTACCTTTTTTCAGCCCGAGCTCTTCTATTTCACTGTCGCTCACCTGTGTAAGCACATCGATCAAAGGATTTCCAATCCCGTATATATCTACTCTCTCGCTCATACTGCCTCCCATAAAAAAATCTCCTTCGGAAACATATTTGGTCCCTTGTTCGGGCAGCCCCGCCGGCACCCCGAAAAGGGACCCGGTCGGGTTCGGCATCCATTTGCAGCCGGTTCCTGTTTTCCAGGGAAAAGCGGCTGCAGCGCCCTGCCGCTTCCGACAGCTATATATTATATCACCTGCAGCATGCCGAGTCAAGTTTTACGAACAAAAGTTCTGTATTATTATTGGGGAAAACAACAGTACGCTTTAATGAACCTTGCGTGCTAATCCTGCGAGGTATTGACAGGGCTAGATCCCCCAATCGATTTTTTGCAATTCTTCCAGCAGTTGGTAATTGGTCAGATCAAACTGGATGGGGGTAACGGAAATGTAGGATTTTTTGACCGCCGCCACATCGGTATCCTCGCCGTCTTCTTCCCTGGACGAGTCGACCAGTTCTCCGGCCAGCCAGTAATAGTTTTTCCCGCGGGGATCGATTCTCTTTTGGAACGTGTTGCGATAGTGGCGGAGGCCGAGGCGAGTGACGGCCACCCCCCCTATCTCGCGGCGCGATTTGTCAGGGACATTGATGTTCAGCAGCGTATCGGGGGGGAGCCCGTGTTCGCAGATGCAGCGCAGCGTCCTCAACATAAAGTTGGCGGCAAAGCGGAAATCGGGGTGCTTGCTCTCATCAAAGGGCAGCACAAGAGAAACAGCCATGGCCGGTATGCCGAGGATAATTGCTTCGATGGCGGCCGAAACGGTGCCCGAGTAAAGCACATCGGTGCCAATGTTGGCCCCCCGGTTAATTCCCGAAATTACCAGGTCCGGTTTTTGGGGCAGCAGGTATTCTATTGCCAGTTTAACACAATCTGAAGGGGTTCCATTGACGGCCCACCCCTTCAGTTCCGTATTATGGAAAAAACGGGCCTCCTCGGCACGCAGGGGCCTGTGCATGGTGATGGCGTGTCCCGTAGCGCTGCGCTCGTGGTCGGGAGCAACAATGTAGAGTTCCACCTCTTCGTCCTGCAGCAGTGCCTCACCGAGCATTTGGATCCCCTCGGCATAAATGCCGTCATCGTTGGTCAGTAATACAATCAATCATATCCCTCCACATAGATTCGAAATAGTCCGGCCCCCTCTCTTTCGCTGCCGTATTCCGGAAGAGGGCTCCTGATAAGCCGGGAGGCAAAAGCCGGGCACACTTGGCCCGCCGGGAGCCCTTTCAGGGACTCGAAAGAAAGGTCTGAAGCGGTTGAGCCAATATTTTCCCGCAGCTCAGAAACAACAGGGTGCCGGCTTCTCCGGGCTGAGAAGTTTCGGGGGCCTCCCTTCGCTTAAAACCCTGAAATCCATCGCGGCGTTCGCCCCTGCACAAGCCGGGGTCCCCCGGGAAATGCGGCGCTCATTCCTCCTGGCCGTAATGCTTGAGGAAAAGATCGCGCAATTTGCTTGTTTCCCCGTTTGAGAGAAGAAAAGGATCGCCAAGCAGTGTCGACCAGAGCAATATTTCGGCGCTTCGCTCAATAACCCGGGCCCTCAGCAGGGCCTCAGCAAGGGAAGCACCAACACAGACCGTCCCGTGGTTGGCCAGCAAAACGGCGAAACCGCTCTTTCCCAATGCCCTGGAGGCATGTACAGCGAGCTCTTGACTGCCGGGGAAGGCGTACTCGGCTGCCGGCACACTGCCTCCAAACAGCTGGGCCATCTCTTCCGTAGCCGGTGCAATCTCCCTCCTTGCCACGGCAAATGCGGTGGCATACTTGCTGTGGGTATGAATAATGGCCTTTACGTCTTCACGGGCTTTATAGATCTCCAGGTGCAGGGGAAGCTCCGTGGAGGGCTTCCAGCGGCCCTCCTCTACTACACCGTCCAGGTTTAGCACGATCATGTCAGCGGGCTGCAAATCTTCATAAGGGATGCCGCTGGGTGTAATCACCGTCCTGTCCTTTTCCGGTCGGCAGCTGAGGTTCCCCCAGGTACTGAAGCACAACCCTTCTCTGCTTACAATATGCGCAAAGTTCACCACTTCCTCCCTGGCCTTTTCAACTCCCTTCACCCTCGCTGCACCCCGCCTTCAAACATCCGGATGAGCTTCTTTTCATTCGGCGAAAAGATGACCCCTTTTTCGGTGATGACGGCCGTGATCAACCCGGCGGGGGTTACATCAAAAGCCGGGTTCCGGGCGGAAGCGCCTTCCGGCGCCAGCCTGCGCCCCCCCAGGGAAAGCACCTCTTTTCCATCGCGCTCTTCTATCTCAATGTCCCATCCCGTCCCGGCGGAAAGATCCACGGTGGACAGCGGGGCTGCTACATAAAAGGGGATATTGTGTTCCCCGGCCAGCAGGGCCAGCGGGTAGGTGCCGATTTTGTTGGCCGCGTCCCCGTTGGCTGCGACGCGGTCGGCGCCGGTAATGATCCCGTCTACCTCACCCCGGCTGATAAAAAAGCCGGCCGCCCCGTCTGCAATAAGCTGCACCGGGATCCCTTCTTTTTGCAGTTCCCAGCAGGTGAGGCGGGAACCCTGGAGCAGCGGTCGGGTTTCACCGGCCAGGACGTTTTTAACCCTCCCCTGCTGAAAGGCGCTGCGGATCACGCCCAGGGCAGTGCCGTAACCGGCAGTTGCCAGGGCGCCGGCATTGCAGTGGGTTAGCAGGGTGCTCCCTTCTGCGATAAGCGCCGCACCGTTGGCGCCGATTTGTTTGTTGGTCTCGATGTCTTCCTCATAGATCCCCAGCGCCTCGGCTTCCAGGAGCTGCAGCACCGTCCCGGTTGGCGCTCTTTTGGCTTCCGAGAGTTTCCGCAGCATCCGATCCACACCCCAGGACAGATTTACCGCAGTGGGGCGGGAAGCCTTCAATTTAGTGCCGGCCTCCTCCATGGCCTGCCAGAACCCTTCCTGCGGGGCATTATCTTCCTCCAGGTTAACGGGAAGTCGATCAAGGTAGTTCCGGGCCGCCAGCACCATGCCAAAGGCGGCAGACACGCCGATAGCCGGAGCACCCCTGACAACCATGTCCTTGATACAGTCACGCAGCTCGTCCGGGGTGCTGCAGGCCAGGTATCGCTCTTCTTCAGGCAAAAGCCGCTGATCGAGAAGTTTCAGCACACCGTCCTCCCAGATGATGGGACGGATTTCTTCCATCTCTCATGCCTCCCACCGGGAATGTTTCGGGCTATTCCTCCAGGGTAATATCTTCCTTTTCCCAGCAACTGCAGCTTCGTGTCTGCGGAAGAACTGCCAGCACTTCCAGGAACAATTCCCTGATCAGGTTGATTTTTTCCTTGACCACGTCGATCACTTCTCTATGGGTTAACGGGTGCGGGGAGATTCCGGCGGCCAGGTTGGTCACCATCGAGAGGGTGGCGTAGCAGAGGCCCGCTTCCCGGGCCAGGGTGACTTCCGGCACACTGGTCATTCCCACCACGTCCGCCCCCCAGCTGCTGAAGGCCTGTATTTCAGCAGGCGTTTCGTAACGCGGGCCTTCCGTGCAGATATACGTGCCCCCGTTTACGAAGGGAATTCCTTTCCCGCCCAGGACGTTGCTGAGATGATTCCTCAACTGAGGACAGTAGGGCTCAGTGAAATCCGTGTGATATACCGGGCCGTCATCCCCGTCGTAAAAGGTGTGTTGGCGATTCCTGGTCAGATCAATGAACTGGTCGACAATGACCAGGGTTCCCTGGGTAATGCTTTCCTTTATTGAGCCCACGGCCGTGGTGGAAAGGATCCGCTGGATGCCCAGTTCCTTCAAAGCAGCGATGTTTGCCCGGTAGTTCACCCTGTGGGGAGGCAGCTGATGGCGGTCGCCGTGACGCGGCATAAAGGCCACGGTTTTATCTCCATATGTGCCGATGATCATTTTTGCCCTGCCGTATTTTGTGTCCAGG
The DNA here is from genome assembly GCA_003563895.1 of Syntrophomonadaceae bacterium. GTDB lineage: Bacteria > Bacillota > Dethiobacteria > DTU022 > UBA8154 > CSSED11-181. The sequence goes on from PWTK01000105.1 coordinate 68,986, forward strand.
GTCATTTCACGGGAATCTTCCAGCAGCCGGGGGTGGTAATACCCTGTTCCCCCTATAATTGCCAGGTTAACGTCCATGTTTCCAAAATCCTTCGATTTGTTGAGCAGGGGTCCCCCTCCTTTCTCCTCTGAATTGGTCAGTCTATCTCCCAACTATCCAGGTACGCCTTCTGCTCGTCGGTGAGGCGGTCAATTTCAATATTCATCGCTTTCAGCTTCAGCTTGGCCACCTCGCTGTCCAGGTCCTGGGGGACAGGCAGGACCCTGTTGGCCAGTTCTCCCCTGTTGTCCAGCAGATATTTCAAAGCCAGGACCTGGAGCGCAAAGGACATGTCCATGATCTCTGCAGGGTGCCCATCAGCAGCGGCCAGGTTCACCAGCCGGCCTTCACCCAGCAGGTAAAGGCGGCGGCCGTCGGGAAGCGCATATGCGTCTACGTCTTTTCTGACACGCCTGTAACCGCCGCTCAGGGCGACCAGGGCTTCTTTGTCGATTTCCACATCAAAGTGCCCCGCGTTGGAAAGCACGGCCTGGTCTTTCATTGCTTCAAAATGCTCCCTGGTGAGAACTTTGCTGCACCCCGTGACGGTTACGAAAAAATCGCCTGCTGATGCGGCCTTTTGGAGCGGCATTACCTCGAAACCGTCCATGTGTGCTTCCAGGGACTTGATCGGGTCAACTTCACATACGATCACCCTTGCTCCCAACCCCCTCGCCCTCATGGCCACCCCTTTGCCGCACCAGCCGTAGCCGATAACGACCACATCTTTTCCCGCCACAATGAGGTTGGTGGCTCGCATAATTCCATCCCAGGTAGACTGCCCTGTTCCGTAGCGATTATCAAAAAGGTGCTTGCATAGGGCATCGTTCACCGCCATCACGGGAAAGCCCAGCACCCCTTCTTTCTCCATGGCCCGCAGCCGTATCAGGCCGGTGGTCGTCTCCTCTGAACCCCCGATTATGCGGGGCAGCTGCTCCCGGTATTTTGTGTGTATGAAAGAAACCAGATCTCCGCCGTCATCGATGAGAAGCTCCGGGGAAAAATTGGCAGCCTTCTCCAGGTGCTCCCGGTATTCCTCCCTGGTTGCATTGTACCAGGCGTGCACCTCCAGGCCCTCTTCGACCAGGGCGGAAGCAACGTCATCCTGCGTTGAAAGAGGATTGCTTCCCGTAACGACCACCCCGGCACCGGCTTCTTTTAACACCCGGCACATGTAGGCCGTTTTTGCTTCCAGGTGAAGGCAAACGGCAATACGTAAACCCCGAAAGGGCGTGCTCTTTCGAAATGACTCTTCCAAACCCTTTAACACCGGCATGTGTTCACGGACCCAATCCATTTTTTCCTTTCCCTGCGGCGCCAGGCTTCTTTCTCTAATAGAACTCAAAGCAAGCCTCTCCTTCAGACTCTTGCGGAGCCTCGTGGATCTGATTTAACGCTTGATTTATCAAGATTAATAATACTTCGAGAAAGCCCCGGAAAACTCCTGCCAACCTTATTCTCAAGCCATACAAAAAGGCCCCCAAAGGGGGCAAAAGGCCGATTTTTTCGGAAACAGCTGAGTGACTAAAAACCGTACCACAGCCGGATCCTTAAAGAATTCCGGGGCTGTGAAAAAGTTATATCGTTTTTGCTCAAAGACTTTGCAACTGAGGGTCCAGCTCTTTTTCAGTCAGCATCTCGCTGAAAACGTCTGCACCGATATTTCAACAGGATCGGCTGCGGGGCCGGTTAAACCTGCACGGCTCTTCTGGGTCTCCCGCTGCAGCTGTCTTCAGCGTTTCGCTTATTTTTTTGCTTCGTCGAGGCGGGCGTTTACATCCTCCCAGTTGACCAGGTTCCACCAGGCCTCGATAAAGGCGGCCTTCTTGTTTTGATACTGCAGGTAATAGGCATGCTCCCAGAGATCGAGGACCAACAGGGGAATTGCCCCCCACTGGGTCAGGTTCTGATGCTTTTCCGACGTGAGGATTTCCAGCTTGTCAAACTGGGGGTTCCAGCAGAGCAGGGTCCAACCCGAGCCTTCCACGGCCGCCGCGGCGGCGGTAAACTGCTCTTTAAAGGCGGGAAAGCCCCTGAAATCGGCTTTGATCTGTTGGGCAACGGCTCCTTCTGCCGGTCCCCCGCCTTCAGGCTTCATATTGGTCCAGAAGATGCTGTGCAGGATGTGCCCGGAGCCGTGAAAGGCGAGCTCTCTTTCCCAGTGCTTGACCAGGGAGAAGTCATTGTTTTCCCGAGCCTCAACCAATTTGGCTTCGGCCTTGTTCAAACCGTCAACGTAGGCCTTATGGTGCGCGTCGTGATGCAGGCGGAGGGTCCGTTCCTCGTAATAGGGTTCCAGGGCATCATACGCATAGGGCAGATCAGGAAGCTCATGTTTCATTTGCGATCAACCTCCCAGAGATAGGATAATACCATTATAGCATACCTCGTGCCTGCCTGAAACATCTATCGGCAGCCCCTGGCGCGCAGGCGCTCACAGCAGCAGTCGCGACAAGGCGCCGCAGCAGTACACAATAATTATGCGCACCCGGACGGCAGGGAAAACCGGCACACAGTTTAAATCTGCCAAGCGGTTGATGGGCAGCAGAAAACAGGAAGAGCAGAACACACCAGCGATACACATGGCGAAAAAAAGGGTTTATGCAGTCTCCTTTGGGAGCAAGCCATAAACCCTTCCATTCCGCTAAGTGCTCTAAAACTTAATTACCGTGAGGTATTCTTTTACACGTAAAGTCATACCCTTTACCCTGAAACTCATTGCTGCAAACAGGTCACATTCGGAACTCTATTTCTGCCGGAGAGCACCAAGGCAGAGGAAAAAGAAGCAAATTGGCACGGGCCGCAGCACACCGGCCTGCCGGTTTACAACCCGGCGGCTCTTCTGACTGCAGCCTGGTGAGTTGGGCTGATGCTGTTGTTGTTATGGGTCCTGCTGTTTTTAAAATGGATACAAATGTGACCGGGAAAATTATTGTTGTGGATGAACTGGCCGCCGTGTGGCATGCCGTTCATGGAAGCAGCGATATGCCTCCCCCCAACGCTGACAATGATGGCCCTGGGGGTCCAGCTCCACGATCCGCCGTAAACTCTCTTCATGGTGGCGGTATCCGCTGCTGTTAGGGGTTCAGTATCAGCATGATTGGTCCCACCCCTGCGCTTAACCTTAAAGCTCAGACCGGTGGATACGTCTGTAACGGTGGCGATGGTACCTCTGGTATAAATATTTCTCGCCTGGGCCCAATCCAAATATTCGCCACGGTTAACGGTCTTCTGGCGGGAGGTGAGCTGCCCGTCACTCTGACCTGCCTCAGTTTGGGAGCCGGCGGAACCAGGGATGGTCAAAACCTGGCCCGGATGGATGAGGCTCGAGGTGAGGTTGTTGGCAGACATGAGGTCACTAACGGTTATGCTGTTGTTATGGGCGATTCCCCAAAGAGAGTCCCCGCGCCGAACTTCATATGTAGCGGTTGTTTCTTCCGGGTTTGCCTCGCTTTGAGAACTTTCTTCCGGATTTGCCTCAGTTTGGGAGCCGGCGGAACCGGGGATGGTCAAAACCTGGCCCGGACGGATGAGGCTCGAGGTGAGGTTGTTGGCAGACATGAGGTCACTAACGGTTATGCTGTTGTTATGGGCGATTCGCCAAAGAGAGTCCCCCCTCCGAACTTCATATGTACTGGCTGCGGCTGTCGCTGATAGAGCGAACAAAACAAAAATTATGGCAACCACCAGAGAGACCATCAATTTTTTAGACATGAACCAATCGCCCCTTTCTCAGTTTGCTGGTACGCAGTTTGGATTCATTAACAAAGTATTAAAATATTCATTTAATATATATACTACATAAAAAGCCCTTCCCCTTTTTTTCTGTTAATTTTTTTTAAGAATTTTATATATTTTTAATCACTGCGTAATTATTTTCCAAAAACAAACCAAAGCTTTTCCCTAGCTTTTCCCTGACAAGCAAAAAACCGGCATCTCCACTGGATGCCGGTGCTTTCTGGGTGCGGGAGAAGGACTTGAGCCTCCGCACCCTATACGCGCACAGGATAAAAAAATGAAGGGCTTGTATAAGCCCCTTCCGGGAGCCACAAGCCCTTATTTTATGCTGGTGCGAGAGAAGGGATTTGAACCCCCACGGGCTACTGCCCACTAGGTCCTGAACCTAGCGCGTCTGCCTTTCCGCCACTCTCGCACGTGGTGAGCCATCCAGGACTCGAACCTGGGACACCCGGATTAAAAGTCCGGTGCTCTTCCAACTGAGCTAATGGCCCGTCTATTGAGGCAAGGGGTGAAGCCCCTTCCCTGGACATGGTTGTGGTGGAGAGGACTGGATTTGAACCAGTGAAGGCGCACGCCAGCAGATTTACAGTCTGCCCCCTTTGGCCAAACTTGGGTACCTCTCCACGATTTTTTGTGCAATTTCAAAACTGACGGTCAGGAAGACATCTCACATCTACCGCGCTGTCTTTCCCCCCCGTCAGCGCAACATATAGTATAACCTATTTTCACTTTGTCGTCAACACCCGCCAACTTAAAATTTTCGCCCTCTCAGCCGGCCTGCCGACTGTGATCTTCTCCTTGGCCGAGGGGGATTTTCAGCCTTACGCTGGTCCCTTTTCCGGGCCCTGTGTGAATGAACAGATCACCGCCAACCAAAGCCGCTCTCTCTTTCATGCCGAAAATGCCCAGGCTCTCCCGTTTGCCCATCTCTTCAATGAGCGAAAAACCTTTGCCGTCATCTTCCACTACGGCTTCCAGGTAATCGTTGTTGCAGCGGAGCCATACTTTAAAATTTCCGGCCCCGGAATGACGTATGGCGTTGGTGAGAGCTTCCTGTACAACGCGATATACGGCAGTCTCGACAACCGGATTATGCCTGATTTTCTTGCATTCTTCCAGGTCAAACTCGATATCAACACCGAGGTGGCTGGAAAGCTCACTGACATAGCGCTTTATGGCCGCATCCAATCCAAATTCATCGAGAGCGCTCGGGCGCAGCTCGAAAGAAATGCGCTGTATTTCTTCCAGGGTCCTTTGGATAGTATCCCTCAAAGCCCCGCTCATCTCTTTTACCTGGTCGAGATCGTCGGATTGCTGAATCAACTTTAAGCCCAGCATCAGGCTGGTCAGCGATTGGCTGGTTTCATCGTGAAGCTCCCTGGCAATTCGCTTTCTTTCATCTTCCTGGCTGGTAATCACTTTTTCCAGCAAGTGAGATCGCATTTTTTCTTTTTCTCGCAGTTCCTGCCGCAGCTCCCGGTTTTGCTGCCGGCTTTCCCGAAATCTCTTTATGATGTGGTAGTTCCCCAAAAGCACCAGGCCGATACAAAAGGCGGCAATAAACAGAATGACCACTGTGATTTCGCTGCCAATCCCCGCCAGGGGCCCTTCAGGGGTGCTTATAGAGGCGTAAGCGGCGGTCAGGACGAGAATAAGCGCTGCGCATAATAATCCAAAAAAAAGCGTTTGGTAGGTTGCGGGTTTCTTCTCCACCAGTGCATCCCCCCTCGACCGGAAAGAAAATGCCTTCATTCATCCGGCGCATGATGACGGAAGGGACCTCAACATTGCATAAAACATAGTGATTATTGATTTTGTTAAGGTACCCTTTAAACATGATGCGCTGGTTAAATAGATTCCAGTGCCACAGGTGCGGGTATGAGCATATTTACGAGATTGTAACCAAGAAAATGTCCCTTCTTGAGTTAATCGGATGACCACATAAAACATTGCATAAAACATTACCGGTTTATTCGACATTTATGTCTCATTCCCTCTTAAAAACCCTATATATTCGCAATAAGGCTCCGTATCAACCCCCATATTTACGGGTATTGCCCGGATAAAAAAACCTCCCATGCGGGAATGGGGAGGGAACCGAAGCATAAGCGCCTGCAGCCGGGCAAGCACCCGAGCCGTGACTATGTTGGGATGCAGGAAACACTACTCAGGAACCTCTTCCTCATTTAATTCTTCAAGAAGCCCGTGCCTTATGGCATACTTGACCAGGTCTGAGCGGTAGTTTACATTCAACTTCTCACGGATGCGGGCCTTGTGGCTCTCCACGGTCTTAATGCTGACCACTAGTTTGTCGGCTATTTGCTTATTGGTGTAGCCCAAGGCTACCAGCCTGAGGACCTCTTTTTCCCGTCCGCTGAGGAGCTTCCCTTTTTCTTCTTCGCTTCCTTGTCTTCCCGGGCGATATCCTTCATAATAGCTCTTCAGCACCCCCCTGGTCAGTGAAGTGTCCAGAAACACTTCGTCACGGTTAACGGCCCTGATGGCAGCCAGCAGTTCAATGTCGGCCGCTTTTTTTATTATATACCCATCACCACCGCTCTCCATGACCGTGTGGAGATATCCTTCGTCATCATACATGGTAAGAACCAGTACTTTAATGTGAGGGTGGATCTGTTTCAGCTCGGGGATGAGCTCCAACCCGTTCATGTCATCGAGAGACAGGTCCAGCAGGACAACCCGGGGAGAAAGCTCGGCAGCCAGCTGCAGCGCCTTTTTGCCGCTTCCCGTTTCCCCCACCACTTCTATGTCCTTTTGGGCATCCAAAAGCATTTTTAACCCGTTGCGCAAAACGGTGTGATCGTCCACAATAAGTACTGTGATCAAATCCATGGCCCGTACCGTCCTTTTCCCGCTTTAAATCACTGTCATTATACAGTATTTACCCCGAACTGACAACAGGCAGGCAGAAAAATAAACGGGAGCCAGGGTTAAAACCCTGACTCCCGTTTTCGCGTCGGTATCGGCTGTGTTGCCTGGTCCAGTTTTTCTCTGCAGCCAAAGCTTCTTATTTTGCCGCCTTTTCGTTCTCCTTTTTGACCTTTTCCCTGCGGAAGGTATACCAGCTGCCCAGCATGCCTGCCACCAGCCCAGCCATGGCAAGCGTCTTCAGGGGGCGCATTGCCACTTTCCAGAGGTGAGTGGTGTAAGACACGGTCGGGCTCACAGGGAGGCCGTACATATCGGGGCTGTCAGCAAGCACGTAGATTACCCCCATGCCGCCCAGCTCATCCACGCCGTAAAGCTGGGCATTGGCAACGCCTCTTTCCTGCAGCTCGGCTACCCGCGCTTCCGCTTCGGCGATTTTTTCATCAGCTGTGCCAAATGTTACTGCTCCTGAAGGGCAGGCCTTGGAACAGGCCGTGGCATAACCGGCCGCCACGCGGTGCAGGCAGAAGTTGCACTTGTAGGCCTTTTCATCAACCTCTGGGCCCCTCGGGATTTCGAAGGGGCAGGCGCCGGTGCAGGCACCGCAGGCGATGCACTCTTCATGGTTGATGATAACGGCGCCTGTATCGGTCCGGCTGATGGCATCTACGGGGCAGATTTCCATGCAGCCCGCTTCCGTACAGTGCATGCAGGAGAAGAAGTTAAAGTACCACTTCACTTCACCATTGTTTGCGTGCTCGTTGAACTTGACGCGACTCCAGGTAACAAAATCTAAGTCGGCGGGATTCTCATAGGAGCCTGTAAATTCGGTTTCCACTGCAGGCAGCTGGTTCCACTGCTTGCATGCCACCTGGCAGCCCTTACAGGCCATACACTTGGTTACATCTATCAACCTAACATTATTTGCCATTTAGCCCGCCCTCCTTATATTGCAGATAAACGACTTGAACTCCGGAATGGTTGTGTTGGCACAACCGATGGTGGGGGTCAGGTCATTGGCGGAAGCTCCGCTGGAAAGACCCTTGAAACCCCAGTGCCAGGGCATACCTACGATTTCCTTCTCCTCGCCGTTAATCATCAAAGGCTTAACGCGCGGAGTCACTGCTACTTTACACTGAATGGTGCCTCTTTTGCTCTCAATCTCCACCATGTCGCCGTTTTCAACCCCGATTTCTGCAGCCAGGGAGGGGCTGATTTCACAGAACATTTCCGGCATCGCTTCGACCAACCAGGGGTTGTTCCGGGTCATAATCCCGGTCTGGTAGTGCTCTGTCAGGCGGTATGTGGTGGCGATGTACGGATAGTCCGCGCTTTCCCCCCGGTCTTCAGGGTACCATACCTTACAGACAGGGTTGAACTGCACATCAGACATCCTGTTGGCAGTTATGCTCTCCCAGGGCTCGTAGTGCTCGGGGAAGGGGCCGTCTACCATGGTTCCAGTTAACCCTGCAAATAATCTTGACTGCAGTTCCGGGGTCATGATGAAGGGTTTATCGGCTGTTTCTTCCGGGGGTACGTTGGCATTAAAATCAGGAACGTCTATTGTTACCCATTCATTGTCTTCCCACCTGAACAGCGCCTTGTCAGGGTTCCAGGGGTTCCCTTCTGCATCACAGGAGCAGCGGTTGTAGACGATTCTGCGGTTGGCGGGCCAGGCGAATGACCAGTCATGGTTGAGGCCGAGGCCTTCTGTTTCCCTGGTGCGGTTCTTGCAGGCAGGGTCGGCCTCGTCCGCATAGAAACCGGTATAAATCCAGCTCCCAGCAGCCACTTCGCCGTCATCACTTCCGGTAATGTCGCCAAATCCAGTAGCCAGCTCGCCGGTGTCCCAGTAGAACCCGTTGATCTCCATGCATACTTTGGGAATATCCACTTCGTCGTCGCCGTAATCCCAGTACATGTCCACGATGGGTCCGGGGAATGCTCCGCCTTCTTCTTCGTAGAGGTTCCTGATTGCATGGAAGAGTTGGTTGACAATCCAGTAGTCCGGCTTGGCCTCCCCGGGAGGATCCTGGGCTTTGTGTCTCCACTGGATCCAGCGGCCGGAGTTGGTAATGGTGCCTTCTTTTTCAAAGTGCATGCAGGCAGGCAGCAGGAACACTTCCGTGTCTACTTCTTCGGGGTTCATATCGGGAGCTTTCCAGAAGGCTGCCGTTTCATTTTCATAAATGTCAGCGCAAACCAGCCAATCCAGCTCCGCCTGGGCCCTGCGCTTTCTTATGGTATTGGCTCCACCCACCACCGGGTTGTCGGCAAAGCAGAACAGGCCTTTGATTTCCCCCTTGGCCATATAGGTGTAATAGGCAACAGACGAGCGGTTTTTGTCCAGCCGGGGCAGGTAATCAAAGTGGAAGTCGTTTTCTTCTGTGGCATTGTCACCCCAGAACGCTTTCAGCATCGAGGCCATAAACTTCGGTCGGTTGACCCAGTACCCGGAATCTGGTGCAGCAGCGTTATAGGCTGCCAAATCCTGCCCATCACTGGGCATGGGCATATACCCGGTTACGATATGGAAGAGCTGGCCCATATCGCAAGCGCCCTGCACGTTGGACTGGCCCCGCTGGGCGTTCACACCGCCACCGGCGATGCCAACATTGCCCAGCAGCAGCTGAAGGATGGCGCAGCTGCGCACGTTTTGTGAACCGTGGGTAAACTGGGTAAGTCCCATGGCGTAGGAGATATTTCCGGCTTTGCCGGGTTCACCGGTGCTGCAGAACATCTCTGCCACTTCCACGAACTTGTCCTCGGGGCAGCCGGTGATTTCGCTGACGGTCTGCACGTTGTAGCGGGCATAGTGATTCTTGAACAGCTGCCACACGCAGTTGGAATCCTGCAGGGTTTCATCTTTTAAGATATTGCCCTCTTCATCCCTCTGGTAGTCCCAGCTTGTCCTGTCGTAGGACTTCTGCCCGTCACCGAGGTCCGGTGCATCCTGAACGCCGGTGAACAACCCGTCGCTGTAACCAAAATCAGGGTTGATTAAACTGGAGGCATTGGTGAACAGTTTTACATACTCTTCATGATACTTGTTGTTTTCAATGGCATAGTTGATCAACCCGGAGAAAAACGCTACATTGGTGCCGGGACGGATTGGCGCATACAGGTCGGAAACAGCAGAAGTGCGGGTGAAGCGGGGGTCCACTGAAATCAGCTTGGCACCGTTGTCCAGAGCCGCTTGAATCCACTTCATGGAAATGGGGTGGTTCTCAACGGTGTTTCCACCGATGTTCATGATTACATCGGAGTTGCGGTAATCGATCCAGTGGTTGGTCATAACGCCTCTACCAAATGAGTTGCCCAAACCTTGGACAGTTGAGGAGTGTCACAACCGGGCGCAGTGGTCCATATTGACAATGCCATTGGCGGCAACAAACTTTCTAAAGAGATAGTTCTCTTCGTTATTGCACATGGCACTGCCCACCCAGGCCAGGGCTTCGCAGCGGTTCGCCACCAGCCCGTCCTCGTTTGTCTCCTTGAAATACTCATCGCGGACTGCTTTGGTCCGCTTGGCAATTTCCTCGATGGCCCAATCCCAGTCCACTTCTTCCCAGTCCGTAGCGTTGGGTGCCCGGTAGAGGGGCTTGGTTAACCTCTGCGGGTTTTGGACCGCTTCTCCCTTTTCGTCGTAGGTGTAGTACATGTTATAAAGAGCCATACCCTTGCTGCAGAGAGTCCCTTCGCTGATGGGATGGTCGGGATCGCCTTCAATTGCGACAATTTGTCCATTCTCGACATAGCAGAGCACACCGCATCCCACACCACAGACGGGGCAGGTGGTGATCGAGGTTTCGGCATACTCGAGCACTATTTCCTCTACTGGAACATCTGGATCAACAACGGGCTCTTCCGGTTCTTCTGGAGGTGCACAGCCCAGTTTGGCGGCAAGTGAACCAGTAATGGCGGCACCAGAGAGCCATAAGAAATTCCGGCGAGAAATCTTCATGGATTCATTTCACCTCTCTAATTATTTTTTTGAATCGGCAGGGCTGATAAAAAATTTGACCCCTCTTCATAAATAACCTAAAATAAATAACCTAAATTGTCACTGACTGCGTCTAATTCAAGGAAGATGTTTCTGCAGGCAATAGATACCCCTCTCTTTTCGCCAGCGCGTCCAGGTGTCCGGTAGCAATAGCTTCCACTTCGAGCAAAACGTCCCTTTCCAGCATTTTGCCGTCAATGGTTTTCAGATACTTTTTGCACTCCTCGCAGATGTGAACCTGGCGGGCCTTGTCACCCGGCACATAAAAGAAACGGAGCTTTTGAGGATCCTTGTTGTCGCAGTATGGGCATTCCATGCGGGGGAAGTACCACTCTGCATGGCAGAGCCAGCAGCCCAGTATTCTTGCTCCATCTTTCTCCCTGTGCTTTGCGATCATTGCCGTTTGACCGCATACCGGGCAGAAACCGTGGCGCCAGAGAGAAAAGTCCGTGACCTCCCGAACGGCCTGGAGGTACTTGATGAAAAAAGGAGTGAGGCTGGCAAAAACAATATAGGCCAGCACCTCGCTGTCCAGTCCTGCTGCTTCGTCGATTTTGTTCT
>PWTK01000047.1 GCA_003563895.1 Syntrophomonadaceae bacterium
CCAGGGCCAGCCCGAAGGGGACGGTCAGCACCAGGTACTCGGCCAGCACGTTGGGGTTGCCGAAGAAGGAGTAGACCCGGGTGCGCAGGTAGGGGTGCAGGTCTTCGTCCACCCAGGCGCTCTCCACCTCCACGCCGATGGCGTACTGGTAGAGGCCGTAGAAGGAGACGACCAGGGCCGCCAGCAGCGCCAGCAGCAGGTAGGTGCGGAGCTGCCGCTTCTCCTCCAGGCCGTGGTAGAGGCTGAAGAAGAGGGCAAAGGCGACGGTGTAGATGGCGAAGTCGCGCAGGCTGGCGGAGGGGTTGATGGACACCAGGGTATAGACCCCCACCACCAGCAGAAACAGCGCCAGCTGCGGCTCGGCCGGGACCGGCTCCAGGCGCAGTTGTCCGCGGCGCAGCCGGTAGAGCAGGAAGGAAACCGCCACCAGCGCCCCCAGCAGCAGCAGCGCTTCGTTGGGCAGAAAGGGCAGCGTCCCCGCCAGCAGGTAGAGCCCGTAGAGCGGGCGGTAGAGGACCAGCAGGGCGGCGGCTGCGGCACCGAAGATCTTGAGGAAGTCAGCGGTCGGCAGAAAATAGAAGCCCACCCCGACCAGCAGGCCGGCGGCGAAGAAAAGGGCCGGCGCCCAAAAAGGGTGCGCTCTGGCAGAAGTTTCCATGCGCTACCCCTCCTCCCTTCGGCCCCCGCCGGGGGCGGAGTCTTCCGCGAAGCGGAGCAGCCGGGCGGCGAGGCGCACGAAAAAGCTGTCCCCCAGGGCGGCGGCGAAGCGCCGGTGCCGGAAGCGGGCCCAGGCGAAGAAGAGCAGCGCCGCCAGGAAAAAGGCCAGGGAGAGGGGCGAATATGCGCCCAGCGCCAGCCGGATGATCAGGTTGGCGGCGGTGAAGCCCAGCAGAAAATCGACGGCGGCGCGGACGGGGATCCCCCGCAGCGCATCCGCGCCGGTGCGGAAGAGCAGGCGGGCGGCGCTGCCGGCGCGGGCGCGCCGGTAGAGGCGGAAGATCCGCTCCCCCAGCGAAACCAGGAGGTTCCCCGCGGCGCGGAGCAGGATGTAGAGGCGGCTGCCGTGCCAGGCGGGGGAAAGTGTCCCCCGGAAAAAGCGGCCCGCGGCGCTGGCGGCGGCCCAGCGGCCCAGGACCGCCCACAGCGCGGCGCCCAGGCGCACCGCGCGGCTGTCGGCCATGGCGGCATCGAGGGCGGCCCACAGCCGGCGCAGCGCCCGGAAGCAGAGGCTGTGGCGCAGGGTTTCCTCGCGCATCTAGCGGCCCACCTCCACCTTGAAGACGGTGGAAGCGACGGAGAATTCGCGGCCCTGCAGGGTCAGGCTGCTGCCCACGCGCACCTCGTAGGAGGCGACGCGGATGGTGCGACCCAGGTCGTGGCCGTAGCCCTCCAGCACCACGTTGATGTTGTAGCGTTCGGGGACCTCGGCCAGAATCAGCCGCCCATCGCCCGCGTCCACGGGTTCGCGGTAGGGCTCCACCTCTTTTTGGACGATCTCGCCGATGACCTGTCCCGTGACGTGGTCGTAGACGGTGTCGCCCACCTTCATGGCATCCACGGTGGGCTGGCGCACCTCCGAGACGTGAGTGGTGATGGTGACGGGGACGGCGCCGGGATCGTAGCGCATGTCGTCCGCCACAAAGCGGGTGAAAAGGGTGTAGGCCGCCGCCACCACCAGCAGCAGCACCAGCAGGTCGATCACGTTCACCAGGCCGAAGAGCCGGCCCCTGTCGTCCAGTATCTTCAAATTCTTCACCCCTCAGGTTATTTTTCTCCGTCCGCGGAGAGCACTTCCCGGTAGATCTCCAGGTGGGCCTCGCCCAGGCGCTGGAGGGAGTAGTGGTCGCGGGCGTAGCGGAAGAGGTTTTCGCCCAGCCGCCGCCCCTTCCCGGGGTCGCGCAGCAGCTCCAGCACGCGGGCGGCGAAGGCTTCGTCGTCGCCCGGCGGGAAGAGCAGCCCCGTCTCCCCGTGGCGGATCAGCCGGGAGATGCCCCCCACGTCGGAGCTGACGGTGGGCTTTTTCAGCCGCGCCCCCTCCAGCAGCACCAGGGGGAAGCTCTCGCTGTAGGAGGTCAGCGTGTTGATGTCCAGGATGTTGATGAAGCGGTCCGAGTCGTGCACGTAGCCCACCACGTGCACGTTATCGCGCAGCCCCAGGGCATCGCGCTGCTGCAGCAGCGAGCGCCAGGACTCGCCCTCGCCGCCGATGACGAAGTGCACCCCCGGTTCCTCCCGCAGGACGCGCTGGACGCCCTTCAGGAAGACGTCGTGGCCCTTGACGGGATGCAGGCGGCCCAGGGTGCCCACCAGGGGGGCGTCGGGGGGCAGCTGCTCCAGCCCCAACCGGGAAAGGTGCTGTTCTTTGTCTTCCAGGTTCAGCGGTTCCTCCAGGTCGATGCCGTTGTAGACGACGAAGATGCGCTCGGGCGGGAAGCCCCGGGCGATGAGCATCTCGCGGAAGCTGTCGGAGACGGCGATGTAGTAGTCGAAGCGGCGCAGCGCCCAGGCGTTGAGGGTGGTGTAGACCAGGTTCTTGTAGAAGCTGCCCTGGAAGTCCAGCCTGTAGTCGCTGTGCATGGTGGTAAGCGTGGGCAGCTCCAGCGAGCGGCGCAGGAAGAAGGCCAGAAAGTTGGCCCGCGCGCCGTGGCAGTGCAGGATATCGAAGCCCTCCTCCCGGATGAGCTCCCGCAGGCGTCGGGCGGCGCCCAGGTCGTAGCGCCGGCGCTGGGGGACGGTGCGGATGTCCAGGCCCATCTCCAACCCCTCGCGGTAAAAGTCGCCCTCCATGAGGCAGACCAGCGTCGCCGGGAGGTTTTTCTGCAGCTCCTTGAGCAGGAAAAGCACATGGGTCTTGGCCCCGCCGGTATCCCCGCCGCTGATGAGGTGCAGCACCTTCAACGGGCGCGCCAGGGGGACGCCTGCCGCCGGGCCTGTGCCGGGGGCGCGGCCCGTGTCCGGGCTGCGGCCCGTGCTCGGACCGCCTGCGGGCTCGGGGCCGGGACGCCTGCCGATGGGGTCCACGGGTTCGCCTTCCGCCTCGGCGGGGCAGG
>PWTK01000030.1 GCA_003563895.1 Syntrophomonadaceae bacterium
AGCCCTGGCTCGCTAAACAATACGTGATCGCCGAGGTCAACGTCGTCTTGCCGTGATCCACGTGCCCAATCGTACCCACATTCACATGCGGCTTCTTCCTCTCAAACTTCTGCTTGGCCATATGTACAGAATCCTCCCTTTGTACAAATTATTGTACAAATTATCAATCCCGGGCAGGCATCCAGGAGTTACCCTCGGAAATTCTCATTTTTGAGCGGCACAAACGAAAAAACCCCAAAAAATAAAAATGGTGGCGGCGCAGGGACTCGAACCCCGGACACTGCGGGTATGAACCGCATGCTCTAGCCACCTGAGCTACGCCGCCGTGGAGCTCACGACCGGATTTGAACCGGTGACCTTATCCTTACCAAGGATACGCTCTGACCTCCTGAGCTACGTGAGCTTAAAGCGGAACATATGATGGAAATGGTTGCGGGGGCAGGATTTGAACCTGCGACCTCCGGGTTATGAGCCCGACGAGCTTCCAGACTGCTCCACCCCGCGTCATTGAACCGGGGAAGAAGATTTCCTCCCACGGGCAACGATAATTTTAGCACCAAAAAAGCGGTTTGTCAAGAGATTGCGCCGGCCACTTTTCAGGAAGGGCGATAATGTTCCAGAATATCCTTTCCCCCGGCATGCAGCAGCTTTCGCGCCAGCTCGCGCCCCATTTCCCGCCATTCTTCCTCCTCGGCCGGAAAAACCCCTTCCCTGGTAAGAGAATCCCGCAGCAGCTTCTTGCCATCCAGGTCTCCAACAGCTGCCGTCAGCGTTAACCGCTCACCCTGACAGAGCCCCATTGCTCCAACGGGAACCTGGCATCCCGCTCCGAGCTTCTCTAAAAAACCGCGCTCTGCCATAACAGCCGCCCGGCTCGGCCGATGGTCCAGGGCCGCAGAAATACGAAGCGCTTTTTGGTCTTCTATTCTCGTCTCCAGGCAGAGCGCGCCCTGCCCGACAGCGGGGAGCATTTTCTCGGGAGGCAGCAGTTCGGAGATCCTTTCCTGCAGCCCTAACCTCACCAGGCCGGCACCGGCCAGAATGATCCCGGTCAGGCCTTCTTTTTCCAATTTGTTGAGCCGTGTGTCCACGTTCCCCCTTAAAGGCACCACTTCAACCCCGGCGCACAGGTGTTTCAGCTGGGCTGTGCGCCGGAGGCTTCCCGTGCCGACAACAGCACCCGGTGACAGTTCCCCAAATGGCACGCGGTAAGAAATCCAGGCATCCCGCGGCTCGATCCGTTCAGTGACGGCAGCAATTTGCATGCCGGAGAGCAGCACCGTAGGGACATCCTTCATGCTGTGCACTGCCAGGTCGATCTCTCCTTGCAGGAGGCTCTCTTCCAGCTCCTTGATGAAAAAAGCCTTGCCGTCCATTAAATGAAAAGGCTTATCCTGCAGCAAGTCTCCGCTGGTCTTGACAGTCACTATGCAAAATTGGTGTTCAGGAAAACGCCGGGAAAGTTTCTCTATTACCCATCGGGCCTGGACCAGGGCCAGCCTGCTCCCGCGGGTGCCTACTCTAATGATGCTCCGTGTCGGCAAGATTTTTTCTCACCTCTTTGGAAAGGCTGCTTTCCCGCGGGGTGCGCACAACCGAAAGAAACGCCACCCATGCCAGGCGGTTGAAAACGACCGCCCTTCTCCGCTGGTCGGGATGCTTCGCGATCACCAGGGGCCTTATGCGGCCCAAAAAGACAGCTGCTTTTCCCAAATCTGGAGGGAAAATATTTTCCATATATTTCCTTAGCTGCCGTGCCAGGGCAGGACTGTTCCCACCTGTGGAAATGCCGATGGTCACCGGGCCGCGCCGGAGGACTGACGGAACCTGAAAGCTGCAGAGCTCAGGCCGATCGGCGACATTTACAGGCGCTCCCCTCCGGCAAGCGTCCCTGTAAATCCGGGCATTTAAAGCGGCGCTGTCGGTGGCTGCAAACACCAAAAAGCAGCCTTCCACCTGGCTGCTGCGGTAACGGGGGCCCAGGTAATTGATCCTTTCAATGCGCACAAGAAAGGCCAGCTCTTCTTCCAAATCCCGGGCCACCACACCAACCCGCGCTCCGCACTGCAAAAGCCCCCGAACCTTGCGGAGGGCTACTCGTCCGCCTCCCACAACCAGGCACCTCTTACCTTTCACTTTTAGCGCAACAGGGTAATCCATGCGCAGCCCCCATTTACAATTTATGTTTACGGAAACCGGGGCAGCACCTTGCAGGGCGCGCCTAAAAAAGAAGCATAAGGAACTCCACTCCTTATGCTCGCCATACATTTAGGGTTCTATCAAAAAAATGTCCAAAAATTTGGAGCGGGTGATGGGAATCGAACCCACGTATCTGGCTTGGGAAGCCAGCGCTCTGCCATTGAGCTACACCCGCCTGATCTTGAGATATCTTTCCAGCTTGCGCTTGACTCTTTGCAGTGCGTTGTCAATGGATTTAACGTGCCTCGTCAACTCCACCGCGATTTCCTGGTAGGATTTGCCCTCCAGGTAAAGCATGAGAACGCGCCATTCCAATTCACTCAATATTTCGCCCATTTTACACTCAATGTCATCGTATTCTTCGCGGTTAATCATTAATTCTTCCGGATCGGTCACTTTTGTGCCCGACAGGATGTCCAGGAGCGTGCGGTCGGAATCTTCATCGTAAATGGGCTTGTTCAGGGAAACATAAGAATTGAGCGGGATGTGCTTCTGGCGAGTGGCAGTTTTAATAGCGGTGATAATCTGGCGGGTGATACAGAGCTCAGCAAACGCTCGAAAAGAGGAGAGTTTGTCATCCTTAAAATCCCTGATGGCCTTGTAAAGACCTATCATCCCTTCCTGAATGATATCTTCCCGGTCTGCCCCAATCAAAAAATAGGACCGCGCTTTCGCTTTAACGAAGTTTCGATATTTGTTGATCAGGTACTCTAAGGCGGTGTCATCCCCGTCTTTGGCTTCAATTGCGACTTCTTCATCACTTTTTTCTTCATACTCACCGACCTTTGCAAGGTCCAGCTCCATACATACATCGTC
>PWTK01000052.1 GCA_003563895.1 Syntrophomonadaceae bacterium
GAAGCCCCGCAAAAAAGAGGTTTTAAAAGGTCACACTTACAAAAAGGCCTTGATCTGCTAAAAAGCTGTATTTTGGGGGCCACTCAACAAGAATTCCCTGAGTTAAGTTGATAATCATGTTCTTTATTGCTGAAATCTTCCCCCAAATGCCTGAGACTGGGTTCCGGAAAACCTGCAGGACAGCTTTAACACCTTTAAAACCGTTTTTCCGCCATCCGCCTCAGGGCATTTTGGCGCTTGCCTTTATCTTCCATGTGCCGGGAAAGCCCGTTTTAATTACGCATTACCTTTATGGAGGAGTTGGATAATGGCCGGGTTACACATCGATGGCTCGGAAAAAGCGGGCAGCGGCACCATTGTCCGCCATGCCTGCCTCCTTTCCGCTCTCACCGGGCAGGAGCTCCACCTGACCAACATCCGCACCCGCCGGAAAAAGGCGGGACTGCGTCCCCAGCACCTGAAAGCAGTCGAAGCGGTCCGGGATATGTGCGGGGGAAAAGTGGAAGGAGCCGCGGTAGGGGCTTCAGAAATACTCTTTGCCCCCGGCACGGCCGTGCGCGGCGGAAGCTACCGCTGGGAGATCGGTACCGCCGGATCGGCCACCATGCTGGCGCTGAATATTCTGCCGCTGGCCTGTTTCGCCTCCGGCCCGGTGACAGCCCACATCACTGGCGGGCTTTTCCAGGACTATGCGCCTACGGCCCTGCACATGCAAAACGTCCTCCTGCCACTGCTGGCCCGGATGGGGGCGGAGGCAACATTGGAAATCCTGCGTGCCGGCTACCCTCCCCTCGGCGGCGGTGAGCTGAAGTTGAAGGTTACGCCCCCTAAGCGGCGCGGCCTTTATCCGTTTACCCAGGAAACCCTGGGCGAGGTTGCCCACATCGGGGGAATAGCGCTCAGCTCACACCTCCAGGAACGGCGAGTCAGCGACCGCATGGCGCACGCCTGCCGCAAGGAGATTGCCGCAGCCGGCTATGAAGCGCACCTGCGGGCGGAAGAAGACAGCGACTCCCTCCAGCCCGGGGCAGCATTGGCCTTGTGGGCGCACACCTCCTCCGGGTGCATTCTGGGGGCCGATCGGGTCGGACAGCCCCGGCGCAGTTCCGAACAGGTAGGCCGACAGGCGGCAAAAATGCTGCTGCAGGATCTCTCTGCAGGCGCCACGGTCGATCGTTATGCGGCCGATCAGCTGGTCATTTTTGCCGCCCTGGCCGGCGGCGAAAGCTGCTACGTGATCCCCCACTCCACCGAACACCTGGAAACCAATCTGTGGCTGGTAAACGAGGTGATCGGAGTGCATGCCTCCCTTCGGGGACAAAAACTGCGCATCCACGGTGCCGGTTGCCTCGCAAGCCATGCACCTTAAAAACGGCGCGCCAAAACGAGGCGCCTCAGCGGCCTGCCACAAAAAATAGTGACGGGTTTTAACACAAAAAGCTCTTCATTGTGCCCGGAGCTCTTCGTTTCAAACAAATCACATGAGCACTTGTATTGACGTTAAGATCCAGCCGCTCCCGGTCTCGACCGGCTGTCTCTGGAAAAAGGGACAAAAATCGCCGGATCATACAGGCTGGCTCGGAAAAACTGGAGGTCGGGCGCTACCCTGCTATGAAAGCTGCAGAAAGACAATATTCTTCCAAATTTATTAAAGGATTTCTCTCGCACTTGTAGAAATTGATTATTTACCCGTCTTTCGGGACCGGCCCTCACACCCGGTATTTATTTTGCGATTATGTTTGGCAAACAGGCTTTTCTCCACCTCAACGGTTACAAGTCTCCCGTGGAAAGGAAGCGCTTTTTTTTCGATGAATGATATCCTGCACATTACGTTAATCGGACTCTTTGCCGGGGTTATCGGAACCGGATCTGGAGGAGCAATCGCCATCTTTCTCAAAAATCCCAACCGGGAAATGGTCAGCCTGGTGCTGGGCTTTGCCGGCGGCATCATGCTGGCCATCGTGCTGACGGATCTTCTCCCCGAAGCCATTGAAGCCGGCGGTTTTGTAACGGCCATCATCGGCCTCATCACGGGCTCTGTGGTCATTCTCTGCGTCGACCTGCGCCTGCCACACTACCATATATTTGAAACTGGGGACGAGCTGGCATGTTTTGTCCGCACCGGAACCATTTTGGGTCTGGGCATCGCCATGCACAACCTTCCTGAAGGAATCGCCATCGGGGCCGGTTATGTGGCCTCACCAGCCCTGGGCTTTGCGCTGGCCTTTACCATCATGCTGCACAATATCCCGGAAGGGATCGCCATGGCCAGCCCCCTCTGTGTCGGCGGCCTGCGCTTGCGCCGCATTTTCCTCTATACGGGCCTGGTCGGCCTGCCGATGGGCATCGGCGCTTTTATCGGGGCTTCCATCGGGGCCATCTCCCCCACGGTCCTTTCCATAGCCCTCTCTGCCGCCGGGGGAGCCATGCTCTATATTATTTTTAATGAACTGATCCCCGGTGCGCAAAAATATTCCAGCGGCCAAACGGGAACCTTCGGCGCCGTATTCGGCACCATCGCCGGGATCGTGCTTCTGTCCGTGATTTAGATTGAACCGCATCCTGCACCCTTCACGGCCAAGCCTGGGAAGCCGCGGCAGGAAGTTATTCCCTTTTGCCGGGGGAGGGGAAACTGGGGGTCCAGACTTTTTTGGGCCATGAAGCTTTGCGCAAATATGGCAGGAATATTTGCGGCGGTTGGTGTGAAGTTATGGCACGGACTTGACCCGGGCTTGGGGTCTGAAAAGCAAAAAACCCGGGGAAGCGCTTTGCCGGCTGCCCCGCCAAAACGGAAAGGGGCATGCCCTCGAGATTTTCCACCTTACCTTACCGCAAAACAATTAAGACGGAATCTTTTGGAAAAAGTGGAGGTTCAATCAGATGATCGAAAACGTACTGCCGGGCATTTACCGCATTGAAGTGCCCCTGCCCGACAACCCGCTCAAGGCCACCAACTCGTACCTGATAAAAGGGAAAAAGCGCGATCTCGTTATCGACAC
>PWTK01000079.1 GCA_003563895.1 Syntrophomonadaceae bacterium
CCATGAGAATGGTGCTGCCCTCCCTTCTCAGCGCCTCCAGCAGTTCGGCAAAATGCAGTTTCCAGAGAGGATCCAGCCCCTTGGTCGGCTCATCCAGCAGAATCAGGTCCGGCCCGGAGAGGAGCACCAGCGCCAGCGCCGCTTTTTGCTGCTGCCCGCCGCTGATGTCGTAGGGGTGCTGCCTCAAAAATTCCTTCAGCTGAAAAAGGGCGATGACCTTCTCCAGCTGCCCGCTATTTTTAGCCAGGCCCAGCTGCTCCGCCCTCTCCTGCAGCTGCGCCTCGACCGTATCGCGGTTGAAATAAAGGGCCGGGTTTTGGGCCAGGTACCCGATGCGGCTGCTTCTCTCTTCCCGCTTGATCTTGAAGAGGTTTTTCCCTTCAAGAAGCACCTTCCCCCGCTGCGGCCGAAGTATCCCCGCCACGGTTTTTAAGAGGGTGGTCTTCCCCGACCCGTTGCCCCCCAGCAGGGCATAGAAGTCCCCCCGCTGCACGCTGAATGAAAGCCCCTTCAATACCATGGGCAGGTCCTTCTCATACTGAACATAGACATCCCGGCAGCGGACGAGCTCCGGCCCCCGGGGGGGTGCTTCGGTCTTCTCAGCATCCTCCCCGTTAAAGGTCAGCTTCAGGCCATTATTTTCCGCCCAGGCCCTGGCCTCCCTGACGGTCATCGGCACGGCCGACTCCTCCCGGCCGGCGGCGGTGCTGCTGCAGCCGTTGGCGGAGAGAAAAAGCCGGCTCACAGAAGGGAGGTATTCCCGGAAGCGCCGGTCATTTTGGGCCCACACCCTCCGGATGACCTGTGCGGGCGGCCCCTGGTATTTTACCCTTCCGCCGTCCAGCATCACCAGCCGGGTGGCCAGCGGAAACACCTCTTCCAGCCGGTGTTCACAGACGACCACCGTCGTGGACAGCTCCTGGTGAATGCGATAAACGGTCTGCAAAAAGTCTTTTGCCGCCACCGGGTCCAGCTGGGCGGTGGGCTCATCCAGCAGGAGGACCCTGGGCCGCAGCATCATGACGGAAGCCAGGTTTAACAGCTGCTTCTGCCCCCCGGAGAGCTGGTGAACCGGGCTGGACAGCCAGGATTCCATGCCGAAATAGCTCAACACCTCCGCCAGTCGCCTTTGGATGACAGCCGGCTCGTAACCCAGGTTTTCCATGGCAAAGACCAGCTCCTGCCAGGCCGTCTCCATGACAATTTGGTCGTCGGGGTCTTGGAACACCATGGCGATCTCCCCGGATACCGTGCGCTGCCCGGCCTCATCCAGCGCTTTCCCCTCGTAGCGCACCGCCCCGCTTTGCTCGCCTTCGGGCCGGACTTCTTTTTTCAGCAATCGAAGCAGGGTCGTCTTCCCCGAACCGGTAGGCCCGCAGAACAGGACAAAATCCCCCCGCTCCACGTCGAAGGCGATGTTTTGCAGCGCCTTGTGCGGCTGGCCGGGATAAGCAAAGCTCACATTTTGGACCTGATAAAGCGCCATCGGATCAGCTCCCTGCCTTCAAGATAAAGGGGCACAGACAGAAACAGCAAAACGGCCGCGAAGTGCCAGGTGAAGACGGGGGAGACGTTCCCGAGTCGGGGATAAACCTCAAACAGCCCGTATCCCAGCACCCCTCCCAGCAGGGCGCTTCCCCCCGTCAGTGCCATAAAACCCAGCCAGAAGGCGTCCCGTTTTTCCATGCAGTACACTGCGGCAGAGCTTCTCCGGCCGGTTCCATACCCGCGCGCTCTCATGGAGACCGCCATTTGCATGGACGACTCCAGCGACCACGTGACCAGGATGTTCAGCATCTCCATGCTCTCCCTGGCTTTTTGCTTCTTCGTTTTCCCACCAACCGCTCCCAGGGCCTGCCGGACGGCCGTGATCTCCTGGAGCCTTCTTTTCATCAGCGGGATGAAGCGCAGCGCGACGGTCACAATGAAGGCGGCCCGGGGGAGGACGGATGAAAACAGGTAGAGGAACCGGTCCGGCGTGACGACGCGGTTGTACGCCAGAAAAGCAACCAGGATGCTGAGGAGGCTCAGCGCAAACAGCCCGCCGTAAGCGGCCGACTCCAGGGTGACCGGCCGGTCCCGGAAATAAAAGAGGATAGTCGCCCCCCGCTGGGAAAATATGGGGTTCAAGAGGAGGATCACGGCGGCCATGACCAGGTAAACCCTGAGGTTCTTTTTTAGCGCCTTTCCGCCATCCAGCAAAACGTTTGTGCCTGCCGCGCACGCCAGGATGCCGACCAGGTAGGCCGGATGTCGAAAAATCATGGAAAAAAGGACCAGCATCACAAAGTAGGAAAAGCACAGTCCGGGATGAAGGGAAGAGAACCCGCTGCCCCTGTTATTCATTTTATCCCTCCGGCGTTCAATTGCCCGGGGCCACCCCCAGGTCTCTGCCCATCTCCTTTGAATAAAACCACTCCACGCGGTCTCCCGCTTCCAGCGCCCACGCGCCGGAGCTGCGGCTCGGAAAGTATCCGTTGACGCTGTAAAACCAGCCGCTCTCCGGGCCGTGGTCAAATTCATAAATGTTGTCGATGCCCTCCACGTAAGCCGTGCTGCCGCGGCCCCTGTATTCCATCTGGATCCGCTCCTGCCGGGTTATCCGCTGCAGCACATCCAGCACGGTGTCGCCCTCTTCCAGCTCCACCTCCGCCTCATGCAGGACGGTCCCCACATCCGAAGGCCCTTCAATGGTCAGAAAGACCGTATCCTTTCCGGGCTTCTTTTTTTCCCCGGGCTCGGCTGCCTTTTCAGCGGCCGCTTCTTCCTGCTCCGCCGAGGGCTCTTCCTGCCCGTCGACGGCCGTTTCTTCCTGGCCGTTTCCTGCCGCGCCGGCAGCGGCCTCGCCGTCGTTTTCTTTTTCTGCTGCCCGCTCGCCCCCGGCCTGCCCGCCGCTGCCGCCGGCTTCCTCTGCGGGGGCGGCACCTTGCTCATCCCCGTTTTCCCCGCCGGCTCCGTCTTTCTCGGCAGAGCTCTGGGGTTCTTCCGATTCCACCGATGCGTCAGGGTCCTGCCAGGCCGCTTTTTCCTCCTCCTCCTCCTCCCCCATCGGAGCGCCCGGTGAAGGCGATGGACCACAGCCCGCAAAGGACGCGGCGGCCAAAAGAAGGGCGCAGCACAACAAGAACCCCTTCAGCCATCGTTTTTTCATTCCTCCCCCTCCAGCTGCCGTTTTGCTTTTGAGCTATCCTGAAAATGCATGTCGTTTGCAGTTTTTGGACCTCTGGCCGGGACAGTCGCATTTTCATCCTTCCTTATGGTGCAGCGAAGCCTCATAACGGCCTGTCCTATGCTGCCTGCGCTGCACTGCGCCGCAAAAATCCTTACTGCAGGTAGTCCTCGTAGATTCAGACCACGATCACCGCAGCCATCTCCCTGGTCACCGGGTCCTGCGGCCGGAAATAATCCCCGTCTCCAACCATAACACCCTCACCGAACACCGCATTTACGGCGGATTCGGCCCAGGGGGAAACGGTATCCAGGTCTTTCAGTCCTCCCGGCTCAACCTCCGACGCCTCCAGGTCAAGCATGCGGTTCAGCATGACGGCGATTTCTTGCCGGGTCATCGCGCGGTCGGGGGCAAACTGATCGTCGGCTACGCCGCGAACGAGCCCGTTTTCCCAGGCGGTCATCACCTGCCCGAAGTACCAGTCTCCCGGATGGACGTCGGCAAAATATGCTGCCGGCTGTTCCAGCCGCTCTACCCCGGAGAGGCGAACCAGCATGGTGGTGATCTCTGCCCGCGTCAACTCTCTCAGAGGCTCAAAGCGGGGCTCGGTCTCACTTACCCCCTTAATCAGCCCGTACTCCCAGGCCTTCCGCACATGCTCCGCGGCCCACCAGGAAATGCGATCTTCGTCCAGGAAGTAACGCTCTTCCTCTTCCTTCGTGTCCTCCTCGATCGCGTCCAGTTCCCTATCTGCCAGGTCAAAGAGGCCGCTTTCGCCCTCGAGCCAACGCTGGTAAGCGGTGATGGCCATTAGGGCCTGCTGGGTGGCGATGCGGCTGCTTTCCTCTCCCCGGATGTGGGCAAAACCGCCGTCTTCCTCTCCAGCAAAGGAAAGGAGGTTGCTTAGCAGGCTGCCTTCATTCTGCACGAAGCGCTCATCCAGGGGATCGATATCCAAAGCGGTCAAGGCAATGATCACCTGGGAGACGGATTCGCAGTTTTCCTCGTCCAAGGACTTAAAGCCGCCGTTAGAAAGCTGCTGGTCTGAAAGCCAGTCCAGGGCCCTTTCCACCGCTTCTTCCACTTCCTGCCGGTGTTGGTGGTTGGAAAGGGCTTGCAGCACCATGGCCGTTACATCGACTTCGCTGACGCTCCCGCTTCCCCCTTTGTGCAGGGGGAAACCACCGTCCCGGTTCTGCTGCTTCAGGATCCAGTCCACAAGACGCTCCCGGATCCAGGGGGCATCCTCAGGCACTTCGCGAGCCAAGGCATCCAGGGCGATGAGCGCAAAGGCGGGCCCGTTGGCACCCTGGTTGGTCATCCTTTCGCTGGAATATATTTTTTCCAGCAGGTCGTAACCGGCCAGGTCTGCCGGATTTATTCCAACAGATGCCGCAGCCAGCGCCAGCCGGGCGTAATCCGTAACCAGCCTGAAATCGCCGCCGCTTTCCACGACATGGTTTATCAACAGTTCCCGGTACCCCTCCGGCACCTCCGCGCCAGCCCGCGCCACGGCGAAAATGCTCCAGTCGAGATGGGGGGCCGGCTCCGAAAGGTCTGCGTGGGAGAGAATCCAACCGGCAGCGTGATCGGCTTTCTCTTTTAACAGATCCTTTATTTCTTCTACATCTTTTTCAATCATTTCTTCCTCTTTTGCTTCTTCCGCTGGATCGTCTATCTCCATACCCAAATCCTCACCGCCATCGGTCGAATACCTCCAGCGCAGTTGGTCGCCGTCGTGCAGCAGGTATTCACCCGCCCCCTTGCTGGGAAATACACCGTTAACCGAATACTTCCAACCGCTCAATGGACCGTGGTCGAATTCATATATGCCGTCGATGCCGCTTACATAACTCGCCGAACCCGAAACAGATATGCCCCGCCTGTCAGCCTCGCGTTGCAGAACGGTATAGGCGGTATCCCCGTCTTCGAGCTCAACCGTTGTGTAGCTGATGATATCTCCTTTGCCGATGGTCTTTGCATCCACGGAGAGAGTGACGCTTTCCGCAGGCGGGGAAGGAGATGGACTGCCGTTTGGAGGAGATGGTGTGGAATCCGGTGTATAAGCTACGAACATGGTGAAGTGCATCGTCCAGACGACCAGGTCCTCGTTAACATCAATCTTGCCCGCTTCCCCGGGGGAAAGATTGTCAGCGGCATATACTGGGGAATCTTCATCCAGCAACCGCTCAATCTCTGTTACCGGAACGTCTCCCCTGGTAAAGCCTGCCGACTTCCCGACTTGGCCCGGCATGCTCAATCGAACGGGCCTGTCAAAATCCAGCTGACCGTCGGGAAAACCTACTTCTATAACTGCGTTTACACGGCCATCGCTCAAATTTACACTGCCGACATCCTTAAGGGCGGGCAGCTTTATGGAGCCGTCCCAGCTGCCCGCACCGGTCACCTCGGTGTCCTGGGGTATGGAAAGCCTGGCGGTGCCCAGTGTGGTTTCAGCCTCCACTTCAATGGAGGGCAGGGTAGCGGTTTTTGCGCCATTTTCCTCCGTCGGAGAAGTCATGAGCTTGGAGCTTGCTGTGTCTTCCGGGATAGTAATTTTCAAGGGTGTGTCATCTACTTCGATGACATTCTCTTCGATGAATAAATCTTCCCCCACAGCAACCAGGCCGGAGATAACGGCGGCATTGGAATTGGCATTTTCTGCACCCCACTCCCCTCCTGTGGCAAATCCGCCGCTGTCCTCCTGTTTGCCCTGGAGGAAAGCAACCGCTTTATCAATTGCTGCCTCCACATCCGCATCGCCCCTATAATTGGAGAGGGCTAACAGTGAGGAACCAGTATCGTCCAGCTGACTGAACTCAACAAAGCTGCCGTCACCTTCCTGCTGCGCCAGAAGATGCTCCACCGCGCTTTCCCTGCGACTTCCTTCACCCCAACTTCCCACATCTTTTTGAAGTTCTTTGCCTACGTCGAGGGCCACCATGGCCCAGATATGCTTTCCGAGATTGCCGAAAGAACCGTCATTTTCATCCTGTTGGGCGGCCAGTTCTGCAAAGAGGTTTCGACCCCCCCATATGTCTGCGGGATTCTCTCCCACCGAAAGCAGTTTGAAAATATGATGGATATGTTCATTGCCTGATGTATCCGCCTCAAACCCGGGATCGGTGTTCCGCCAATCCTGGTTTGCCTGCCAGGGAGCTGCATTTAAATTTTCGCCGGCAGCCCACAGCGCCGGCAGCCCTACCCAGGATTCAGGTGGGTTATGGTTTTCTTCATACCATGCGATCGTACTATCAAGAGCCCTGGAAAGCATTTCATGTTCTGTGTCAAAACTTACATTCTGGCCCAATTTGTGCCTGGCTGATTCTCCGTAAGCCAGGTCAATCAGCGCAGCAAGGGAATCCACAGTAGACATTTTTACGGCACCGGCAGTGCCTTCCTGCCACCAAAAACTGCCGTCGTCCTGCTGGAATTTGAGAAGCGCGTCGAGTACCGTATAACCGTTTTTCACCCAGTCACTGTCCGACGGTGTCAGCTCAACCGTTTTTTTCCCCACATCTACTGATGCCACCGGCCACTGGAACAGGGTGGACTTACCTTCCCACTCGGCATAAGGGTAAAAAGTGCCTTCTTCGTTCAAGGTGATCGAATATTTTCCGTCAGCATCAGTCTGGCCGATGGAGGTCTCGACAGCAACAGGGCTGCCCCAATCATCTGTTTCATCACTGATGAAAACATCGGCACCTTCGATTTTCCCGGTGTTGCCGCTGCCGTCGGTATATTCAACCGTAACCGTCACGCTCTCGCCGACTTCTATTGTGTCCCTATCAAGGCTCAGGACGAGAGAATATAGATTGAGGTAAAAGTTAGCAAAATGCAGCAGATCCCCGTCATCAAGCTCGTACTCGGCCGCACCTAGCCAGGGCGAGGAGGCGCTGACGTAATACATCCAATTCCCTTTGTCGTCTTCGTCATCACCGATCTGGTTGACAAAGAGCCCCCGTGAAAGATCGTCCGTAATCTCAAAATCGATTTCCTTTTCCAGACAGTAGTGGACCAGGGCCCCCATAGCCGTGTGTCGGTCCAGGGCGTGTTCCTCACCGTTAATGGTGATATCAACTTCGCCCGCATGCACCTCGTATTCACTTTCATTAAAAATATCCCCGGCCAAGCCGGTGGCGCGCAGGTCAATATATAACGCTTCTGCCGATGTTTCCGAATGATTTTTGATGCCGTTATCATGAGACCCGTCGTTTTCAACGGCCATAGCCGGTATCGGCCCGATGATGGATAGCACCATCAGCAGGCTAAAAAACCAGACCAGGCATCCTCTCCGCGACTTGCGTTTTGCAAGCTGTTTTGCCAAAGCAATCTCCTCCTCTTTATTCCTTAAAATAAAAACCAGGGCCTGTTTTCATCAACAGCGCCTCTGGTTTTCCAGTCAGCCCGTCGTTTTGGCGGTGATGCTTTTATATTTAGCCCAAAGGGAAGCCTTGAGCCCCCTCGAGTGTGCAGGGAACCTGACACCGATCCTGTCCCTGGCGGCTTTCCTGCGTGGATTCCCCAGTCGGTGCGGGGAAAATCACCTTTTTTGTCGAAGCCAAATTCCTTTAAAGCTTCACCGATCGCTTGTACTCCTCGATCCGGACGGGAACCCCGTCCCGGATGGTCAAACGGATTTCTCCAAACCCGATCTCGCGGATCAGGTTAATGATTTCTCTTTCTTGAGTTTTGAGGTCCTTCAGACTCCCAACATCTACGTCCTTGTTTTTTTCTTTCATCGCCTCACCTCAACCAGAGTACACCACCTTTCTTCACTTCGGCCTCTGATTATCCAGTCGGCTTTTTTACTTTTCCAGCTCTATCGAGCGGTGCAGCTCTTCCACGCGAATCGGCAGCCCGTCCTGGACGACAATGCGGACCTCGCCGGAGCGAATCGTGCGCAGCAGCTTGATCAGTTTTGCCTCTTTTTCATTTATCCGTTCCTGGGAGGCGGCTTTCTGCTTCATGATGATCACCTCTAAAAACAGCGGATCATAAAGAAACCCCGGCACTTCGCATGGGAAGCTGCCGAGGTTGTTCGGGCCAATCATCGAGGGTGTCCATACCCCTCTATGCGAGCACCCCTTCTTTCCTGCGAAGAAGCTGTCGGTGCTGTGATGCGGACAAGTTTCCTGGCTTTCGGTTTCAACGGTTTTCCGCCTTCCCAGGCCCGTTCAGCCCAGTGGCTTGATGGAAACCGCACCCCGATTACAGTGGCGCGACCGCCCAGGATTCTCACCTGGTTCCTTTTTCCCCATCACAGGAATATTCGGTTGTCTGGAAGAAAGGCGCAGTTAACAATCAACTGCTACCAATCGATTTTTATGTTATCACGTTGCATCAACACTGTCAAGGCAGAAAAAACCGCAAGGGAGAAACCGGCGCGTATCCCGCAATTTCAGAAGTTCCTGCCTGCCCGTGGCTGCTCCGCCCCCGCTCTGTTTTTCCGCTTTCTTCCGCTGCCGAACCGTGCAATCGTTCCTGAGGGGACGGTTCTCCCAGCGGTATCTGAGGACGGCACGGTGACAGGCGGTGATAGGGTGTGGTGTCAGGGATCGGTGCCAGGGGACGGTTCTTCTTTCACGTTTTGCCATATATTGGTTCGTAACGGGTATGGAGCTTATGGCTTTGTTCATCTTTAGATATCGGTTCCGCATCACCTCAAGCAACTGTGCCCCAAAAAACGGAATATGTAAAAAAAGCATAGTAGCCGGGGACATCCAGTATGCAGCCCGGAGAATCCTCCCGGCAGAGATACCGATACTTCGCCCGGTCTTCCTCCGACAATTCCGGGTTATTTTCCCCCCAGCGCATTCCAAAGAGGTCAACCAGCGCCCTGCGCATTTCAAGAGTGAAAGGCGCGCTGATATCCCCTACAAAAGTCCGTGCCTGCGGTTCGCGCAAGCCGGCCTTTCGCAACCACTCCCGGGCGCGCATGTTGTGCAGCTCCGGCTCCATTGTTTCGTCAAAAGGAGCCAGCCCTGAAGACGTGGCATTCAGTCGGGCCTCCAGCGCCGGATAGCCGGGAAGCAGCATTTGCGAAGACCAAAAAAGGATATATGCCACCCCTCCTGGCTTCACCACCCGGGCGAGCTCTTTCAGCAGCAATACCGGGTCTATTTGCACCAACCCGATGCAGTCCATGCTGCAGGCCCAGTCAAAAACGTCATTATAAAAAGGAAGATTTGTCACGTCACCCTTCGCAAAAGAAACCCTTTTCTTTAAACCTGATTTCTCCGCCAAGGCGCGTCCCTTTGCCAGAAACTCCTCTTCCCGATCAAGACCGGTAACGTGTCCGGAAGCCCCTACCGCCTCCGCCAACATCAAAGTGAAATAACCGTTTCCACACCCCACATCCAGGCCGCTGCTCCCGGGAGGAAGGCAAAATGACTCTACGATTGTTCCAATAACGGGTTCCCGCAAAACAATCGATAACTCCAGGCTTTTCAGATATTTTTCTGTGTCAGACATTCCTCACAGCACGTCCTTTGCTAGCAATGAAGATAGTACTTGCATTCGACGCGAGAGGGCTCCTTTCCTTTTGCTGAACAACAAAGAGATCAGCTGGCCCGGCCTTCCACACGCCACTTCTATGACTTTCCCTTGCCCGACCTTCCCTGCCCTTCCCTCGTCCCGCTCCCTCCGTACCTGGGGACGGCGGCAGCACGGCCATGTCGCGGCGGTTATCTGATGACCCGGGCAGCAATCACCGCGATGAGAAGGATGATAATGACGGCGGTCAACAACCAGTTTCTTTTCAAAAAAGCCCCCTCCCTTCCAGCGGAGATGTTTGCGGGGTTGCGTAAGGCACGGTGGGTGGAGTGGTTTACCTCTTGAAGGTTTCTCCCTCACGCGGCCCCCGGGTTGGCCGGCATGGAGCCTTCCCATCATCCCCGAACAGGCCTGACCGGCTGTCGCCTTATTCGGTGGCCGACTCCGGTGCAGGCGACCCGGGTGCGGCCGCATGCGCGGCGGCCATTTCGGAGCGGCGGCGCAGCTCATCTGTGGCGGTGGTTTCCACCCCGGCTTTTTCCACCAGCGCGAAGAACTCCCGGCTGAGCTGTTCTCAATTCCATTCAACAAACTGTTATACAGAATTTCGGGTTCGATTTTGGCATAACGGTCGCCCTCTGACACGCTCCCTGACATGCGCGATCGCTCTCATCATGGGGCCGATGCCGGTCAGGTTCATGCAGGAAAATCTGCTCACACGTTGAACATGAGATAAGTAAACCGGGTTTGGCTGTAAAATATTCCAGTTGCGTGTTCATGGGGTTTCAGAAGGCTCAAAGTTATTATTTTTCGCTACTACCTGCTCTATGCCGCAACCACAAACATGCTAAAATTCAGGGCTTGGATATTATATCGCCAGCTCAGGAAGTAAAAGCAAATCAGCCTGGCTTATTAAAGAAACCGTCATGAAGCTTCGCTTCACCACCAGAAGGGCGAAAATGTTCTTTTTCAAACAGGAAATTCATTACGGCGGAGTTGCATTTTCAGGAGGGCTTTGGCTTACCGATGGCACTTGCGGCCTTGAGGCGTTGACAACTTTTTTAGAACGGGAGGGGTTTTCAGCATGCTATCCTTTGTGACGGCTGTTGCTAAAAATAAGGTGATAGGGAAGGACAACAAACTCCCCTGGCACCTGCCAAACGATCTAAAATTTTTCAGGCAAAAAACGCTTTCCGGGAGCAAGACGATGATCATGGGGAGAAAAACCTTTGAATCACTGCCCAAAGTGCTTCCCGGCAGGAAGCACATCGTACTCACGCGGGACAAAAACTACCGGGTAAATGATGAAAATGTGCAAATCACCCACGATTTAGAGGATCTCATGCCCTATGTGCACTCGGACGAAGAGTATTTTGTTATCGGGGGAGCAGAGATATTCAAAATGTTGATGCCGCATACGGAAAGAATGTACATCACAGAAATTCACGAAGAATTCGAGGGGGACACATACTTCCTGGATTACGATCAATCGGTGTGGACAGTAAAGGAGAAAAAAGAAGGGATCGTTGACGATAGAAATAAATACGGCCACACTTTCCTGACCCTTGAGAGAAAAAGATAGGGGAATCGGCAGCACTGCTGTAGGATTATCCTTTTATTGCAGAAATGCCAACAACAATGCATGGGACCCAGGGCTGACGCATGAAAAATGCTTCAAACCCTTTATATTTCAAAACTTTGTTAGAAAAATGGCGCGAAAAGTTGTTTGGCTGCAATCCCTGTAAGCCTTGATATGCCTGTATTTTAAAA
>PWTK01000017.1 GCA_003563895.1 Syntrophomonadaceae bacterium
CACCGGAAGAGATCGAGAAGCGCATCAAGCAGATCCGCGCCCAGATCGAGGAGAGCACCTCCGATTTTGACAAGGAGAAGCTGCAGGAGCGCCTGGCGAAGCTGGCCGGCGGCGTGGCGGTCATTGAGGTGGGCGCGGCGACCGAAACGGAAATGAAGGAAAGGAAGCTGCGCATCGAGGACGCCCTTTCGGCGACCCGCGCCGCGGTGGAGGAAGGCATTGTCCCCGGAGGCGGCGTGGCCTACCTGAATGCGGTTGAAGCCTTGGAAAACCTTGATCTGGAAGCCGACAAGATGATCGGCGTGCAGATCGTCCGCCGCGCCCTGGAGGATCCCCTCCGCTTTATCGCCGAGAACGCCGGCGAGGAAGGCTCCATCGTGGTGGAGAGGGTCAAGAACATGGACAAAGGCATGGGCTACAACGCCATGACCGGACAATACGAGAACATGATGGAGAGCGGCGTTGTCGACCCGGCCAAGGTCGTGCGCTCGGCCATCCAGAACGCGGCCAGCATCGCCTCCCTCTTCCTGACCACTGAAGCGGTCGTCTGCGAAAAGCCCGAAGAAAACAGCGGTATGGGCGGAGCGGCCGGCATGGGGATGCCCCCCATGTAAGACGTCCGGCAGGGGGATCCAGGAATAATAACCCGAGGTTTAAAAAACCCACAGCGAAAATGTTCGCCCGGCGCTGCCAGGGGGGGTGCCCCAGGTGAAACCTTCCCTTGTGGCGCGGGCAAATGAACCGTTCGCTGTAGGAAGGGTTGCTGACATCTTTACCAAGAGCTGTCTTCACGCTGAAGACGGCTCTTTTTGTCATTTATAAAATCAGGTTTTTAAGGGGCGCCTTTTAAAAATAGAGCAGGAAAAAAGAAAAGGCTTGACGAAATAAATAACTCGTGAGTTGGTGCCGAGGCATAGGGGCAGGGGTGACAAAGCCGGACAGGCTTTATTCCAATTTAAAGGGGCAATTGTAAAGATGGAGAAGCTGGTAATTTTGGATTTTGGCGGGCAGTATACGCAGCTCATCGCCCGTCGCATCAGGGAGCAGAATGTTTACTGCGAAATTGTCCCTTACAATACCCCATATGAAGAAATTTTGCGCTCGGGGCCTTCAGCCCTGATTTTTTCGGGGGGATATGCCAGCGTCTATGATGAAGGCGCGCCACGCTGTGACCGGAGGCTTTACGATCTGGGCATTCCCATCCTGGGCATCTGTTACGGCATGCAGGTTATGGCTGCGGACCTGGGAGGGACGGTGGAGCTGTCCGTGAACCAGGAGTATGGAAAAACGCGGGTGCGCCGCAGGGAAGAAGGGGAACTCCTGCGCGGGCTGGAAAGGGAATTCATTGCCTGGATGAGCCACGGGGACTCGGTGAAAAGCCCTCCCCCCGATTTTACCATTTTGGCGGAGAGCGACAACACCTCTGTGGTGGTTATGGCCGACGGACAAAGGCAGTTTTATGGGCTGCAGTTCCACCCGGAAGTGATCCACCCCCCCCAGGGCGGCAGAATTTTGCGCAATTACCTGTTTGAAATCTGCCGCTTTAAGGGCGACTGGACGATGGAAAATTTTATTGAGGCGAGCATTGCAGAAATACGAAATGAGGTCGGAGAAAAGGACCACGTGGTTTGCGGGTTGAGCGGGGGGATCGATTCTTCGGTGGCCGCCGCGCTGGTGCACCGGGCTATTGGCCCCCGCCTGACATGCATTTTTGTTGATCACGGGCTGCTGCGCAAAGGGGAAAAGGAGCAGGTGCTATCTGTGTTCCGGGAGCAGTTTCAGATGAGACTCGTCTTTGTCGATGCGGCCGGGGAGTTTTTAGCGCGGCTGAAGGGGGTTGCCGATCCCGAAAAAAAGAGAAAAATCATCGGGAACCACTTTATCCGCGTTTTTGAACGGGAAGCTGAAAAAATTGGAAGCATTGACCACCTGGTTCAGGGGACCCTTTACCCGGACGTGATCGAAAGCGGCACGGCCACTGCTGCCGTTATCAAATCCCACCACAATGTGGGCGGGCTGCCCGACGACATGTCCTTTTCCCTGATTGAACCCTTGAAGTATCTTTTCAAAGACGAAGTGCGCCGCGTGGCGGAGGAGCTGGGGCTTCCGCAGGAAATTGTCTGGAGGCATCCCTTCCCCGGCCCGGGATTGGCGGTGAGGGTTATCGGCGAGGTAACCCCCGAACGCCTGGCGGTGCTGAGGGAGGCCGATGCCATCATCATCGAGGAAATCACAAAGGCCGGCCTCTACCGCGAGATATGGCAGGTCTTTGCCGTGCTCCCGGGGGTTCTGTCGGTGGGGGTGAAGGGGGATCGCCGCATCTACGGCTATACTGTGGCGATGAGGGCCGTGACCAGCCAGGACGGGATGACCGCGGACTGGTATCCCATTCCTTATGAGGTGCTGGGCCGCATTTCCAGCCGGGTGGTGAACGAGATTCCCCAGGTGACGCGCTTTGTGTACGATCTCACCTCCAAGCCCCCCGGCACAATAGAGTGGGAGTAGTCACGCAGAAGCTTTTCATCCTGTTTACGGGGAAGGTGTCCGACGAGTGTCCAACGAGACGGGAACCAAAGTAGGAGTGGTGATGGGGAGCGATTCCGACCTCCCCGTGATGTCCCAATGCCTGGAAGCCCTGGAAAAGTTCGGCCTCCCGTACGAAGTGCAGATCCTTTCCGCGCACCGCC
Organism: Syntrophomonadaceae bacterium; assembly: GCA_003563895.1. GTDB lineage: Bacteria > Bacillota > Dethiobacteria > DTU022 > UBA8154 > CSSED11-181. The sequence goes on from PWTK01000017.1 coordinate 2,688, forward strand.
TCCCGGACGAGACAGCGGATTTTGCCCGCCGAGCCGTGGAACGCGGTTTTGCGGTAGTCATCGCCGGGGCGGGCGGGGCAGCCCACCTGGCCGGGGTCATCGCAGCGCTGACCCCGCTTCCTGTCATTGCTGTCCCCCTGGGCGGCTCTGGCCTGGGCGGGATCGATGCCCTTTATGCCATGGTCCAGATGCCCCGGGGCATCCCCGTGGCCACGGTAGCCGTGGACGGCGCCTATAATGCCGGTATCCTGGCGGCGAAAATTATCGGCGCCACCGATCCCGAAGTGCGCGGCAGGGTGGCGGAGTTCAAGCAAGAACTGGCCCAAAAAGTGAGCGAAAAAAACCTCCGCCTGCAGGAGATGGGCCATAAAAAATACCTGGAGGAAAGCCGCTAGCGGGGAAAAAGCCGGGAGAAGGACAGCAGCAGGCCTGGAAACATGAGCCCCCGCGCCCTTTCTCTCGCGCTGCACCGCCGGGGAGCCCCTCTTTCCATCTTGTAGGGATTCCGCAGCGCAACCGGATCAACAGCCATATTTTCCCATGCGAGGGGGGGGTGCCGGACTTGCTGGAACGATATACGAGGCCCGACATGGGCCGCATCTGGACCCTGCAGAACCGCTATCAAAAGTTTCTGGAGGTGGAGATCGCCGCCTGCCACGCCATGGCCGCCCGCGGCATGATCCCCCGCCAGGCCGCCGAGGCCATTTCCCAAAAGGCCGGCTTCTCGGTGGAGCGGATCCAGGAGATCGAACAGGAGACCCGCCATGACGTGATGGCGTTTACCCGCTGTGTGGCCGAAAGCCTGGGAGAGGAGTCCCGGTATTTTCATTACGGGCTGACTTCTTACGACGTGGTGGACACGGCGCTGTCGCTGCTGCTCAAAGAAGCGGCCTCTTTGCTTGACGAGGGCGTTGGGGCGCTTTCGGCCTCCCTGCAAAAAAGGGCGGTGGAACACCGCGATACGGTCATGGTTGGCCGCACCCACGGGGTACATGCCGAGCCCATCACGCTGGGCTTGAAATTTGCCCTCTGGTGGGATGAAATGAACCGGCAGCGACTCCGGCTGCAGAGGGCCGCGGAGAACATCTCCTACGGCAAGCTCTCCGGCGCCGTGGGTACCTATGCCCACCTCGACCCGGCCGTGGAAGAGGAGGTCTGCCGCCAATTGGGGTTGAAACCGGCGCCCATTTCCACCCAAATCCTGCAGCGCGACCGCCATGCCGAATATGTTTCTGTCCTGGCCCTGTTGGCTTCATCGCTGGACAAATTTGCGGTGGAGATCAGGGGGCTGCAAAAAACAGAAGTCCGCGAGGTGGAAGAGCCCTTTTACCGGGGACAGAAGGGCTCTTCGGCCATGCCGCACAAGCGCAATCCCGTTTCCTGCGAACAGATCAGCGGGCTGGCCCGGCTGGTGAGGGCAAATGCGGGAGCGGCGCTGGAAAATATTCCTCTCTGGCACGAGCGGGATATCTCCCATTCTTCTGCAGAGCGGGTGATATTCCCCGATTCGGCCATCCTGGTCGACTACATGCTCCACCAGATGGTGCGTGTTGTGGACGGTCTGCACGTCTACCCGGAGAACATGCAGCGCAACCTGGAGCAAACCCGGGGGCTGGTCTATTCGCAGAACGTTCTGCTGGCCCTGGTGGAAAAGGGGCTTTCCCGGGAGGAAGCTTACGACTGGATCCAGGCGCATGCCATGCGTGCTTGGGAAGAAGCCCGTTCTTTCCGCTCCCTCCTGGAGGAAGACGAAAGAATTCTCTCCCATCTGTCCCGGGAAGAACTCGATGCCTGCTTCGACCCGGCCCGGAATTTACGCCGCGTAGACTGGATTTACAGCAGGCTGGGGCTGGAGCCGCAAAAATAATCCGACAGAAAAGAGGGTGGCGCCTTTGGAAAAAAAAGAACTCCTCTACGAAGGCAAGGCCAAGAAGGTTTTCAGCACGACCGATCCCGACCTCCGGGTGGTAGTATTTAAAGATACCACCACGGCCTTCGACGGCTTGAAGAAAGAGGAACTGGAGGGCAAGGGGGTTTACAACAACCGCATTTCTTCCATTATTTTTGAGCTGCTGGAAGCAAAAGGGATCCCCACCCATTTCGTGAAATCCCTCGGCGAGCGCGAAATGCTGGTGAAGGCGCTTCATATCATTCCGATAGAAATTGTGGCGCGCAACATCACTGCCGGGAGCCTCACCAAAAGGATAGGCCTGGATGAAGGCACTCCCCTGTCCAGAACCGTGCTGGAGATGAACCTGAAAAACGATGAACTGCACGACCCCATGCTCAACCGTTACCACATTTACGCCCTCGAGCTGGCCGAGCCGAATGAGTTGGACCGGATCGAAACCGTTGCGCTGGAAATAAACGCGATTTTGAGGGAGTACTTCAAATCCCTGAAGATCACCCTGGTCGATTTCAAGATGGAATTTGGACGCCACAAGGGAGAAATTTTGCTGGGGGATGAAATATCCCCGGATTCCTGCCGCTTCTGGGACGCCGAGACCGGTGAGAAGATGGACAAAGACCGCTTCCGCCGCGACATGGGAGATGTCATGGAGGCCTACCGCGAGGTGCAGCGCCGGATGGAGGGGGTGCGCTGACATAAACTGGAAAGTCGAGATCCAGGTAACCTTGAAAAAGAGCGTGCTGGACCCCCAGGGCGCCGCGGTGGAGAAGGCGCTGGCTGCCCTGGGATATGGGAACGTGGGCCGGGTGCGCGTGGGGAAGTACATGGAACTTCTCCTGGAAAAGGCCTCGGAAGAAGAGGCGAGCGCGCAGGTGGAAGAGATGTGCAGGCGCTTGCTGACCAACCCCGTCATCGAGGAATACACCTATAGGATTTACCGGGCGGATGATGGTGTTGATAAATAAAAGTCGCGCCGCAGTTTCCGGCTGCAGAGAGGCCGACAGGAAGGGAGGAGCGGTGCCGGCGGACGACTGTTCAGCCCGGCACCCTGCTGGATGAAATTTGGGGTACTTGTTTTCCCCGGCTCAAATTGTGACCTGGACGCCTACCATCTGGTCCGGGATGTCCTGGAGAAGCCGGTGAAATATATCTGGCACGGTGAAAAAAAACTGGACGGCTGCGACTGCATCATTCTGCCCGGAGGGTTCACGTACGGCGATTACTTGAGGCCCGGCGCAATTGCCAGCTTTTCCCCCGTCATGGAGCCCTTGAAAGAGTTCGCTTTGCGCGGAGGCCTGGTGCTTGGCATCTGCAACGGCTTCCAGGTGCTGGTTGAGTCCGGGCTTTTGCCCGGCGCCCTTTACCGCAATCTACACCTCCAGTTCCGATGCTCCTCGACCCACATAAAAGTGGAGAATGCCGGGCTTCCCTTTACCAACCTCATGCGACCCGGGCAGCTGCTCAGGATGCCGGTCGCGCACGGGGACGGCAATTATTACTGCGACTCCGATACCCTGGAAGAACTGTTTCGACACAACCGGGTGGTTTTCCGCTATGCCAGCCCGGCCGGCGAGACAGATCAGCCCTCCAACCCCAACGGGTCGCTGGCCAATATCGCCGGGATATGCAGCGAAGGGGGCAATGTGCTGGGGATGATGCCTCATCCGGAAAGGGCCGCGGAAGCCCTCCTGGGTTCTGAAGACGGCCGGTTGGTCTTTCAATCAATATTAGCCCATTGGGGGGAAAAATAGCTTGGAACAGGGCCTGCACTGCCAGATGGGTTTGACCGACGGGGAATACAGGAGGATCCTCGAGCTTTTGGGCCGGGAGCCCAACAGGCTTGAGCTGGGCATGTTCAGCGTGATGTGGTCCGAGCACTGCAGCTATAAAAGCTCCCGCAGGGTTCTGGAAAAGTTTCCGACCCAGGGCCCCCAGGTCTTGCAGGGTCCTGGAGAAAATGCGGGCGTCGTTGATATTGGCGGTGGATGGGCCGTTTCCTTCAAGATTGAAAGCCACAACCACCCCTCTGCCATAGAGCCCTACCAGGGCGCGGCCACCGGTGTGGGGGGGATTATTCGGGATATATTTTCCATGGGTGCCCGGCCCGTGGCCCTGCTCAACTCGCTTCGCTTCGGCTCCCTGGAAAGCGCCAGGGTGCGTTACCTGGTCGAGGGAGTGGTGGCCGGGATTGGGGGTTACGGCAACTGCGTGGGCATTCCCACGGTGGGTGGGGAAGCCTGTTTTTACCCCACCTACGCGGGCAACCCGCTGGTAAATGCCATGTGCGTGGGGATACTCCCCGCTTCTTCCATTACCCGGGGCACAGCCCGGGGAGAAGGCAATGCCGTCATGCTGGCCGGTGCCCGGACCGGAAGGGACGGGCTGCACGGCGTAACCTTTGCTTCAGAAGAACTGGACGAACAATCGGAAGAGCAGCGCCCGGCCGTGCAGGTGGGCGATCCCTTCACAGAGAAATTGCTTATCGAATCGTGCCTGGAGGTCATGGAAAGGGGCCTTGTGGTGGGTGTCCAGGACCTGGGCGGAGCGGGGCTGACCTGTGCTGCTTCAGAAATGTCCTCCCGGGCCGGCGGCGGAATGAGATTAAACCTGGACAGGGTGCACTGCAGGGAAGAAGATATGGACCCTTACGAAATCATGCTCTCGGAATCCCAGGAAAGAATGCTCCTGGTCGTTGAACCTGCAAAGGAGCAGCAGGTGAGGGAGGTATTCGAGCGCTGGGGGTTGGAAATAAACAGCATTGGCGAAGTGGTTTCCGGGGGGATGCTGGAGCTTTTTATGCGGGGAGAAAAGATGGCCTGTTTCCCGGCCAAAATGCTCTGTGAGGCTGCGCCGTCATACGACCCCCCCTTCGAAGAGCCGCCCTGGTTCAGGGAATTGAAAGCGGAGCATCCGGCAGAGCTGCCTGTCCCTGGAAACCTGGAGGAAGCGTTTTTGAAGCTTATGGCTTCCCCCAACATTGCTTCCAAAGAATGGATCTTTCGCCAGTACGACCAGCAGGTCCGGACTTGCACGGCAGGGCTTCCCGGCGGGGATGCGGCGGTGATACGCCTCAGGGAAGTGGAACCGAAAGGGCTGGCCCTCTCTGTTGACGGCAACAGCCGCTATACCTACCTGGATCCATACAAGGGCGGCATGATTGCCGTGGTGGAGGCCGCGCGGAACGTAGCCGTCACCGGCGCCAGGCCGCTGGCCATAACCAACTGCCTGAACTTCGGCAGCCCCACCCGGGCCCATGTTTTCTGGCAGTTCCGGCAGGCCGTGGAAGGGATGTCCCGGGCCTGCGAAGCCCTGGGGACCCCCGTCACCGGCGGAAATGTGAGTTTTTACAACGAAACCAGCGGAGAGGCGATATTTCCTACCCCCGTGGTGGGCATGGTGGGGCTTCTGGAAGATGTCCGGCTGCACTGTCCCATGGGGTGGAGGCAGGACGGGGAGCTCGTCTGCCTGGTAGGGGACCTCGCCGGCAGCCTGGCCGGCAGCGAGTTCCTGCATGTGTATCACGGAAAGCTGGCCGGGGAGCTGCTACAGCCCGACCTGGAAAGAGCCCGCAACCTGCACCTTTTTTTGCTGGAAGCGATCGGCGAAGGACTCCTTTCTTCCGCCCACGACCTTTCAGACGGAGGGCTGGCTGTTGCGCTGGCCGAAAGCTCTATCGCGGGCGGGCGGGGGGTTGAGCTGGAGCTCCTCCTGCCGGAAGGCGCCCGTGTGGATGAACTGCTTTTTGGCGAAGCACAGTCCAGGGTCGTCATGAGCCTGGCGCAGGAAAAAGAAGCGGCGCTAAAGGAAAAAGCCGGCCGATACGGCCTGCCCCTTCACCGCTTGGGCATTACGGGCGGGGATGTGTTTTCCTTAAAAACCGACGACCGCTTCTCGATTCGCCTTTCCTTACATAAACTGATTCACACCTGGGAGGAGGTACTCCCTTGGTACATGAACCGCCGGGCATTGTAACATCTTCCTTGCCGGAAAAAAAACAAACCGGTTTGCTTTCGACTGACAGGATGGAGGAGGCCTGTGGAGGGTTTGGTATCTGGGCGCCGAACGGCGATCTTTTTCAACTGACAAACTTTGCTCTTTTTGCGCTGCAGCACCGGGGGCAGGAGAGCGCGGGCATGGCCCTGAGCAGTGGGGAAACAATATATTTAAAAAGGGGCATGGGGCTGGTATCGGAAGTGTTTTCCGACACCAGTGGGCTGGAAAAAATAAGCGGCATAGCCTCCATCGGACACGTGCGCTACCCTACCAGCGGCGGGGTACACCTCCAAAATGCCCAGCCCCTGCTGTTCAGCTACCGCGGGGGGAGCCTGGCGGTGGCCCACAACGGGAACCTGGTCAATGCGCCGGCCCTCCGGACAAAGCTTGAAGGCGAGGGCTCCATTTTTCAAACCACCACTGACAGCGAACTGATCGCCCACCTGGTGGCGCGTTACGGAGACAGCGACCTGCTTTCCTCCCTGGAAAAGGTTCTGCCGTGGCTCCGCGGTGCATACGTTTTTCTCATTTTGACCGAAAAGAGCCTGGTGGCCGTGCGCGATCCCCACGGGGTCAGGCCCCTTTCCCTGGGAAAATGGAAGGGAAATTACTGCTTTGCGTCGGAAACGTGTGCCTTCGATACCATCGGTGCGGAGACGGTCCGGGATATTGAGCCCGGAGAGATGGCCGTTTTAACCGAAAGCGGTTTGCAGGTCAAAAGATTCATGGAGAGCAGGCGCAGGGCGCTCTGCGTTTTCGAGTTCATCTACTTTGCCCGGCCTGACAGCAATATCGAGGGCATGAATGTGCACCTGGTACGCAAGGAACTGGGTAGGCGGCTGGCCCGGGAACATCCCATTGAAGCCGATTTTGTCACCGGCGTACCCGACTCCAGCCTGGCGGCGGCTTCCGGTTTTGCCGAAGAGCTGGGCATCCCCTACGAGATGGGGCTGGTGAAAAACCGCTACATCGGCAGGACCTTTATACAGCCCGATCAGAAGATCCGCGATATCGGCGTTCAGCTGAAGCTGAACCCGGTCCATAAAGTGATCAGCGGGAAAAAAGTGGTGGTGGTGGACGATTCCATTGTCCGTGGGACGACCAGCAAAAAACTGGTCAAGATGATTTACCAGGCCGGTGCGCGGGAGGTGCACCTCCGCATCGCCTCTCCACCCGTCATCTCTCCGTGTTATTACGGGATCGATACTCCCACTTACGAAGAGCTGATCGGCTATAAAAAGGCGGCGCCTGAAATTTGCCGGGAGGTGGGGGCTGTTTCCCTGGGCCACCTCAGCCGCCGGGGCATGCTGGGCGCGGTGGGAATTTCACCGGATAATCTCTGCCTGGCCTGCTTTTCCGGTCAGTATCCCATTTAAGCATTCTTCTGGTGAGGGCAGCGCTGCCCGGATGAAATCGGCAGGTTATTTTAGTGCGGTTGCTTCACCTCTTTTATCCAGCCCGGAAAATAGAACATGTCGCTCAAAGGTCCGTCGCCAAACAGTAATCGATTTTCATCTTTCTGATGGTGCCCCATATTGGGGGGGCATAGGGGTCTGCCCTGAAAATACTGCATGGCCATTTTCATTTTTCTGATGGTGAAGAAAAGCTTCATGGATGTCTCTTAAAGAACTGTACCCACATCTAAGCGGAAAAGTCAATCTCAGGCAGCAGCGGGGTGGTTTAAATGTCTTCCAACGGCTTTGATTACCGGCAGTCGGGAGTCGATATCGATGCCGCGGAGAAAGCGGTCCAGGAAATCAGGCAGATGGTCGCAGGGACTTTTCGCCCCGAGGTTTTGACGGAGATCGGCGGCTTCACCGGCCTGTTTGCGCCTCGCCTGGGGTCGTTCCGGGAGCCCGTGCTGGCAGCGGCCACGGACGGCGTGGGGACGAAGCTGAAGATCGCTTTCCTGACGGGACGCCACGATACGGTGGGCATCGACCTGGTAGCCATGTGCGTGAACGACCTGATGGTGCAGGGGGCCGAGCCCCTGTTCTTCCTGGACTACCTGGCGACAGGAAAGCTCCACACCGCCACGTTTAAAGAGGTGGTGGGGGGTATTGCCGAAGGGTGCCGCCAGGCCGGCTGCGCCCTTCTCGGTGGAGAAACGGCCGAGATGCCCGGGTTTTACGGTCCCGGGGAATACGATCTGGCGGGGTTTGCCGTGGGAATCGTGGAAAAGGAAAAAATCATCACCGGCGAACACATCGCTCCCGGCGACGTGCTGATCGGGATGGCCTCCACCGGCCTGCACAGCAACGGGTTTTCCCTGGCCCGCAAAATATTTTTTGAACACCTGGCGTGGAGGCCGGAGAAGTACGTTCCCGAGCTGGGGGCGACGCTGGGGGAAGAGCTGTTAAAGCCCACCGCCATTTATGTGCCCCCTTTGCTTTCCCTGCTGCGGGAACATGAGATCAAGGGCATTTCGCACATCACCGGCGGAGGGCTGGCACAGAACCTGCCGCGCATCCTGCCCCCCAATGCCCGGGCGGTCATCGAGAAAAAGAGCTGGCAGGTCCCGCCGATATTTCCTTTAATTGCAGAAAGGGGCAGGGTAGAGGAAAAGGAAATGTTCCGCACCTTCAACATGGGGGTCGGCATGGTGCTTGTTGTGCCACCTGAAGAAGCGGCTGTGGTGCGTTCTCATTTAGAGAAAAGCGGGTGGAAGGCATGGGAGATCGGCGAGGTTGAACGCAGGGAAAGGGAGCAGGCGGCGGGCGTGGAGATCCGATAAAGGCCCCAGGCTACTTTGAAAATGCAACTCCGCCGCTATGAATTTCCTGTTTGAAA
>PWTK01000078.1 GCA_003563895.1 Syntrophomonadaceae bacterium
GCGTCTGGTATTCCGCCCTTTCCCACACTGTCTCGGTGCCCTCTCTTTCGGCCTTGCGAATCATCTCCTGAACGGCCGGATCAATACTTCTCCTTTCCAGCTTATCTTTTTCCATGGCACATAACTCCCCTTTGTAATCTTGTTTATAATAGGAAAGCCGGAACGCTCTCTCAAGAGTCTAAAGGTAAACCACTTCTCCGTTTATAAGACGGTTTTTGCGGTATGGCGAAAGAAGTTGTTGGCTCATAATCAGGTTGGTTAGTATCCCTGCTTTCCTGTTTTCCCCGATGATGATGTACCCCACCAGCCTGTCGTCCTTCAAAACAATTTTGGTATAGGAGGGCGGTGAATCTAAATAAAGGGGACGGTATATTTCGCCAGGGAAATCCTCCTCTTTTTCCGCCCAGGCCAAGCCGGCTGCGATGACCGGCAGGCCAAAAATTTCTGTGGCGTTCATGGCCATACAGCCGCTGTAGGTCAGTTCTTTCCCGGCCATGTTTGCCCCGGCGACCGCTCCCTGGTCTGTTGCTTTGGGCCAAAAAGGGTGAAGGGCCGGTTTGTTAAATAATAAATCCTGGGTCAGCGTAACATCCCCGGCAGCATAAACATGGGGCAGATTGGTCTGCAGTTTTTCGTTTACAGGTATTCCTTCTGCAAATTCAACATCACTTCCCTCCAGGAAGGAAACGGCGGGTTCTACCCCTTTCCCAACAACAACCATTTCCGCTTCCAATTCCTGGCCGTCGGCCAGGGTTACTTTCTTGACCCCCGAGCGGTTGCTGTGAATGAAGTCAGCCTCGTTTTGGAAAAATATCTTAATGCCCTCTTTTTTAAGATGATGAGCCAGCAATTCTCCACCCTGCCAGTCCAGCATTTGCGAAAAAACCCTGTTGGAAGAAATAATTAATACCACTTCCAGGCCCAACGCCTGTAATGCCTGGGCTGTTTTTAAGCTGACCAGACCGCCTCCCAGCATTACGGCCCTTTTCGCTTCCCTGGCTCTCCGTCCGATATTATCTGCATCATTTATGGTGCGCAAAAAGTAAGTACCTGGATTTTCCAGCCCCGGGATGTTTGGCTGCACGGGATCCGCCCCGGTGGCGAGGAGCAGTTTTTCAAATTTTAGCTCTTCTTCTGCAGGCGCTTTTACGTCATTTTCAGATTTCTCATAAGTTAATAGGTTATGCCGGCCGTTGACCTGGATTGCTTTGCCGTTGATAAAGCGGACGTTGGAGCGAGCGTAAAAATCCTCAGGGCGCATGTATAATTTTTCCCGTGCTGTCCAGCCTGCGAGATAATTTGGCATCAAGGGACGGTAATAAGGCAGATGGTTTTCCGCCCCAATTAGCGCGATCTCTTCTTGCTTGTCGAACTTATTGATGGTATCTATTGCAGAGAATGCCGCCGGTCCACCGCCTATGATGGCGTATTTGGCATAGCTCATGTTTTACACCTTCTTTCAGGACCACTGTTCTTTAAAATTGGTCAAATATTCTTTTCTTTTTTCCCTGGCATGGACAGGTACTTCCTCTAAACTCATTGCTTTTGTGGGGCAGGATGCCACGCAGGCTGGTATATCCAGATCCGGGCAGCGATCGCATTTTAAAACCACTTTTTCCTCACGGGCCTGGGTAAGTACTCCAAAGGGACAGAGCATCACGCACATCAAGCATCCGATACATTTGTCTTTCTCGTGATGCACCAGGCCGCTTTCTTTGTCCTGCCACAGGGCCCCGCTGATACAAGCTTTGACACATTTGGCCTCTTCACAATGTCGGCACTGCAGGGGAAAATTAAACTCCTCTCCGGCTTCAACAAAAATCCTTGCAACAGGAGGGGGGGTCTCAAAGATGGCAGAAAAAAGCTCCTTGCTTTCAGAATGTTCCACAGCACAGGCCAGCACACAGCTTTTACAAGCCACACAGTGTTCCAGTTGGATCAGTATTTCTTTCACAAGCCTCGAGCCTCCTAAAATTAAAATTCGATATATTAATACTGCAGCAGGCTTCACAAGCGTTCTGAATTTCTATGGATGTACGTTTTTTGGCGCAAGACAGGAAAAATTAAATATTTTAAAAATTCCGATGGCAACACCAATATATCACAGGTTAAGGAGCAAAGACAATAATAATATAATGCCCGAAACCCCCGGAAACGGGGTTGGGGATACAATATAATGAAGCATTTAAAGGAAGCTTCGTATTGTTTGTAGAAAGTAAAGAATGTAAAACATTGCAGCAGGGAGGATGGGATGGAGACGGAGCGCAGCTACAAAAAACCAATCATAACCAGCGTCATCGTTGGGTTGGCGGTGCTGTTCGGGCTGCTGGTGATTGCGGGGGCCGGGGATGTCATCGCCGTGTTTGCCCGCTTTGACCTGCGCTACCTGCCTTTAATCCTGATGCTGGCACCGCTCAACTACCTGCTGCGTTACGTGAAGTGGAACTATTTTCTCAAACAGGTGGGCGTGAAACCCGAACCGGCTGCAAACCGGCTGGTCTTTATGAGCGGCCTGGGCATGACAGTCACTCCGGCCAAAGTGGGGGAGCTGTTGAAATGCTATCTCTTAAAAGAGCACATGGGGACCCCGGTAAGCGTTACTTCCCCGGTGGTGATGGCGGAACGGCTCACCGATGCGCTGGCCATGGTGCTGCTGGCTTCCATCGGCTCGCTGTATTTTGCCCATGGGCTGCTGGTGCTCGTTTTTACGACGGTCTTCCTGGGTTTTGTGGTGTTGTTTTTTCACTATGATCCCCTGTTTAACCGCTTCGCCGGCTTTTTGGAGAAGAAATGGCTCTTTAAAAGGGGATCGCAGTTTTTGCGCGAGTTTCAGCAGAGCAGCAAGACCCTTTTTACCGTGAAAAGCCTGCTCTTTACCACGTTTCTCGGTGTGGTTTCCTGGAGCTTCGAAGGGTTTGTCATCTTTTTTACGGTGAGGGCCATTGGCGGCAGCGTTTCCGTGCTGGAATCTTTTTTCGTGGTGGCCTTTTCCTCCGTGGTGGGGACCCTCTCTTTCCTCCCCGGCGGGTTGGGGGTGGCGGAGGGGAGCATCATGGCCCTCTTGCTCTTTGTGGGGTTGGGCACAGAGATGGCTGCGGCCACCACGGTGATCACGCGTTTTTCCACCCTCTGGCTGGGGGGGGCCGTGGGCCTGTTGGGACTGTTCCTGATCCGCAAGAAATTCTTTCCTTCTTCCGAGACGGCCCCTTGACATGCCCCAAACGCCTCATTATAATAAGGGGTGAAAGGGCCTTGACGGGCAAACCGATGGGCCCGCAGGGACCCCTTACCTGCTGACATGGTACTGCTCCGAAAGGAGGTGGTGCTATGTTGGCCAGGAGGTTCCTGTTCAGAGGGAGGTTGTCCTTCATCTCATAGGAAGGGCACCGCCGAAATCTGAGACCCCCGGCCGCTAGGCCGGGGTTTTCAAATTTCCTTTGACCCTTTTGGACAGGAATATGTGTGTGCATTGTAGAAGTAATCTGAGAACAAGGAAACCCGCCTTTTCCTTGACCTGGCCGGGTCGTTAACCGCACAACGCTTCCATGGGCGCAATCGTGTCCCGCAAACAAGCCACCCCGTGAATGCAGCAGCCGTATCCAGCGGGAGAGGCGTTCCGGGCAAGAAACATGACGGGGCTTCGCCTTCCCGGCGTGCCCGTCCCTCAGTGGGCCTAGGCCGGCCGGTTTTGTAGAAAAGACAATGCCTTCCTCCTATGGGTGCAGCCGGACGGGCTTCCGCGTTTTTTGTAAAACGATTATCGATTTAGCTCAGGTACCCTTTAAACATGATGCGCTGGCTAAATGGATTCCAGTGCCACAGGTGCGGGTATGAGCGTACTTACGAGATTGTAACCAAGAAACTGCCCTTTCCTGAGTTAATGGGGTAGCCACATTTTGTAATTGATGGAGGAGTGTGGCGCATGGCAAAATGCCATCAATGCGGGCTGGAGGTCGAAGCGGGCAAGAGCAGGGAACACCTGGTGAGAGCAGGCTACACCCTCTCGGCGTTTCCCCTGCTGAATTACAGAAGGTTGACCCTCTGCTTCGAATGCCTGGAGAAGCAGAAGAGAAGGGACAAGGTGGAACAGGTGCTGGCCGTTATCGCGCTGGTGCTGGTCGTTTCCGTGCTGACATTTGGCTTCCTGATGCTTTTCGGCGTGGTGAAATAGCGATCGACCCGCTTTAAGCACCGCTCGCCCGAATTGGCCAGGCTTTTGGTCGAAAACCTGCGAAAACGGAAAACAGTAATCGGGCGGTTTCCTCGCCCGGGCCCTCGTCTCTGGCTTGTACAGGTTAGGAGGATTTTGATGGATGAGAATAAAATCAGGGAGGTCCTGGAAAGGACCGAAATCTTGAAACATCCCCGGCAGCTGCTTGAAACCTTCGGCTCCTCCATGGTCACCTATTATATCCTTTCCAGGTCGGTTTATGATGAGCTTGCGAGAAGTGGAAAGGTGGACACGGTGCTGCGCAGGGGAGAGCTGACCTGGGAGCAGCCCCGCCTAATCACCCCCCAGCACATGCTGCGGATGGAGGGTTTCAGCGAAGAGGGGACGGAAGCGCTGAAGTACCTGGCCCGGGAAAACCCCAACCTGGCCGCCCTGCTCTATACCATCCGCTATGAAAAAAAACACGAGCAAATGGAGGTGCTCTCCGAGACCCTGGAGGGGGTTAAGGAGAAAATCGAAAGGGAGATCGATCGCAAAAAAGACCCCCTTTCCGTGATCATTAAAGGCGTTCCCGGTTTCTGGGATGTGTCTTTAATGAAATTTGTCCACGAGATGGTGCTCAAAAGCGCCTACTACTCCCAGTTTCCCACCTTCAGGAAGAGGGGTTTTATCCGGACAGACAGCTCGGGATACCCGGAAGTGGTCCGCGACGAGCAGGGCATCCCCAAGGCGGCCCGGGAAAAGATCGAAAAACTGTTCAAGCAGGTGAAAAGCGGCGAGATAGAGGCCTCCCGGCTCAAGGAAGAGCTGGACTACTGGGGGGTTTACGAAATTTACGAGGACCGGTTCCTGGATCTGTTCAGGAAATAAATCGGTTAAAGGTGAGCTCATGATGGATGATTTTTCCAAGCTGTTTCGGGTGACGGTTGAGCTGAAGGGGGAAAAACGACTCTCGGCGAGCGATTTGTTCGATCTTCTGGAAAACATATTGATTTACGGTTCCATCAGTCGTTCAGCGTCGGAACAGGGTGTTTCTTACCGTTATGCGTGGGGGCTCATCCGGTCTGCTGAAAAGACCCTCGGACTGAAACTGGTCTACAGGCAGGCAGGAGGGCACGCCGGTGGCGGCACTTCCCTTACCGGAGAGGGCCGGATTCTTTTGGAGCAGTATGCACTGTTCAAACAGGAGATGGACACCCAGCTTCTGCGGTTTGTTGGCCGGGCTGCTCTTGCCGGCAGAATGCCGCCTTCGGAACGGACTGCCGGCGTGGAGACCTCCGAAAGGCACCTTTTATTGGCGAGCACCATGGAACCGGCTGAAACGGGCCTGCTGGATGTGCTGGAACAGGCCTTTTTTCAGTCTTTTGGGATACTGGTCCGGCATATCGCCCTCGGCAGCGGCCGCGCGCTGCAAATTGCCAAAAAAGGGCGGATCGATTTGACTCTTACGCACGCCCCCGAGTTGGAGGCAGAGTTTGTGCGCGACGGTTGGGGAAAAACGAGGCATCCAGTGATGTCCAACGATTTCCTCGTGGTCGGCCCTGCTGCTGACCCGGCTGGCCTGAGGGTCTCCAGCGGCACCGGCAGCGCCAAAGAGGCTTTCAAGAAAATCGCCCTTTCCCGTGCGCCTTTTATCAGCCGCGGTGACCGCTCCGGCACACATCTGCGAGAACTCAGCCTTTGGGAATCGGCGGGGGTATCTTCCGAAGGAGAGTGGTATATGGTATCCCCCGGCATCGTAGGCAACACGGGTGCGCTTCGCGTTGCCGTGGAAAGGCAGGCCTATGTATTCATTGATCGGGCCGCGTTCCTTCTCTCGGGAGTTGGTGAAAAAATGGAGGTTTTTTGCGACAGAGAGCAGGAAAGTGCCCTTTCCGAGGAGTTGGAAAACATATTCAGCATGATCGTGCTCAACCCGGTGAAGATGCCGGCGATCAATGAAGAGGATGCAGCCCTTTTTGCCCGGTGGATACGGGAGGAGGAGGCGCGCAATATCATTGCCAACTTCGGTCGGGAAAGTTTCGGCAGGCCTTTATTTTCCATACCTGAGCCCTCTTCAAGCGGGGGTATTTGAAAACGCGGCTTAAAGAATCCAGGAAAACTGTTTTAAAGACAGAAGTTTTCGTACCGTTATCATAAAAGCGAACAACAAATTTATGGAGTTAGCGGCAGCATCGCGGGGGCAGTAAATGTGCGATATAGCTTGAAATTCCCTCCACTGCTTTTTTCTGCAAGAGCTCCAGAGCCTTGAAATAATGGAGCTTTGTGGGACCGATTCTGCGGACTGTAAGTCGTTCAATTATCGTTCCATAAAAAGGGTGCAGCGCAAAGGGCTTTATTTGTTGACACCGCCTGTAGAAGTTCTATATAATATATGCGATGACTCCCGATTCAATAAATCCCCGATTCCCCATTTCTTCGCACAAATGGCATTATTTACGACGGGGTGTTCAAAGCTTGCGGCACCGTTTTGTCCAGGCGGGGCGCAAAAAACACCAGAAGACAGAAAAAAAGGGGTCTTTTTTTGGCCCTCGATATGCACAGAAATGCATAATGCTTTTTTTGCCTCTGCGGGAAGGAGTGCGGGTTTATGGTAAAAGGCTCACCCTATTTTCAGCGATTGCAGTGGCACTTTGGAAAATGGAGCGGGTTTGTTGTTCTCTCTCTTTTCCTGGCAGTTTCCTTTTTGGTTGTGGGCGGCTGCGGCCCTTTTTTGTCTGAAGAGAAAACAAAACTTCCGCAAGAAAGGGGCAGGGAAAGAGATTATATCATTCTGGCCACCACCACCAGCACTTATGATTCGGGCCTTTTGGACGAACTGCTCCCAGCTTTTGTCGAAGAATACGGCGTAGAGGTGCGCGTGGTTTCGCAGGGGACGGGGCAGTCCCTGGAGAACGGCCGCCGGGGAGACGTGGATGTTCTTCTCGTCCACGACCGACCTTCGGAGCTTCGGCTGGTGGAACTCGGCTATGTGATTGACCGCCGAGATATTATGTATAACGACTTTGTTCTGGTGGGGCCTGCCGGAGATCCTGCCGGCGTACGAGACTTGGAAAAAGTTGCAGATGCGTTTTCCGCCATCGCTTCAGGCGAGCATCTCTTTATATCCCGCGGAGACGATTCGGGCACCCACCGCACCGAGCTTGCCATCTGGGGAAAGACCGGCAGGAGCGATTTCGGCGAATGGTATCTTTCGGTGGGACAGGGTATGGGCCAGGCGATGAGCATAGCATACGAACTGCAGGCCTACACGCTCTCGGACCGCGGCACCTTTCTCACTCTGAAGGACACTTTGGATTTGGAGATTCTTCTGGAGGAGGATCCTCTCCTTTATAACCAGTACGGGATCATGGCTGTGAATCCCGAAAAACACCCCCATGTGAACTACCGGGATGCGGCCAGACTGGTCGGTTTTATGGCCTCCCCGCGGGGCCAGGCGCTGATCAGTGGATTCCGGGTAAACGGGGAAAGCCTCTTTTTTCCGGGCTGGAGCGGGACAGAAGAGCAGCAGCGGTGAAGGCGACGCTGCCAGCCGACCGGTCTCTTTGCCGCATTTTCGTTCCTGGCTACTCCCGAGCACTAGAAAGAAAGTGGACCGTCAATAAAACATACCGGGTTGTCCTGCAGCGGAAAATAGCGGTTATCGTTGCCATGGGGACGTTTCGAGCGTCACCGAAGCGAAGCGGAGGGATAGGGGGCAATCCTCTGAAAGAGGTGTATCCCCTCCCCATACTTTAAAGGGAAGACGATGGAACCGTCCCCTATGGCTGGCGTTGAATAAAAGATTTAAGATATTCTTTCGCAGTAGTCTTAGTTCTTGGAAGGCAAATACAAACAAACCATTACAGCTGCGTTGAATTTCATGGTTCAATCTTCAACCGGAATATAAGCAAATCGAGAACAAATTTGCTCCACCGGACACTCGCTGCCAGCAGGCCCGAAAGCTGCCGGGGCAGCGTGGCCGGTAATAATTTTCTCCAAAAAACAAGCGGGGAGTGAAAAAAACCTTGCTCCAGGGAATAGCAGAGGCATTTTATTTAATTCTCACCTTTGATCCCAAACTCTGGGAAATCGTGCTGCTTTCCATGACAGTATCCGGGCTGGCCGTGGTGCTGGGTGCCCTGGTGGGGATTCCCCTGGGAGCTTACCTGGGCCTGAAACCGGAAAGACAGACCCGTCTGGTTAGCAAACTCCTCTATACCCTGATGGGGCTACCGCCGGTGGTGGCCGGCCTGATCATCTACCTGCTGCTGTCCCGCAGCGGCCCGCTGGGTGTGCTGGAACTGCTCTATACCCCAACGGCCATGATCATTGCCCAGTTTGTGCTGGCGCTTCCCATCATTGCGGGCCTCACCATGATCGGGATCCGCAGCCGTGGGCAGGAAGTACAGGAGACGGCACGCACCCTGGGCGCTGGGAGATTTTTAACAGCCTGGACGGTGGTCCGCGAATCGCGCATCGCCATTTTTGGGGCCGTAATCACCGGACTCGGGAGGGTCATCGCCGAGGTGGGTGCCGTAATGATGGTCGGAGGGAACATTGAGGGGGTAACCCGCGTTATGACAACGGCCATTGTGCTGGAGACCGGCAGGCGCAATTTTGAGCTGGCCCTCGGGCTGGGGATGGTGCTGCTGGTCCTTTCATTTATTATTAATTCGCTGCTTTACAATTTCCAGGGGGGAGGCAGAAACGGTGGCGGGTAACAGGTTCGTTCTGGAAATAAAAAATCTCTCCAAAGCGTATGATGATAAAGAAGTACTCAACATCGAACAGCTTTCTTTCAGGCAAGGGAAGATTTACGGGATCATCGGTCCCAGCGGCGCGGGAAAGAGCACCTTTTTGCGCTTGGCAAACCTCCTGGAAGCCCCTACAGGAGGGGTTGTAAACATTCACGGCAAGAGAGCTTTCCCCAACGGTGCCGATGCTTTTCGGCTGCAGCGTGAAATGACGCTGGTTTTTCAAAAACCGCTGCTTTTCAAAGCCAGCGTGAAGGATAATGTAGCCTACGGCCTTAAGGCACGCGGTTATCCCCGGGAAGAGATCCAAAAGCGTGTGAAGGCCTTACTGCAAAAAATGGGTTTAAATCAATTGGCCGAGCGGCGGGCCGACACCCTTTCCGGCGGAGAGGGCCAGCGGGTAGCCCTGGCCAGGGCCGTAGCTTTTGAGCCATCCCTGCTTTTACTGGATGAGCCGACAGCCAACCTGGACCCGAGCAATGTGGAGTTGATAGAAGAACTTATCTTGGACCTGAACCGCAGTGCGGGGATCACGATCATCATCGTGACGCATAACGTCTTTCAGGCCGAACGGATTGCTCACCAGGTTTTATTTTTCTTTGAAGGACAGGTGGTTGAGGTAGGGGAAACAGAGCAGATATTCCAGGAGCCCAGGGATCCCCGTACCAAAGCATTTATCGAGGGAAAAATGATCTATTGACGCCTTTTATCCCGGCAGGTTTCGCTGTTTCATGCGGAAGTGAATGATGAGTGGACGCTTGGCGCTGCCATCGGGGAGGGGTTTAAGGTAAGGGGACACACATCTTGCAGATGCATATCCCCATGCAATGTCACCGAAACGAAGGGAAGCTGGGGGGACATTCCTCTGTATTAGAAAAGCAGTCCCTTAACATTATCCTCACCTCATGGTAAGATTGAACAAAGCGGACGGTGAAAAATTACCCCGGCGAAAAGTTATAGACATAATTCGACTGATGATCTTCATGATTCGTGATATTTCAAATCAAGGCGGCCTAATCGGCAGTGCCAATAAAAAAGGAGAGGGATGGAAATGGAGCTCAGCGGTTTGACCGTGGGGATCCCCCGGGAAATTATGGCCGGCGAGAAAAGGGTGGCGGCGACTCCCGAGACCGTGCAGAAGATGATAGAGGACGGGGCCAGGGTGCTGGTGGAAAGCGGCGCTGGCGAAGGCTCCTATTTTTCCGATGAGGATTACGGCGGAGCGGGGGCAGAGGTGATCCGAGGCCCGGAGGCGCTCTACAGGGAAGCGCGGGTAGTGCTGAAAGTGAAGGAGCCCGGTTACAACGAGGAGTTGGGCAAATACGAAGCGGAGATGATGAGGGAAGGCACGTACCTGATCTGCTTTCTGCACCCGGCCAACCCCATCAACCACGACAAGGTGAGGATGCTGGCCCAAAACAACATTATCAGCTTTACCCTGGACGGGATACCCCGCATTTCCCGGGCCCAGCAGATGGATGCGCTGACTTCCATGAGCACCGTGGCGGGGTACAAGGCAATTATCTTCGCCGCCAACCACCTGGCCCGCTTTATTCCCATGATGCCCACGGCTTTTGGAGTAATCCAGCCGGCGAATTTTTTGGTAGTAGGGACCGGGGTGGTTGGGCTGCAGTCCATCGGGATGGCCAGGCGCATGGGGGCAAAGGTTAGAGCCCTCGATATCCGCCCGGAGGCCCAGGAGCAGGCAAAGAGCCTGGGCGCGGAAATCATTCCTTTTGATGTCCCTGCGGATCTGGCAGTGGGAGAGGGCGGCTATGCGCAACGCCTGCCGGAGGAATGGTACGAGAAGGAGCGCGAAGTGCTGGAACCGCAAATTGCCGAGAGCGATGTGGTGATATTGACGGCGCTTATACCCGGGGAGCAGGCCCCCCTCCTGGTCAATCCTTCGGCGGTGGAAAAAATGAAAAAGGGATCCGTCATCATCGATATTGCCGTCGATCAGGGCGGAAACTGCGAGCTGACCCGCCCCGGGGAGGATTACAGCTTCCAGGGGGTCCTCATCAGCGGTCTGCTCAATATTCCCGCCACCCTGCCCGTGGATGCCACCCGGATGTTTGCCCAAAACGTCCGCTACTTTTTGAGCTACCTGGTCCGCAACGGCGAGCTGAGCACCGATGTGTCCGACGAGATTATCGGGCAGAGCCTGGTGACCACGGAAGGGCGGATCGTTCACCGGGGGACCCTGCTGGCCATGGGCGAGGAAACGAAATAAGGGCAGAGGCGGCTATGCAGCGCAGCCGGGACGCCTCATCTTCAGCCGCCTGCCCCCCAAACAACTCCGGTGTGCCGCACCCCCTGCCGGCGGGAAGACGCGGTAGTGTTGTGGAGAGGTGCGGAAGATGTGCTGAACTGTCTCAACTCCGGCATTGATCCGCGAGGTGATTTGCGGTGATACCCATTCAGGACTTAATCCCCGAAGGACGTGCGAACAGGCCCGGGCTTAAACTGCGCGGCCCCGAATTTATTACCATTCACAGCACGGCCAACACCGGCCAGGGCGCGAATGCCGAGATGCACGGCCGCTATCTCCGCGGGGCCGCAGCCAATGTGCCTGCTTCCTGGCATTTCACCGTGGACGACAGGGAGGTCCGCCAGCACCTTCCCCTGGATGAAGTTGGCTGGCATGCCGGCGACGGGAGAGAGGGCCCCGGCAACCGCACCAGCATTGGCGTGGAAATTTGCGAGAACCGGGACGGGCAGCTGGCCGACGCGGTAAAAAATGCGGCCCGGCTCACGGCCTGGCTGCTGTCCAGGTTTAACCTGGATGCCGACCGCATCAGGCAGCACTACCACTGGAGCGGGAAGAACTGCCCGCGCATTTTCAGAGACCGCATCTGGGGCACCTGGGACGAATTTTTGCAGTTGGTGAAGGAACCCACCCGGGAACGGACCCCCATCCTGGGCGCTCCCCGGGTTTCGGTTGCCCAGGCCCACCGGTTTTTTGCGGAAAAAACGGTTGAGGGCCGCACTCCTTCAAGAAGCGTCAAGCTCTCTCCGGCGCAGGTAAGAAAGCTCATCGGGCTGTACTGGGAGTACGGCGGGAAGACGGGCATCCGCCCGGAGGTCGCTTTTGCCCAGTCCATGAAAGAGACCGGCTATTTGAGTTTTCAGCGCCCGGACGGATCGCCGGGTGCGGTAAGTCCTGCGCACAACAACTTTGCCGGGATAAAGACGCGCAGCGCTGCAGGAGACAGGCCGGAGGATCACGAGAGCTTTCCCTCAATGGAAGAAGGCGTCAGGGCTCATTTCAATCACCTGGCCGCATATACGGGGGTGGAGCCCGTCGGTGAACCCCACGGCCGGTACCACCTGGTAATGGGGCTGGACTGGGCCGGAACCATAAGGCATGTTGAAGAACTCGGGGGTCGGTGGGCCCCAGACCCCGATTACGGCCGCAGCATCGTCAGGGATTACCTGGAAGGGCTTTGCTCCACACCGGGCGAGGGGGTGGAGCCCATCGAAGGGGGAGAAGAAGGCGGTCCCTTCCCGGACATTCCGGCGGGCCACTGGGCTGCCGATCACATCGCCTGGGCGCGGGACAAGGGCCTGGTAAAAGGTATGCCGGACGGGAGATTTGCCTTTAATGAAGAGCACCTGGAACAAAAAGCGGAGCTGGTGGTCATGTTCAAACGGTTTTATGACCTGTTGAGGGAAGAAAGCAGGTAACGGCAAGCCGGGCAGCAGCCGGCAAAAAGGTCTGGCTTGCAGCTTGACCGGGTTATCTTACAATGGCGGGCAGGGCTTTCTCGATTTTTTCCAGTTCTTCCCCGGTTAACCCGTCCTGGCGAAGCTCTTCCAACACTTCTCCTGGCCGCCCCCAGCCGCCGGCCAGCGCGTTCAGCCGGGCCGCGGCAGTTGAATCCACCAATTCCTCATAATCCGCATACCTGGCACGCAGGACATCCATCAGCTCCGGTCTGCCGCGCAGGTAATACTTCTGGTGATAATCTTCCGCCCGGTAAAATCGGGGGGCCGGTTCAATCTCCGTATGCACTTTCTTTTTGCCGCTTTCCAGCCGGGCTTTGGATTCCTGGGCCAGCCTTTTCTGTTCTTCATCGTGGTAGAAAAGGACAGCCCTGTACTGCCTCGACCAGGACCTGCGGTAGGGGTTGTGGCTTTCCCAGAACAGTTCCAGCAGTTCCCCGTAAGAGATGCGTGATGGGTCAAAGTTCAGCTGAAGCGTTTCGGTGTGATCCCCGAGGGAAGCATAAGTGGGATTCGCCTTAACGCCTCCGGCATACCCGACGCGTGTCCGTATTACACCATCCAGCTGCCCGAACCGGGCATCAGGGCCCCAAAATCAGCCCAGGCCGAAGGTGGCCGTCTCTACCGTTTTTTCTTCGCCGCTGCCGCCGTTGAAAGGAATCCCGCTATTATTCTCCATGGCACTTCGCTCCTCTTCGGTGTACCGGGCAGGCATCCCCCCGGGAGAGGCGGGGCCGCACCCCGCGGCAAACCCGAGCACCGCGCACAATATGACAATGAGTGGAAAAAACGCCTGCCTGTTTTTTTTCATCATATCAATATTGCACTCCTCTTGTCAACTTGTCAAACGTACAACTAAACAAAAATTCGCCATAAAAAATATTATTCCTTCAATAATTAATTAAGTGGTTGAAAAAACGCTCGGCCCAAAAAACATAAGAAACGGCAAAAACTTGGGTTGTACCCAACATCTCAATTCTCGTGCAAAAAGGCATTAATAATTCCAAAGCAATGAAAAATCCTTATGGTTCCGGTTGTGTCCCGGCCAAGGCTTCCCGGAAGCCGTGTGCTGTCAATGCTCCTCTTGATTTTGCTGTGAGCGCTGAAAGCCGTAAAAGAAAAAGGAAGCCACAAGGGCGATAGCCCCGAAAAGCAGCCAGCTGTACTGGTACTTTCCCTGCAGATCTGCTACAAAACCGAAGATGGGGGGTGCGATGAGGATGCCCGTGCGGGTAAAAAACAGGGCCAGGCCCGTGGCGGTGCCCGTCCGGGTTTCGCCGACGTGTTCGCCTACCGCCGTAAAGTGCACGCCCAACCACCCGTCCGCCGAGAACCCCAGGAGAAAAGTAAACCCGAAAAGAACCGGCGCGCTCGCCCCGGGCGTGCTGAGAAAAAACCCGAACACCAGGTAGAGGATCCCGATGGTCAACCCCGTCGCGAAAAGGGTCTGCTCCCTCTTGCCCCGGAACACCCGGTCCGAGAGCCAGCCCCAGGCTGGACGCCCGATGATCCCCCCCACCAGGAAGGTGCCGAACCCCATTCCGGCCGCGGTCCGGCTCATGGCCAGGTCTTCGGTGAGAAAAACGGTGAAGTGCGTGATAACAGGGCTGGCCGAAGCCCCGAAGAGGATGCCGAGGAGGCATACGGAAAGGAATCGCTTGTCCTCTCCAAAGGAAGCGAGGTTGTTTTTAAGCGAAAGCCTCCCGCCGGCCCGGTCCGCTCCGCCGCGCGGAGAGCTGCCCCCGGGGTTTTGTTCGTGATAAAACTTGAACACGAAAAACGCCGTAACCAGCGCAAAGACCGCCGCCAGCTGTATGGCTCCCCGCCACCCCAGCACCCCGCCCAGCACCGGCAGCAGGCCTGCGCCGGCAAAACCGCCGATGCCGAGCCCGGCCTGCATGATGCCCATGGAAAAAGCGCGTTTGGGAGAAGGGGCTTCCATCATGACCCCTTTGTTGACGGAGGGGGTGATGATGCTGAAACCCAGCCCGGCCAGTAGGGCCAGCAAAAGGAGCACCCCGTAGGATGGGGCCAGCCCGTAAAGCACCATGACGGAACCCATGCCCAGGGTGCCCATGAGCATGCCTTTTTTGACCCCGAGCCTGTCCACGATACTGCCCATAAAGACGGCGAGCACCGCGGCGCTCACAAAGAGAAAGGTCGAATAGTAACCCACCTGTGTTCTGGTCAGGACAAACTCTTCGCGCACAAAGGGCAGCAGGGCCACAAAGCCGTTGATGTTGAAGCTGACAGTCAGGTAAGGCAGGGAAAGCAACAGCAGGAGCCCCCATAAGTTAGTTCCCGGGCTTTGTGGGTCCTGCGCTGTGTTTCGAGGTGCGTTGTTGGTCACTCAGGCAACCCCTTTTCTCCAACCGGTTTTCCCTCGGCGCCCTTTTTCTTAAAAGAAGTCAAGCCAGAAAGGTTAAAAGAACCAAGAGTTTGGAACGTGACTGCCCGCTCAAAAATACCTGCTGAGCGGCGAGAACATCCTGCCCAACACCCGTCTGGTGGAAGCGTACAGGTGACCCGAAATCTTCAGGATATACACTCCACCCAAACATCGGATAAACTTCAAGGTGCCGGTTTTTTTCCTGTAAAGGCGGACGAGTTTTAACGGAAGAATCCTCAGCTCTTGCGGCAGAAGCGGCCGGCTGTTAGCCCCCTCGGCGGCATAGCAGCTGAGATGGTAGAAATCTTTCAGGCATTCCAGCTCTTCTGCCAGGTCCGGCAGCTGCTCCCGAAGCTGTGCGACAATTTGTTCGGGCGTCTCTTCCGGAGCCGGTGGGCGGTGAAAGGCGGATTTTAACTGGATAATTTTTCGATACACCGCTGCCGGTTCCCTGCTGCCGGCGAGATCCTTGCAAACCGCTATCCAGGCGCTGAAAAGAAACAGGGCAGGGAGAGAAAAAGCCAGGAGGACCGGAGGCAGGCCTGCTTCCGGTTTTCCTTCGTCATCTTGGCCGGGAGTGCTTTCAGTTTCCTGCCCGCTTTCTTTTTCTCCGGCTTCTGTGCCGGGCTCATCTTTCGGGGAATCCTCAGGGTTTTCTGCGGATGGCTCTTCTGGCTGGTCCAAACCCGCTTCTTTCTCCTCCTCTTCTCCTGTCGTTTCTTCGGCGCTTTCTTCGTCCGCTTCCGCGTCCTGCGCCACCCCGTGTTCCGTTTCTGTATCCTCTGCCGGTCCGGCAGATTCCCCTTCAGCTCCTTCAGGTTCCCCGGTGCCGGCACCGCTTGAAAAAGTATAGGGAGGAGTGGGCTCAAAGACGACCCACCCGTATCCCGCCAAAAAAGCTTCAACCCAGGCATGGGCGTGTTTTTGTTTTACCTGGATGTTGCCTGATCCAGGGGCTTCTCCCTCCTCTTCCGGGTGCGGTGCAGTGGGCACGCGGTACCCTTCGACATAGCGGGCGGAAATGCCCTGGGTTCTTAAAAGAACGGTCATGGCCGTGGCAAAATACGCGCAGTAGCCTTCCTGCACTTCAAACAAGAAAAAATCGAGGAATTCCCTGTCCGGAGGGAGCGCGGGGGCTGTTCTGTTGTAGGGGAATTGCTGCAGGTACTCCTTGATTTTTTCCGCCTTCTGCAGTTCAGTTGCTGCACCCCCAACAATTTCCCCGGAAAGAATTTTGACCCGTTCCGGCAGGCCTTCCGGCAGCTGTAAAAAGTTAAGGCGCTGGAGTGGTTCCAACTCGAGCTCCGGCCGGGGTTTCTCGTGGTGAAGGTTAAGGGGTGCGATGGTTTTCCCGGAGAGCCGGTAACTGCCCTGGAAAGGTTCGCCGGAAGCCTTAAGGTTGCCGGCGATGTCCAGGTGGATTTTTTGCGGGGCATGCTCTTCTTCAAGAAAGCGGATGGCGGTGGTGGGGAAAAGGCCGAACAGGTCTTTTTCAGGGTGCAGGTAGGAGAGGATGAGCTCTACCCCGTTTGTATAAACTTCGGTTGAACGGAAGGCATGCTGCAGGTCTTTTGCCGGTGGGAAATCTGTGGTTTCCCAGGCCCGCCCCGTGTAATAATCACTGGCATGACCCCGCAGGTAAAGGGACCGGGGAAGGGTGCCCTCCTTGAGTTCCAGCTCCATGACCGGTTTTTCCGATTCGACCACGCTCCCCCCAAGCGCTCCTCCGGGAGCGTAGCCGGATAGGGAAGCGGTTTGGGGTGTTCCAATCCAGCGGCTGTTGAGGGGGAGGCATCCTTCTACCGTCCTTTGGAGTTTATATAAGCCCGGCAGCTGTTTTTGGACAAAGACAGAAGCTTCCTCGCCGTAGTAAAGGGGAGCCTGGTATGGGGCAAAAACCACGAAAAGTGCGCTGAGAATCCCCAGGGCCAGGATTCCGGCCTGGAAAAAACCCTCCGGCGATTTTTGGGGAGATTCCCGCCCCGCCAGGGAAAGAAGGGTGTGCACCGTCAGGGCCAGGGCAAGGAATACAATCAGATCTTGCTCTGCCCGTGGGTAATGCTGCAGCCACAGACCCAGGTAAACGAGAAAACCCGTCAGAACCAGCAGGCTGCCGCGAAATCCACGGGAAGCCAGGGCCAACTGAAAAAGCACCAAAGAAAAGACAGCCAGCAGGCCAAAACTTAACGTGATCACCGGGCCAGGAAAATAATAGATGTTCTGCCAGCTGTTGAGTTCAAAAAGCAGGGTGTCGCTGAAACGAGTGATTTCTTCAAAAAAGGGCAGGTTTACGCCGAGCCAGCCGGCAAAAAAATAAGCAGTCGTCAAAAAGAGCATAAGAACGCAAGCTTTCGGCCTGGCAAAGAGAAGCACGGCTCCGAAACCGGCTGCAGCGAGCAGGGACCAACGTGGTTCGTGTTCAAAGTAGCGCACCACCGATGAAACCAGCACTGTGGCCGTGAGCACCAGTAAAATGACGTCCAAACGGAGGCAACGTTTCAAGCTCATCGCTTTCCGGCCTCCTTGATCTCCACGATGCCGTTGCTACAACTGAGCCGGAGGGCCATTGGCGAGGAAGATGAGCGGTGGTGATCCGCTTCCTTCGCTTCCTCGGCTTCTTCGGTGAGGAAAAGGCTACAGAACTTCCCTGTATGGCTCAGCCTGAGGAGCATTGCCGAGTACTCTTCACTGATTTTAGGGGCGACCCACACCATGGCGGCGTTTTGCTGTCGAAAACCGCTTTCTAAAATATGTTCGGCCAGGCTTTTCCCGTTTCCCAATTCCAGCTCCGTAAAGAGTCTTCGGGTTAACCGCAACTGCTGTTTGCCAGGCGCCGGAGACAGGTAACGCATCCGCCCGTCCCACGCGAGGAACCCAACGCTAAACCCCCTGGACAGCAGGTGCCCGGCAAGGGACAGGGCTTTTTCCAGCGCGAGGTCCTGCTCCAGCGATGAAGGGTAGAGTTTATGGAAGAGCTCCATGCAGATCAGCAGCTCCGTCTGTGGGTTGTTTTGGGGGTGCCGGATGTAATAATCACCGAGCTTGGCCGAGACTTTCCAGTGAATCCGCCTGGGGGGATCTCCGGGGACAAAGGGCTTTAACTCGCCGCTCTCCAAAGATTCCGGAGCTGCATATCTGCTTTTCCCTCTTCTATCCCTTGTGGCCCTGTTGAGAGAAAATGTTCCCCGAAAGGGCAAAAGCCGGGGCTGGACCGTCAATTCCTGGCACGGGGAAAACCGTTTCTCTACCGCCAAACCGCCGAAAGGAAAAAAGAAA
Source organism: Syntrophomonadaceae bacterium (assembly GCA_003563895.1). Taxonomy (GTDB): domain Bacteria; phylum Bacillota; class Dethiobacteria; order DTU022; family UBA8154; genus CSSED11-181. The sequence continues at coordinate 18,299 of PWTK01000078.1, forward strand.
CGGGCTTTCACGGGACCTATCTTATGGCGTCCCCGGTGTAAACAGTGGAGTTGGAAATGAAAAATTGAGGGCTTGGAAGGGGCTGCGGCACCGATCGCCATCGTTTCTTCCCCCTCGAGGGGCGCCAGTCCGGGCCCGGGGGAAGTTTTATTTATGGCTGCACCGGCGACGGAGAGTTCCCCGGGCGGCAAAGGGAGGAAAGAACGGTTGGACAGGGAGATCCGCAGTTCGGCCGTGCTGAACCTTTCCGTAAGGTTGGGGTCCACCTGCAGGTTCAGCTCCAGCTTAAGGGCTGTAAGCAGCAGCCATCCCATCGAGCCGGTCAGCCAGAACAGCAAGAACCAGAAACCGATCCAGTACAGGGAGACCCCGGTAAAAATGCCCGCCGCAAAGAGGGCCACCAGCAGGAAGATAGATTTTTTGGACTGCAGCCTGATGCGGATATTCCCCAAGTCGGATCACCTTCTGCCCGTATTGCCGGGAACCGAAACCCGGGCCAGGATGTCTTGCAAAACCGCTTTGGCGTCCGTCTCTTCCCAGAATGTGCCCCGATCCATCACCAGCCGGTGTTCGTAAACGGGATAGAGCACCAGCTGAATATCGTCCGGCAGCACATAATCCCGGTTCGACAGGTAGGCCCGGACCATGGCGCACTTGATCAGGTGCAGGGTTCCACGGGGACTGACGCCGAGCTCAATTTTTTCATGCGAGCGGGTTGCAGCAGAAAGATCGGTTGCATATTCCAAAAGGCTGCCCGAAACGTGAACCTGTTCAATCTCTTTTTGGATGGCCAGGAACTCTCCGGGCTGCATGACCTGCTCCGCATGTTCCCAGGTTTTCTCGCGGATTCCCCTGTTGAGCAGCCGGACCTCTTCCTCCCTGGGGGGATAACCCAGGGAAAGTTTCATCATAAAACGGTCCAGCTGTGACTCGGGCAGGGGAAAGGTGCCCTCGTAGTCCTGGGGATTTTGCGTTGCCAGAACAAAAAAAGGATCCGGCAGGGTGTAGGTTGTTCCATCAACCGTGACCTGCCGCTCTTCCATCGCTTCTAATAGGGCAGACTGGGTTTTTGGAGTGGTGCGGTTGATTTCGTCAACCAGCAGCACCTGGGTGAAGAGGGGGCCTTTTTGGAAATCCCACCTCCCCCACTTCTCGTTATAAATCGCTACCCCGGTAATATCCGTGGGCAAGAGGTCGGGGGTACATTGAATGCGGCGGAAATCACAGCCGATGCTCCTGGCAAGCCCTTTGACCAGGGTGGTTTTGCCGACACCCGGCACGTCTTCAAAGAGAATGTGCCCGGCGGCGGAAAGCCCGGTGATCAAATGTGCCACGGCCTCCTCTTTTCCATAAATAACCCTGGAAAGGTTTAGGGAAAGGTGATGCAGCTTTTCCGGGCCGGATGGCATGCTTTGCTCCTCCTGAAATTATTCTCCACTAATATTTTATCTTATTATTTCCCTGGAGAGGAACAAAACTCGAAAAAAATCTAAATATTTTTCCCCAACGCACATAAACTCACCACAATATGGTAAACTTTTGTCAAACAGGGTTTGTTTATGCGCGAATCGGAGGGAAATGATTAAAGATTTCACAGAGCGGGCCGCGGCATTGCATAAAGCTGCTTTCTACTTAAAGATCCGCCGTCGGCCGAATGTTCTTTTTGAGTAACAGCTCAGGCATAATACGTGTGCCACAGGGACCGTTCCATCTTACCCTCTTTTATGGGTTTTGGGGCGCTCCTCTTTCAGGGGAATGTCCCTTCGCCCCGCTTTGGTGCGGTGATGCTCGAACCGTCCGCACGGCAGCGCTCTCGGCAAAACTTGCCCCTTGAACAGTTACCTTTTAGATAAAAAAAACCTGTTTTTGGTGTTTTTTTAATTTTGCTTGGCCGGGTTACATGTTGGGGGGAACTATCAAGGGGAAGAAAGGGGAATTTTTTTGTTCTGCCCAAACTGCGGTAAAAGAAGCCCATCGGAAGCGAATTTTTGCCAGAGCTGCGGGAGCAGGTTGAAAGGGGGCCCATTTCCAGAAGGCCAACATTTTCCCCCTGGGGACCGACCGGTCCGCTTTGCCGGCTTTTGGATTAGGGTGGTGGCTTACCTGCTGGATGCGGTCATCCTGGGCATACCGGCATCCATTTTGACGACCGCGCTCTTCGGCTTGGACTGGTTTTTTGATTACGGGGCAGCGGATGTTTTCCAAGCCTTTTTGCTTTTCCTGGCCACTGTCTTTCTGTGGACGAACTGGTACGGGCAGACTCCCGGCAAAAAGATTGCAGGGATCAGGGTGGTGGCGGGCGATAATTTAGAGCAGATCGGTACGGGAAAAGCCGTTTTGAGGTACATCGGTTATTTTGTCAGTGCCCTCGTATTGATGATAGGGTTTATCATGATCGGGTTTCACAGCAGCAAACGCGGCCTGCACGATATCATCGCCGATACGTACGTGATCTATTCCAGGTAAGCCGGCCTTGGGCGCCGAAAACACCATAAATGTATCCCTTCCGGTTCCGGCGGGCGGTTCCCATTGGATCCCCCCCCCGCAGGCCCCTGCACCTCCTCCAGAAAGGAAATGTGGGGGCAGCTGGAAAAAACTGCCCCCTTGTTAAAAGATACGCGCCTGGAAAATACTGTTATTTCAATGCTCCCAAAACGACCCTCAGCAGCAAGAACCGCAGTCCGGCCCGGCGTGCCCTTCCCTTTTGATCATAAAGCCGCTCTGGGGCCCGTCTTGGAAGTCGATCGTTTTGTCTTCCAGATGTGGGGCCACTTTGCTGTCATAAACGAAGGTCACCCCATCCCATTCCTGCAGCTGGTCTTCATCTTGAACTGACTCTTCCAGAGCCAGCGCCAAATTTGGCCCACCTCAGCCCATGCCGCTTACAAAGACCCTGATTTTAATCCCTTCTTTTTCCTGGCTTAACACCGTCTTAAACTGTTCTACCGCTACTTCCGTTACTTTCAACATGGATTACACCTGTCCTTTCATGATCTCCACTTTTTTATCTCAGTTATCAAAAGAGTATTTTAAGATAACCTTACTTTAATAATATAGTTCATCCCGTTCATTTTTTCAAGGGGTTTTGGCAAATGCTTATGCCCGGTGCGAAAATTTTGCTTGGCGCTGTCCTGGGCTCGCTTGGGAGTACACCCCGGCGAAGCGGGAGTCTGGCAGGCTTATCCCTGATTTTCGCTGCAAGGGGCGCGTCCGCCCACCCTGAAAACCAGATGGCGGCGGAACCGAACGCTGCGGCATCTCGACCGGCGCGCTGCCTGCTTTCTTTTCGAAGGCCCGAGGCATGGCCGGGACTGCAGTCGGGAGGGGCTCAACGCCTTCCTGCCGGGGGAAAACAATCGGGCATTCGGCAAGGGCCGGCTTTCGGCAGGGATCTCCGGGGCCTCTGGGGCGAAAGGGAGCAGCCCTCTTTTACCCTGTTTTAAAATATTTCCGTTCATCTTAACTTGACAGGATGCGGGCCGTGTGATAAATTTTTCTTAATATTCATAACTTTTGCACAGGAGGCGTTTTGAATGATCTGTTCCTATGCCGCGATGGACGATAATAAACTCGAGACTTTACAGCGTGTGGAAAAGGAAATGGGGCAGACCCTTTTGGCTTTCAGCTGCCACGAGATGAGACCGGCGCAGCTGACACCGGAACAATTGGAACGCATTCAGGCCCTGGAAGAAGATCTGGGCGTCGTTATCGTTGCACTGTGAACCCCGGGTTCCCAACGGGTGGAAAGCGGGCCTGCCTGGCAGGGCAAACTGCCGGGCAGGTCTTTTTTGTAATAGGCCTCAAGTTCGCTTCTCACTTCGCCTGACGTGGGGGATTGGATGGGCAACTTTTCAATGAACGGCGTACAAATTCATAAATCGGTACACTGTGCGCACACAAAAGGGACTAGGTCAGTCTTGGCACACGGCTTCAATCTGTTTCACAGAAAACCCTGCTGATAATGCCAATAATCTCTTCATCATCCAGCGCGCTCTTACCGTCACCCTTTTGCAGACCATAGTTGCCAAAGTCGGAGTGATTCAGGCCTCCAATTTCCAGCAGAACAGCGTTGGGCGGCAGGTTATCCTTGGCGCGCTCATAATTGTCCCGATTGATAATTTTGTCCTGCAGGCCCATTACCGAAACGACAGCCGGGCCAGTTTTTCTTCCAGTTCCTCCAATCCCTTCAGCATAAACCATCACTGGCGCAGGGTCGCGCCTAAAAAATCAGGGACAAGGTTAAATACAACGGCAAGGGGTTGCTTGTTGGAAAAGGCCAATTCCTGGGCATAGAGAAGGGCCCAGTTGTCATTTACGCGTTGGTCCCGGCTCATCCAATACACCACGGGTCCCCTGGAGAGAGGATTCTCATTCAGGCGCCTTATTCTCTTTTTATCAACAGCGCTGCTGCGGCTCATCTTCTCGGCTCACCAACCCTGGGTCCCCGCCCTTCCTTTAAATGGACCGGTAATATTGGAAGTGACCCAGCCTCCGTAAAAATCACCTGGCTGGGCGATAACCTTTTCGCCGTCCACGTAACATTTCTCCATCTTCCCGGGGTAAAAGGCAAGATGTCCCTTAATGGCCTGATAACCCGGGCGGGGATTTTCATAGCTCCAGGCCACATCAACGAGCCGCTGACCCTCTATATCGATGCCCCAGTAGGAAGCCACTCCCTTAAACTCGCAGACGGTCTTGCGGCTGGTGGGAAACAGCACGTCCATCAAAATATCCTCCCTGGGCATGTAGTAAACAGGGGGATGGCTCGTTTCCAGCACTCTCTGTGCGCGGGTGCTGTTTACCACCGTGATGTCCCTGTGAACAATTTGGATCAGGCCCTGATATGCTTCCACCCTTGGCGGCCGGGGATAATCCCAGACCGACTCTTTGCCCTTCTCTTTCATAAGCGCAGCATCCTTTTTGCTTTATTTTATCACTCTATGCCGGCACGGGTTATGTCCCGCAGTAAGTCTGGTAAGGCCTGCTGGTTGGTTCAGGCGGTGCGGCGTATGCGGCCTGTTTCGTTGTGTGGGCATACGGCTTTCTCAAGACGGCCAGCAAACGACGGAAGGCCACCGCTTTCAGTTCCTCAATTAAATATTATATAATAAATATTATCCAATTGGAAGAGTACAGCAAAAATTATGCGCTTTCGCTCCCCTCTCAGGGTGAAAGTTTCACAAAACAATGTCGGGGAAACAATACACAGAAAAAAGCATGGGAGCTATATAATCTTGACTGCCGGGCCTTTAAGTCCATATAATTGTGAAAAAAGGGAGCCATTCCTGGTCGATACCGGTTAGAATTTAGTTGCCACACAAACAGCCTGGCCGAGCGGAGATTAAAAATGGCCAATAACAGATTGCCCTAGATTCTCAAGTTTTGCATCAATCGTTTCTGAACAAATCGAAAGGAGCAAGAGCGGTTGTATTTTTCGGCCCCTTTTTTCAGAGCTCCCTGTTTGATTTTAGGAAACGCTGGGCCGCAGAAAAACCCCGGGTTGCGCCCCGGAATGGAGGGCTGGATGTGGACTTAGGCTCCCCCCTTTTGTACGATGTGCTTCTTTTGCCCCTGGAACATCTCTGCATTCGGCGCTGGCGCAGGGTTTTGTGGTCGCGGGTGGAAGGTTCCCGCGTGCTGGAGGTGGGGGCGGGAACGGGGCTGAACGTGGATTTCTACGGGAATAAGCGACAGGTGACGGCCCTGGAAAAAGAAGACGCCGCCCTGCAGAGGGCCCGGCGCCGGGCCGAAAGCAGGCGCATGCAGGTAGAGTTTGTAAAAGGTAACGTGGAACAACTTCCCTTCCCGAACGAAAGCTTCGATACCGCCGTGGCGACGTTTCTTTTCTGCTCCGTGCGCGACCCCCTGCAAGGGATGGAGGAGCTTTGCCGTGTTCTCAAAGCAGGAGGGGAACTGCTGCTCCTGGAACATGTCCGGTCCGGGGGAATGCTGGGCGGTATTATGGATGCTCTCTCCTGGCCGCTTTACCGCTTCTTTGGGGATCATATCGCCAGGGAAACGGATAAAGCGCTGCCCCGGGCAGGCTTTGTGAACGTTGCCGTAGAGCCCCTTTTGCTGGACGTGGTCAAATTGATCCGCGCGGAGAAGGCGGGTTAGATAAGGCAAAAACTTCACTCCCGCATCACGGAAAGATGAAAAAACACCCCTGCCATGGGCCGGGAACAATATGAGCCCGTCCTGCATTTTTCGGACAGGCCGCCAGGAAGCTTTGCTTCCGCTTCAGCGCGGGGATATTTTTCGCCGCGGGCAGAAAGGTAGTGCCGGGGACCCTAAAAATAAAATGATTATCGATTTGGCTCAGGAACCCTTTTTACTTGATGCGCTGGCCAAATGGATTCCAGTGCCACAGGTGCGGGTATGAGCATACTTGCGAGATTGTTACCAAGAAGCTGCCCTTTCCTGAGTTAATCGGATAGCCATAAAACATAATTACAGAGTGGCATGTTCTATCGCACAAAAGACCTTATTGCGTCTGGTATTCCTGTGTAAAAAAATTCTGGCAGTCCACGCTTGGAACAACAATATTCAAAAGCACTGTGCGCTCCAAAACACAATTGCGGTGACGTATTCTTTTACACGAAAAGTTTTGCCTTCTGCCTGAAAATTGTTGTTTCTGACAGACACATTCGGAACAATATTTGTGTTGGGTAGTGTTGAGCGGCCTGCTTTTTCAAATCGCGTTGAAACAAGGCCGCTTTTTCACTGCCGCGCCCCTTTGTTTCAGCGCTGAAAGCTCAAGGATCTTTTCTGCACCGAACTGTCCCCCTGTTGGAGAACCTGTTATAATGGAAATGGTTGTTTGAAACCAATGCATAAAAAAAAGGAGGTCGAGCCATGAAGAGCGAGACGAGAGCGTACATAAATATTGCTGCTGTAGCGGTGGTTTTGCTGTTCAACTATTTATCCAACGCGCTGCCTTTAAACAACCTTACCCAAACGGATATCAACGAGATGTATCCCGTGCTGTTTACCCCGGCCTCGTACGTATTTTCCATTTGGGGCTTGATCTATGTGCTCCTGATCTGCTTTATCGTCTACCAGGCCTTGCCGAACTACAGGGAGAACCCCTTTAACGAAGCGGTCGGAATTTTGTTTGCCGTGACCGCCCTGCTCAATGTCCTCTGGCTGCTGGCCTGGCATTACCTGCAGATCGCCCTGTCGATGGTGATCATGGTCCTGCTGCTGCTGGTGTTGATAGCGATTTACCTGAGAATAGCCAACCTGGCCCAAAAAGGGGGCCTTTTCGACAGGTTGTTTGTCAAGCTGACTTTCAGCATCTATTTGGCGTGGATCTGCGTGGCGACCCTGGCCAACCTGAACATCTTGCTGTATGACGTCGGCTGGCTGGGTCTCGGTTTTGGCTCTGCCCTCTTTACGGTGCTCATGATCGTTATCGGTGCCCTCGTGTCCCTGGCGATCTTTTACTGGAGGCGGGATTATGCTTTCCCGCTGGTTTTTGCGTGGGCTTTTATCGGGGTAGGGGTCCGCCACGGCGCTGACCCGGTGTTGTTGGCGATCGCCGGCTGGACTGCGGCCGCGGCGATCCTGTTTTTCATGGGCTGGATCATCGCCCGCACCCGGGGATGGCCGTTTTTGCAGAAATAGTACCCCCGGAAAGGAGTTTCTAAGGAGTTGGAGGAAAGGCCATGACTTTTGTGATATGGGTAGGCATCGCTTTGTGCCTGTCTCAGTCGGCCATGCTGTCCGGCTTAAATTTGGCTTTTTTCAGCGTAAGCAAGCTGCGCCTGGAGCTCGAGGCGGGAAAAAATAATAGAGACGCGCTCCGCGTCCTCTCCTTGCGGGAAGATGCCAATTTTTTGTTGGTCACGATTCTCTGGGCAAACGTCGCGGTCAACGTGCTGCTGGCCTTGCTTTCCGGTTCTGTGCTGGCCGGGGTCATAGCGTTCCTCTTTTCAACCGTGCTCATCACCATCGTCGGAGAGATCCTGCCCCAGGCGTACTTCTCGCGCAATGCCTTGAGGGTGGGCTCTTTGCTCTCTCCGCTGCTGCGCTTCTATCAGATCATCCTGTTTCCCGTCGCCAAGCCGACGGCCCTTTTCCTCGATAGGTGGCTTGGCAAAGAGGCCATTCCGTATTTCCAGGAAAAAGATCTCCGCGAGCTGATTAAACTGCATATGGAATCGATAGAGACGGATATCGATAAGATGGAAGGCAAGGGGGCCTTGAATTTTCTTGCCCTGGACGACCTGCCTCTGGCGGCTGAAGGGGAGGTCATCGATCCCGACAGCATCATCACCCTGAAATTTGAAGGGAACAGGCCTGTTTTCCCGGACATAGAGCCTTCCGAGGCTGACGAATTTCTCAGGAACGTTCAATGCTCACAAAAAAAATGGATCATCATGGTCGATGAAGAGGGAGAGCCCAGGATGGTGCTGAACTCCGACAAATTCATCCGCGATGCGCTGTTTAACAAGGGCCGCTTCAACCCCTACTGGCACTGCCATCGCCCGATTATCGTGCGGGATGGGCAGGTCCCGCTGGGGCAGGTTATTCCACGCCTCAAGGTCAATCCCCAGCACAGCGATGATGATGTGATTGATGAAGACATCATCCTGCTGTGGGCCGAGGAGAAAAAGGTGATAACCGGCTCGGATATACTCGGAAGGCTTCTCCGGGGCATTGTTCAGAACGAGGTCATTTCCCTGGAGAAACTGGATTACCGTACCGTCAGGGGTCGGTGAAAATTTGCCCTCAGGAAGCAAGGCGGTGAAGCTTTTCTTAAAACGGGGGGAAATGATTGGAACGCGTCGCACGAGGAGCTGATCCGAACTCTGGCGAGTTACGGCATGAAGCGTATCTGTTGCAACCACTGTACCGGGCTCCTGGACGTGGAAAATATGGCGGAACTCGCCCTGCCGGTGGTCAAGGGAACCGCCCACCACAAGTCCCAGTCCGATTTGTACCTGGGCAAGGGAGACGCGATAGAATTTTAAAATGCGCGAATCGCACCCCTCTTTTTGACCGCATGCCGGCTGTTTCCGATCGAACCGAGTATTCCTTTCCAGCGGCATGCTGAAAGAGTGCCCGTTGATTTCGGCCGGGGCCCGGCTGCTCAAAATCGTTCGGCGGCAATTATTTCAGCGAAAGGTCACGTAAAAAATCCCGAACAACAGGACCACCAGGAATACAACGATGCCCCAGTTCAGGCCGATTCGTTCGGAAAACTCGGTGAAAACCCTTTTCCCCGTCAGCCTGCCCAGCACCCAAAAAATGACCAGTAATACCAGGAGGCCGGCAGCCCATGCCATATCCATCACCTTTTTCCATTAGAGTATCATTCATATGTCCTGACCAGGCCCGGGAGCACTTCCCGGCGGGTTTCATTATATGGAGGAAAGCGCTCCCCCAACGTCCGCTGGTGCCGGGCGGAAAGCAATTTTTGGGCCCTTGCCCATCATTCTCACGCCGGCCTCTCAGGGCCCTATGTAGCCAAATGCGGTCTGGCAAATGACTGTTTTCAAACCGGTCCCTTTTAAAATCCTGTAAACGTCTTTCATTTCAGAAAAAGCGGGCCGGGAAAGGTCTCTTCTTCTAAATTCCGGTCGATAATCCAGGGGGCAGACCTGAATTTCACCACCCGTCTTCACAATTTCTTCGCCCATCGCTTCAATCTCTTCCAAAGCAATTAAATCTCGATTGTAGGGAATGCCCACGCCGAGAAAAAGCGTATCGCGGTAGTTCTCAGCGATATAGTGTACCGCCTGCCAGGCAGCCTGTTTATAATTTTTGGCCATTTTCTCGTCTGTTAAACCGGTTATTCTCAGAAAAGTCTCCGTTTCCAGGCCTTTTAAATCGATGCCAATGTCGGTCATTCCGGCTTCGACCAATTCGTCAATGTAATCTTCCGTCAGCAGGGATCCGTTGGTGTCCACGTGGAATCCGGCTTTTTCATCCGGGTTCATTTTTTTGAGTTCCCTCAAAAATTCGATCAACCACTTCCTGTTCAGGGTGGATTCCCCGCCGGAGACCGCCATGCGGTCAACCCCGTATTTTTTCCTGGCCCTCGTCATTTTTTCCGCCGTTTCTCGAGGAGTGAGGGCCTGGTGATCGAAACCTTCTTTCCCCAGGTAGGCCGTGGTCCAGTTCTGGCATTGGGGGCACCTGAAGTTACAGCCGGCGGTAAAGACCGCAGCTTCAACGCAACCATGGTTTTTCAAGTTCCAGGGCGTTCCAACCCCCCCTACCGCATGTCCCATAAAGCCGCCGACGATTCTTTTCGGAACAAAATCTTTTGTCCCCGCCGTATTTATTTTTAACCCTTCGGTCACCGGGGTAACGCAGGCAGGCTTGACTTCGCCGTCAATTTCCAACCCACAGCTGCCGCAGCCCCCCACGCCGCAGGGAGCATACAACCCGCCTTCCGGTTTTTCAGAATACAGATGCCCCGCTTCTTCCAAAGCCCTTTTTACCGGGATATTTTTCGGAACGTCAAATTTATTCCCATCTATTTCAATTTCAATTTCCCTTTCTTTTTCTGCTTTGCTCATCGTTAATGCCTCATAAGGGCAGGCCAGGGTGCAGGCCCCACAGCCGATGCAGTCAAATTCTTTAAAACCCACCGGGCAGGGGATTAATTTTTCACACCAGCCACATTTTTGACAGAGGGTTTCGTCTTTGACTGCCTTGAAAAGCATATGACCCCCGGTTTTCTGGAACCATACCCTTCACCTGGTAGAGCACTCGATCACTCATCAAGCGGATTGCGAAGAGGGACTGTGCGCCGGGAGGTGCCCTTCTTTCAATCATTCCGGGCAGCTCCCCGACTGTTCCCGGTCCAATAACGCTGAAAACGCGGGGGCTTCACCCGCCTTTCCTTGTGTTTATCATCGGTGGTGCTTTAATTATAGCAGATTTATTTTTGTTCTTGAAAGGCCGATTACAGCAAAACCGACCATCATGCCTCGCGGCAGCAACATCATAAGGATGAAAATCGGTTATCAGCGGCAAGAACATTTATATGTATTTGTTCCATTTTCAAGCCGGCAGAGACGCATCTTGTTGAAAAAGGGAATGTTTTCCCGCCGGGCTCACCAAGCTGGGCCGGCGGTGTCAAGGGGGGGTTTGTCTTTCTGGTCCACTAACCCTGAGGTCGGGAAAAAGATGCTGCATTTTACGCTTCATAAGCGGTTTAGAGGAGCCGGGTTTTTAAAAATTCCGAAGACCTGCAGGAAAATGAGGGAGAAAAAAGAATACTGAAAAAAAGTTGCCGTAATTCAGATCCCGTGTTCAGGTGCTCGCAGTTGAAGCCTGTTTTGGGTAAAGCGGGTCTGGCGGTCATGACAGAAGGAATGCGCATAAGTATGCCCGGTTCATTCAAAACCGCAGCCCTGGGAAGCCGAATGGGCCTATGGTTTTCTGCCATCTTCATGGTGACCCGTGGGGTTGTTGCGGTCAACATGCCCAGGGGCAAATGCTGCTTTCAGTCGTGGCTGCAGCTGTCCGGATAGAATATTAGTGGAGGTGACCGGTAAGCATGAAAGTTGTTTTTTTCGGAGGCACCGGGGATATGGGGCAGTGGTTGGTATGTGAACTCAGCACTTTTATGGAAATCGAACAAATTACTGTTGCAGCCCGGAACCGCAATAAATATGAAATGCTCCTCGAGAAGGCAGGCGATAGGGGAAACAAACTGCGCTTTCTGGAAGTGGATTTAAATCAGAACCGTGCCAGCGCTCTCTCCGAGATGATCAAGGGCCATGATCTTGTGGCCAGCGCAGCCGGTCCTTTTTACATGTACGAGCGGCTGCTTGCCGCAGCGGCTGTAGAGGCAGGGGCGCCTTACGTCAGCCTCTGTGATGATTACGACGCTGCCGAGCAGGTTTTCGAACTGGATGAAAGGGCTCGGGCTAAAGGTTTGTGTGTTTTGACCGGAATGGGCTGGACCCCCGGCTTGTCCAGCCTGCTGGCAAAAATGGGGGCTGCATCCCTGGACGAGGTGGAGAAAATCAAAATTTACTGGGCTGCCAGCTCAAAAGACAGCCTGGGGCTGGCCGTGATTTTACACACCATGCATGTCTTCACGGGCAAAGCCCCCCTCTTCCAGGACGGTTCGCTGAGGAAAGTTCCTGCCGGTTCGGGCAGGGAAAGGGTGCGCTTCCCGGAACCCATCGGCGAGATGAACGTATACAACGTAGGGCATCCCGAGCCCGTCACCATGCCGCGCTTTTTCCCCGGGATCTCCGAGGTCGTCCTGAAGGGCGGTGTCAATGAAGACATGCTCAACAGGCTCCCCATGATAACCGCGAAAATCGGTTTAAACCAGATCCAGGGCACGCGCCACCTGCTCGCCGTCTTGTTCCAGAAAACAATGACCCTTTTGCGAAAAATGGCCGGGCCGGCCGCAGAAGTTTCGGGAATAAGGGTGGTTATTGAGGGCTTTTCCGGCGGATCACCCTCCCGCCGGAGCTACAGTGTGGTCGGGCCAATGGAGATTATTTCCGGAGTGCCGATGACTGTCGCCATCAGGGAGCTGGCCCGGGGCAGGATCGAAAAGACCGGTGTCTTTTCCCCTGAAGCCCCGGGAGCTCTTGACTCCCAGGTCTTTTTTGAAGAACTGGAAGGGAAAGGCGTAAAAATAATAAAAGAGGACCCGGATGGAAGGGACATTGAGACGATCAATAAAGGGGCCTCACTGCGCAGCGGATGAGAAAACGTGGAGAAAACCGCATCAATTTCTTGACGTTGAGGTATAGGTTTTTAACTTTCTAACGGTATGATCATCTTTGGGGAGCAGGGAAAAGCTGTTTTGGGCGGGAGCGAAGCGAACTTTCTTGAAGCGGATTTCCGTCTGCAGCATAGCGAGAATAAATCATGGAATTTCAGAAGGGATAAAATGTTGATCAAAATATTTGCCGCTGTATTTGCGGTGTATGAATTTTATAAGATCCTAAATGCGGAAGCGTATATGAAAATTATCAGGCAAGCAAAAACTGCCTTCGACAAGGATGAGGATGCTTCAAAAATTCTGGCAGACTCTTTTTTCCGAAAGGTCCTTTTGCTGGAAATTGCCTACACGGCCTACGCCGTTTTCCTGCTTTTCACGGCTTACTGGTATTTCACCCTTATTTTGTTAGCCCTCAGCTTCATCCTTTTTGTCATCGACGCCACCGGCAGGACCAGCAGCAGAATTCTGGGCGCCGGCTCGGCAGTAAGCGCGGCCGTTCTCGTGTCCATTATGCTGGCCTAGCATCAGCCGGGGCAGCTCTTTTGTGATGAACCGTCGCCCATGGAATAGGGAACCTTACATATAATTATTTTTTCAGACTATCGGGTTTGCTCAGGATGACAATGAAAGAAGCCCCGCAAAAAAGAGGTTTTAAAAGGTCACACTTACAAAAAGGCCTTGATCTGCTAAAAAGCTGTATTTTTGGGGCCACTCAACAAGAATTCCCTGAGTTAAGTTGATAGTCATGTTAAAAAATTATCCAGTGTGGGAATATGCCCTTCGCGTTCAAACCTGGAAATAACCTGCTGTTTGACCCCCCCTGATCATATCCGCCAGTTCTTTTTGGGTTAAACCCTTTTCCTTGCGCGCCTTGATAACTTCCCTGATCAATCCGTATACCATCTCTACCTCTCTGTAAGCCTCTTCAAATTGTTCATCGCTGTTGATCTTGTCTTCAATCATCTTCTGTGCATTAATTTTTTAGAAGGGCATTTTATCACTCCTCCCGGGCTAATATATTTCTTTTGCGCGCGACAGAGCCTTTTCCACTTCGTGCCTTTCGGCCCTGCCCTTTTGCTTTTTGCAGGCATGCAAGAGGTAAATATTGTCCCGATCAAGCAACACGTAAAAAAACGGTTGTGCCGAAAAAACTTAATTTCCCATACCTTCTCTCTGATATGCCTGGTAACTAAATATTCAAGCCGCGAGCCCTCTTTCTCCAGTCTCCCAATAATATGATACCCCTCTGCCTGTTCTATAGGAAGACTTAATTTATAGCGGGAGCTTTTCTATCTTTCCTTCGCTCAGCTTATATATTGAAGTTGCATGGGAAGCTGTCACGGGATCCTTGGTTGCTGTGACCACAGCTATTCCGCAGCTGTTTAAGTATCGAACACTTTTTAAAAGAAAGTTGTCAGGCTCAAGGTTGAGGAGACCGGTTGGTTCATCCAGAAGCACTGCTGCAAGTTTTTTTTCCACGGCCACAGCGATTTGGTTACTTGTAAGAATATGTTCAAATAACCAAACCCGCTCGTTGTGCATGTGTTTAAGCTCTTCCGCTCCGCTTTTTCCTACCAGGCGACCCTGAAAGTAGACCTCTCCTTTATCGGGAAACTTTAGAAAGCTCAGTATATTAAGCAGGGTTGTTTTTCCTGAAGCGGGTTTTCCCAAGATGGAGATAAATTCTCCTTCCATTAGTTCCAGGTTGAGTTCCTTCAATATCCAGCAATATGATCTGTTTGCCTCTTCGTATCCTTTCCAGATCCCCTTGGTTTCAAGTACCGGGTTCTTTAGCATTTGCTGCACCTTCTTATGGTTGAGACTTACTAAACCACTTTTAATTATAGTCCTGTGCTCTAAACAATTAATATACAAATACTAAACATGTACCATGTACGCTACGTGGATTGGATGGAACCTGATAGGTTTCGAAATAGTTAATATTCTAAAAGTCTGTTTGCGGCACAAAAGAAAATATTGAATAGCAAAAAAACGTGGTTGTTTAGAAAATGTTTAGAAAATGTTCAGCGCAAAGCTTTATATTATAAGATACAAGAGGTTATGACTCTTTAACCCGGGAAGAAAAAAGGGATAGACTCAGTCAAAAGCAAGGCATTAAAAAAACTAACAAGGAGTGATATTAAAATGGAAAAGGGACGTACCCTTTCTTCTA
>PWTK01000003.1 GCA_003563895.1 Syntrophomonadaceae bacterium
GACAAACATTGAACAAGCAGCATATGGGCGGTACTTTGGGTAAAAAAGCCGCTCTTTTTTAATTTTCGGCAGGAATTCAGTTTTACTTGACGAACAAGGGCAAGATGTGTTACAAATTAGTTAATAAGTGCTACCATATGCATAACTGAGGTGCAATTCGTTATAACTGAAACCAAACGGAGGTGCAAAGCATTGTTCCAGAAGGACAGCTGGGAGCAAGCAGCGGAATTTCACGGCCATACCTGCCCGGGCCTGGCCATAGGATTCAAGGCTGCCGTAGATGCGCTGGATTACTTGAAGGAAGAACGCTCGGAAGACGAGGAGATGGTGGCCGTGGTGGAAAATGATGCCTGCGGGGTGGATGCGGTGCAGTGGGTCACCGGCTGCACCCTGGGGAAGGGCAACCTGATTTTTCGCGACGTGGGCAAGCAGGCCTTCAGCTTCGTGCTGCGGAAAAGCGGCCGCGGGGTCAGGTATGTTGTGAAACCGGGGGCATTGGTCAATGATGAGCACCGGGAGCTCATGCAAAAGGTGCATTCCGGCACGGCTTCCGGGGAGGAAGAAGAAAGGTTTAAAGAACTGCATCGCTCGCTGGCGGAGAAAATCCTGGAGGAACCGCTGGAGAACAATTTCATGCGTTCCCTGGTGGAGATATCCCTTCCCGCAAAGGCCCGCATTTTCCCGAGCCAGGTCTGCTCCTTTTGCGGGGAAGGTGTTATGGAACCCCGGGCCAGGGTAAGGGGCGGGGTAATCTCCTGCCCCGACTGCGCCGAAGATTACCGGGCAAGGATGCTCTGCCTCTAAAAGGAACCAACACGGCAAAAAGGGGTTTGCCGGTGCCTTCCAGGGGGAAGCTTTGTGTGGCCAATTTGTCATATGGGGCAGTGGAAGCACCATTCCCGGCACGGCGGCGGTTTTGATTTGCGGGGCGGGCATGAGCACCGGCCTGCCAGTGGAACTTGCCTTTAAGGCAGTTTTGAGCCGCGAGCCATTCCGGCCGATTTTGGCGATTTGATTTCACGTATATGATTTGCGCGTTTACATTGAGCGAAAAGAAAGGGTGGTTTGTTTTGTTCAAGCGAGGGGTTGTTTTGGTTCTGGCGGTGCTGCTCACAGGGGTTTTTGTGGCTTCGTGTGCCCCGGCTCCCGGTGGCGGGAGCGGGGGGGAACCCCTTGAAGGGAAATATATTATCGGTGATATCCACGGTGACTGGGGTTATCCCACCCCCTTTGCCGCTTATCCCCGGGGACCCGGCTATGTCCGCATGTCGTTTGTTTTCGACACCCTGGTGTGGAAGGACGAAGACGGGTTTACCGGCGCCCTGGCCGAAGAGTGGAGCTTTGAGGAAGAAAAGATGCGCTATACTTTCCAACTGCGGGAAGGGGTGAAATGGCACGACGGTGTCCCTTTCTCCGCTGCTGACGTGGTTTTCACTTTCCGCTATCTCCAGGAACAGCCCTTTCACTGGGCCGATTTGAGCGGGATCGAGGAGATCGAAAAACAGGACGAGAACGTGGTGCGGATTACCTTGAAAGCGCCCGACGCCTGTTTTGAAAATAACGTGGCCGGTGTGGTGCCGATCCTGCCGCGCCACATCTGGGAAGGGGTTGAAGAGCCGGAGGACTTTACCGGGCCGGAAGCTGTGGTGGGCACCGGGCCCTTCCGCCTCGAAGAATACAGGCGGGAGCAGGGTCTTTACCGCTTCTCCGCGTTCGAAGACTATTACCTGGGTGAGCCCCGAGTGGATCACCTGTTGATCACCAAAGTGAGCGATCCCCAGCAGGCCCTGCTGAGGGGCGACGTGCAATATGCGCAGGTTCAGCCCGAAGCGGTCTCTTCTATGGAGGATGAGGGCTTCGAAGTGGCTCGGGGCGCCCACGACTGGGCTTTGAAGCTTATGTTTAACCACCGGGAACCCCCCTTTGACCGGGCGGAGTTTCGGCAGGCGCTGGCCCTGGGCTTAAACCTGGAAGTGCTGGTGGAAAGGGCCTTGCGGGGGCACGGGCTGCCGGGAAGCCCCGGCCTGGTTTCGCCGGACAGCCGCTGGTACTGCGATGATCTCCCCGACTACTCCCACGACCCGGAGAAGGCGGCTGAAATCTTGACGGAGCTCGGTTACACCCTGGATGAGGGGGGACGGCTGGTGGACGAAGAGGGAAAGCAGGTGAGCATCGGGCTGACAGCCCTTTCCGATTACGCCAGGGAAGCCGAGATCATAGGCGATCAGCTGCGGAACCTGGGACTTGACGTGGAGGTCCGGAGCGCCGAGAGGTCCCTGGTGGACACCCAAATCCGGAACTGGAATTTCGAAATGGCTGTTACCGGCCACGGCGGAATGGGCGGTGACCCGGAGATCCTGAAGCGCTTCATGGTGGGGGAAGTTTCTCCGCACCTGAATGCGCGCAGCGAGAACCCTGCGTTAATCGAAAAATTGGACGCGCAGAGAAGAGAGCTGGACACGGAAAAAAGGGCGCAGATGGTCTGCAGCATCCAGCGCATTTACGCCGAGGAGCTGCCCGCTTTCACGCTGCACTATCCTTCGTGGTATTTCGTTTACACCGACGATGTGGAGTGGTTCTTCACCCGGGACGGGATCGGGTCGGGCACGCCCCTTCCCCTGAACAAGATGGCCCTGGTGGATTAGATGCCGGGGGGTTTTGAGGCGTCTGCCAGGCGCCCCCCTTTTTGCCGGAGAATTTTTTGTGGATTTCTATTTTGCGTTGAAGGGCAGGTTTCTACATGAATAAACGGGTGTTGGATTACCTGCTGGCCCTGTTGATTATCCTCACCCTGAACTTTATGCTCCCGCGCCTCATGCCGGGTGAGCCAATTACCGCCATTTACGGGGACGCCCTGGTGGAGATGACCCCGGAGA
>PWTK01000110.1 GCA_003563895.1 Syntrophomonadaceae bacterium
AGGGCCTGACCAGGTGGGTTTTTGCCTGGCCGTGGGGATAATATTTCCCGTTACTGCGCCGAAAGCCCTGGGTCTTGCCCAGGGGGATAAAGCCGGCCCCCAGGTAGCAGCTGCCGCGAAAACGGGTGTGGTCGACAAAGGTTTCGGCCAAAAGCACCGGATGAGCATACTTTTCCTGCCAGTCTGCAGCGATGCGCTGAAAGGTAAGGGCCAGCGCTTTGGAGGCCAGATTGGGCACCTCTACCCCCGGCAAAATCAGAAAGCGCGAGTTGTTGACGATATATTTTAACCTCTGCAGTCTCTGCGGGATGCTCCAGCCGATCCACTGGTCGCGGGGGGCACTGGTAAAGGTGCCGCTGCAAAAGCCCAGAAGCCCGACCCACTTTTCGTCCAACACAGCAACATAGCGGATGGACTCACCGACCAGATGTTTAAAGCCCAAATAATGATGCTCTTTCATGAGCCGGTCCCACAACTCCCGTTCCCTGTCCATGATGGGGCGCACAACCAGCCGACGTAAGTCAACCCGTCCGTTTTCCTGCATCGTACCTTGCTCCTTTCCGGTCCCGTTTTTTGGATTATAGCGGAAAACCGGGAAAAAAGCAAGTCCAGGAAATGGAAGCTGCAGCCAAAGGAACTACTAAGGCCTTGCTGGGTTGGAGGATATTTACAGACTGGCAACTGATTTGTCAAAACAGTGATTTGGTTTTCAAAGAGCGTGGCTTAAATGGTAATATTTAGGGTGAGAACTTTTGACTCTCAAGTAACGTACAACAGGGGCCTTGTTTTCAGCGCACAGCTGCAGGCAGGCCCCCTTCTTTTTCGGGCCCGGCTTTCGCTGTCGAGCCGCACCGCCAAAACGTGACAGGGGATGGTTCTCCTGTCACGTTATCCCATAAAATAACAGAGAGGGCGGAAATTCTAACATCTTTTTTAAAGATATGGACAGTCCAAGGGACAAGTCGAGAGTCGTCCCTTTTTGACTCACAGCCCGACCCTAAACAGCTCCAGTTCTTCTTCGAGGCCGGGAAAGGAGGAGGGAGACGCGGTGACCACCTTCCCGTCGGCGATGAGCGCCACCGCGCAGGGGAGCGCATCGCTGAAGGCAGGGAAGGACTGTCGGTGCTCGGCGTGCAGCCGGGCCGCCTCCACGGAAATTTTCTTGTTCACCACGACGATGTTTACCGGCAGTTCCTGGAGCTTCTTTAAGAGCTCATCCCGCACCTCGCGGCTCTTTTCGGAGGCGCAGCTGCTGTAGGCCCGGCCGTAATCGACCGCCGTCAGGTGTACCTCCGTGCCGTGCTTTTCCTTTCGCTCCCGCAGGAGCTCCTGCACCTGGGCCCCTCCGGGTTCGTCCTTGAGGTAGGCCAGCGCGGCCGTTAAGTCCAGCACGTATACCTGTTCCTCTTTCACCGGATCACCACCGTTTCGGTCGAAAATAAATCCGCAAAGACGCCGCCTATTACCGCTCGTTCTTCCAAAATTTCGGGACTGCCGTCGTTTTTGCCGAAAATCAGCCAACGGGTTTTCTTCAACCTTCGGGCTATCACTGCTATATTTTAACAGAAAAGCGGGGAAGTGAAAAGAAAAATTCCGCGAAGTTTCTACTGGACAACCGGGGTGTTTCACATTAACATTAGGGAAAGATAAATATTCTTCGGGGCTGCGCCCGCGAGGCGCCCCCCGGCAATTGCTCTTTTCCGCTGCAGGAAATGCTTATCAATATAGCGAAGTATTACTCACCCGGGCTGCTCCGGGCTGAGGCCTGGCGGCCGCCAAAGGGCCGGAAGGCCCTCCAGTGAACGCGGGAAGTTTTTATCCCGCCGCGGCGGCCTCGGGCACGGCTTTGGGAGCCGGCCCGTCAAATGCCGCAAATATCCCGTTAAAAGAATCCTGGAAGACAAGAGGTGTCGGCATTGTCCCAGTTTTACCCGTCTGAACCCCATCCTGAGCCTCACCCTTTTTCGGAGCGAAAAGCGGAAGTGCGTCCTGCGGTTTACACCTCCCTCTACCGCCGCTGGCGGCCCCAGCTTTTTTCCCAGGTGGTGGGGCAGGAGCATGTCACGCGCACGCTGCAGAACGCCCTGGACCGCGGCCGGGTGGCCCACGCCTATCTCTTTTGCGGGCTCCGCGGGACCGGCAAAACCACCATGGCCAAGCTCCTGGCCAAGGCCCTGAACTGCGTGGAGGGCGTGGGGGCCGAGCCCTGCAACGCCTGCCGTTCCTGCCGGGAGATCAACACCGGCCGCAACCTGGACGTGATGGAGATCGACGCCGCCTCCAACCGCGGCATCGACGAGATCCGCGAGCTGCGCGAAAAGGTGCGCTACACCGCGGCCGAAAACCGCTACAAGGTTTACATCATAGACGAGGTGCACATGCTTACCAACGAGGCCTTCAATGCCCTGCTCAAGACCCTGGAGGAACCCCCGTCCGGCGTGGTCTTTGTGCTGGCCACCACCGAAGCCCACAAGCTTCCCCTGACGGTGATTTCCCGCTGCCAGCGCTTTGAATTCCACCTGCTGGAGCCGGAGCAGATTGCCGAGCGGCTGCGGGAGGTGGCCGATGACATGGGCTTTGAGGTGGAGGAGGAGGCCCTCTACCTCCTGGCCCGCCAGGCCGAAGGGTCCGTGCGGGACGCCCTGGGCTTTATGGAGCAGTGCCTGGCCTACGGGGGAGAGCGCATCACCCACGAGGAAGCCCTGGGGGTCCTGGGGCTGGCCTCGCCCAAGGTAATTTTCGACTTGATGAGCGCGGTGGCCGAAGAGAACACCGCCGCCGGCCTGGCCTCGGTGCGGGAGGTGGTCTCCCGCGGCCGGGACCTGCACCGCTTTGTGCGGGAGCTGATCCTCTACCTGCGCAAGCTTCTCCTGCTGCAGGCCGGCGAAAAAGAGGCCGAGGTGCTGAGCGATGTCCCCGCGCTGCGGCCCTATATCCTGGAGCACCGTTCCACCTTCGACCGCGATCTCCTGCTGGAGATGCTGGAGATCCTGCAGGAACTCGTCACAAGCATGAAGGGCTCTTCCCACCCGCAGTTCTTGTTGGAGCTCTGCTTCCTCCGCCTGAGCCGTGCTTACGCCTTCCGTCAATACCTCTCTCCCCGGGGGCTCTTGGGCTGCCTGGAGGAGCTGGAAGAAAAGCTGCAGGCCGCCGGCGCAACGGGCCTGGCTGCCTCCGGGCTTCGGACCGGTGAAAGGGCTGTCCCTCCCCGCGAGAAGCGCCGGGAGGATGAAGAAGCGGCCGGCTTGGAAAAAAGCGCCGAAGCGGCTAAAAAAGAGCGCGCAGAAGCTGGGGCGAAAGCAGCAGGAAAAGCAGCCGATAAAGAGATGCCGGAGGAGCCGGCCCTGGAAGCGGGCGCAGATGCAGGCACAGGCGAAACTGAGGTTTCGAAAGAAGACCCGGAACCGGCCCCGGAAGTGGATCCGGGGGCTGCGGAAAAGGAGGCCCCGGAAAAAGAACCGGCAGCAGGTTCGGAAGCAGGCGAAAAGGAACCCAAGGAGGCGGAGGCAAACGCGGACGCGGAAAAAGGCGCAGAAGCGGACGAAACAGGGCGTAAAGAGGCCGGCGCAGAGCCGCTTTTGGAAAGGGACACCGAGCCGCCCGTCTTCCTGGAATATGAAGCAGGACCACCGCCCGCCCCGCCGCCGGAAGAAAGCGGCGGGGAACGGGAGGCCCGGGGGCCCCAAGAGCCACAGGAATCTCCCGGGCCCGGAAAATTCCGGGAACCCCGGCCTTTCCCGCAGGGCGGGCCCGCTGGCGAGGCGGGAGCGCCGGATGTCTCGGGAGCACCGGGCGAGGCAGTCCCGGATTTTTCCCCGGAGGCGCCGGAAGAGCCCTCAGGGCCCCGGGAGCGGGGTGAGCACACCCCCACCACCCCCCCACCAGCCCCTGGTGGACCCGGCGATTCAGCGGCGGGAGCGGGCGAATTGCCTGCCGCGGGCGACCCCGAGCTGGACTTGAAGGAGTTCTGGAGGGGGGAGTTTCTTCCTGCCCTCAAACGGCGGCGCAAGCCGGGCATGCACGCCATCCTGCAGGAGTGCCGCCCCCTCTCCCTGGAAGGCAAGGTGCTGACCGTGGCTTTTCCCCCCGGCTACAGCTTCCACAAGGAGCAGGTGGAAACGGCCAACAACCGCAAGATCATCCAGTCGCTGCTGGAGGAGCTGCTGGGGCGCAGCACTGTGCTGAGGGCCGTCTACCGGGAAGAGGAAGACGTCCCTGCAGAAATCGACCCGGCCGGGCCTTACACCGACCCCGCCGCCGGGCTGGAAGCGGATCTGGAGGAAGATTCGACAGGGTCGGAAGCGGAAACAGGGGACTATCCCCCTGCTGCCCCGCGAGGCAGCCCGACGCCCGGTCGCTCCTCCTTTACGAAGGAGAAGCGCCGGGGAAACCCCGGGAATGATTATTTTATCCGGGAAATGCTCGAGCTCTTCAACGGCCGCCTCATCGATGACGGAGGCCGGGGCTGGAGGCCCTAAAGCGCTGTCCCGGCGGACCCCCGGACAGCCCGCAGAAGGACGTGAGAAGGATGCGCCGGTGAAAAAAGCAGGCCTCCCGAGGCGGGTCGGGGCCGGAGATGGGGCTGGAAAGGGGAAGCCTGGGAAGTCTTTGGATTAGGCTCTTTTTAATTTAAGTGTTGATATTGTTTGGAATTTAGGTGCTGTGTCCTCGAACAAGAAAATGGAAAACGATATGAGGTAAGCAATAAAGGGTATTTAAAGCTATCAACAATGCTGGTAAAAAAGAGCCTTGGTTTTTGCGTTCTCCCCCTGGCCTCCCGTCCCGGAATGCGGCCGGAGTTTTGTATCGAGATATATTGCAGGATTAATTTAGCTGGAAAGGAGCGTTTGTGATGCCGAACGGCAAGATGGGCAAGATGTTCAAGCAGCTGCAGAAAGCGCAGCAGGAAATGCAGAAAGCCCAGGAAGAGATCAAGCAGAAGACGGTGGAGGCTTCCAGCGGCGGCGGTGCCGTGCGCGCCGTGATGACCGGTGGGAAAGAGCTGATCGGGCTCGAGATTGACCCCCAGGTGCTGGAAGACGGGGACCTGGAAATGGTGCAGGATTTGATCATGAGCGCCGTCAACCAGGCCGGGCGCGAGGCGGATAAAATGTTCTCCGAGGAGATGGAACGGATCGCCGGCGACCTGGGCCTGCCCAAGGGCCTGATGTAGCCCTGCTGGGGGCCACCCTTCCCCGGCCCTGTCCCCCCCGCCGGTAACTCCTCCCCTCTGAAGGAGGGGCCGGTGAGAGGCAGGGGAGGCGCAGGCGGCACGACTGTTCAAAGAATGAAGAAAACCCTGCAGAGAGAGAGGCGCTGTTGGCCATGCAATTTTTTTCTCCCGCCCTCACGCGGGTGGTGGAGGCCTTTCGACGCCTGCCGGGCATAGGGCCCAAGACGGCCTCCCGGCTGGCCTTTTACATCTTGACCATGAAAAAAGAAGAGGTTGAAGAGATGGCCGCTGCCCTGGTGGAAGCCCGCCGCAAGATCCGGGAATGCCGGCGCTGCCGCAACCTGACCGAAGAAGAGCTCTGCTCCATCTGCCGCGATGCGCGCCGCGACGCTTCCCTGCTCTGCGTGGTGCAGGACCCGCGCGACATCATCGTCATCGAGAAAACGGCCCAGTACCGCGGGCACTACTTCGTGCTCCACGGGGCCCTCTCGCCCCTCGACGGCGTCGGCCCCGAAGAGCTGAAGCTGGACCTCCTGCTGAAGCACCTGCAGAACGGGGGCATCGCAGAGGTCATTATCGCCACCAACCCCAACGTCGAAGGGGACGCCACGGCTCATTACATCGCCGAGTCGGCCCGTCGGCTGGGCCTCCGCATTACGCGCATCGGCTTTGGCCTGCCCGTGGGCGGGGACCTGGAATACGCCGACGAACTGACCATGAGCCGGGCTTTGGAGGCGCGCCGGGAAATCTGATTATTTTCTTCCCCCGGCAGGCCTTTGCCCGCCGCCCTTCAGCGGAAGTCTTTCGCATTGTGAAGCCCCCGGGCCTTCCCGAGGGGAAGAAATTGAGGGAAGAAATTCTCTGCGCTGTTTCATGAAGGGAAAAGGAAATTCGGGCCGGGATGGCGAACTTAATCTTTTAGCAAACGTTCAGCCCCGCAGCAGCCCCGCAGCAGCTGCGGGGCCCGGCAGGATGACAAATCCTGCCCCAGTTTAATATAAAGAGGTGTGATGTGAACGATGGCGTGGTCTGTTGATATGGGCATTGACCTTGGAACGGCAACCGTCCTGGTTTTTCTGCAGGGCAAGGGAATTGTTTTGAACGAACCTTCCGTTGTGGCGATCGACCAGCGGGAACGGAGGGTCATGGCCGTGGGCACGTCGGCGCAGGACATGCTGGGCCGGACCCCCGGCAATATCGTGGCCATCCGCCCCCTCCAGGATGGCGTCATCGCCGACTTTGACGTGACCGAGGCGATGCTGAAGCATTTCATTTACAAGGTGGGGAACCGCCGCCGCCTTTCCCGCCCCCGGGTGGTGGTCTGCATCCCGGCGGCAACCACTTCCGTGGAGAAAAAAGCCGTCATCGAGGCGGTGAGCCGCACCGGCGCCAGGGAGGTCTACCTGGTGGAAGAGCCCCGCGCCGCGGCGCTGGGCGCCGGCCTGGAGATCTTTGAGCCCAGCGGCAGCATGGTGGTGGACATCGGGGGCGGCACCACCGACATCGCCGTGCTCTCCATGGGGGAGGTGGTGATCTCCTGCAGCGTGCGGCTGGGCGGAGACAGGTTTGACGAAGCCATCTCCCGCTACGTCAAAAAAAAGTTCAACCTCTTTATCGGAGAGCGTTCCGCTGAGAGGCTGAAGGTGGAGGTCGGTTCCGCTCTTCCCGGCGGGCGCTCCCTGTCCATGGAAGTGCGCGGCCGCAATACGGTTGACGGGCTGCCCCGATCCCTGGAGATCTCCACCGAGCAGATCGCCGATGCCCTGGTGGAGCCCGTATACAGCATTGTCCAGGGCGTCCGGAGGGTCCTGGAGCAGACGCCGCCCGAGCTGTCCGGGGATATCGTGAACAAGGGGATCATCCTCACCGGCGGCGGCGCCCTGCTGCACGGCTTGAGCAAAGTCATCGCCGATGAAACGGGCGTGCCTACATACATGGCCGAAGACCCCGTGGGCAGCGTTGCGCTGGGTACGGGGCTGGTCCTGGAAAACCTGGACCGGCTCACCGGCACCCTCATCACCAGCAAAAGGTTGGCGGCGGCGATGTAAAGCGGGAAAAACAGCACAGCCGGCAAGGAAGGCACGCGCCTTTCCGGGGCGCCTTCCCCGTTCGAGGTGGGAGGAGGCGCCTCCTTTACTGAACGCTCGGCCCCGTTTTTTATCGAACAGCAGAAGGTGAAAGGTATGGAACAGGCTTACGAGTACTCGGGACACCTGCACGTTCACTCCAGCTTTTCCGATGGGCACGGCACCTTCCAGGAGATCGCCGAAGCGGCCGCGGAGGCCGGCCTGGATTTTGTGGGCATCACCGACCACCGGACGCTGGGGGCATTAGAGCAAGGCCTGGAGGGCTATTACGGAAACGTGCTGATGCTGGTGGGAACCGAGCTCAACACCTTCAAAAACCACTACATCGCTTTCGGCGTCCGCGAAATGGACGTCTTCTCCTGCGATGACGACCCCCAGGTCGTGATCGATGCCGTCAACGCCCGGGGCGGGTTCGGCTACCTGGCCCACCCTCTGGAAAAGGGGAACCCCTACTTAATGGATGGCCGCTGCTTCCCCTGGGACCGGTGGGACGTGAAAGGGTATACCGGGATGGAAATCTGGAACTTCGGCTCCCTCTGGCGAATGGCCTTCTCCAGGAAACTGCAGGCCCTCTTCTGGTACTACTTGGGCCGTTACCGCGCCGGGCGCCACCCCGGGGAGGAGATATTAGAGCTCTGGGACGATCTCAACCGGGAGCGGCTGGTGATTGGTTTCGCCGGCAGCGATGCCCACGCCATCCCCGCCAGCTTGGGCCCGATGAGGCTGAAGCTTTTCTCCTACCAGTTTCTTTTCCGCACGTTAAACACCCATCTTTTGCTGGAGGAGAAGCTTTCGCAGGATCCGGAAGAGGCCCGCGAACAGGTCTATTCCGCCCTGCGACAGGGGAACTTTTACATCGGTTCCGACTACCTCCATCCCTGCCGCGGGTTTCGCTTCTACGCCATGCGGGACGAGCAGAGCATCTCCATGGGAGAGGATGTGGCGTTCACCTCACCCGTGGTGCTGCGCGTCTCTTCACCCTGCCGGCGCGGGATCATCCGCATCATCAAGGACGGCCGGCTGGTCTATACCTCCAACCAGCAGAACCTGGGCTTCAAGGTCTTGAAACCAGGGGTTTTCCGCGCCGAAATTCACTACCGCCCCCTGGTGGGCCGATCGCTGCCCTGGATCTACAGCAACCCCATCCGGGTTACGGAGTAAGCCCCGGCTTTTCGGCAGGGGCTGCAGCGGCAGCACTGGTCCCGCCGGCCGCCGCCTGCCGGTAAATTTCGCTGCTCGGGAGGGATCCAAACGTGTCCGACCTCAAAGTGCTCAGCATCATCGGCACGCGCCCTGAAGCCATCAAGATGGCGCCCCTGGTGCGGCTGCTGGGAAAGACCGCCGGAGTGCAGAGCACGCTGGCCCTCACCGCCCAGCACCGGGAGATGCTGGACCAGGTGCTGCAGCTGTTCGGCCTGCGCGCCTCCCACGACCTGGACATCATGCGCCCCGAACAGAGCCTCACCCACATTACCGCCCGCGCCCTGGAAGGGCTGGAGCGGATCATCGCCGCCGAGGTCCCCGACCTGGTGCTGGTGCAGGGCGATACCACCACCACCTTTGCCGGCGCCCTGGCCGCCTTTTACCACCGGGTGGCGGTGGGGCACGTGGAGGCGGGCCTGCGCACCGGCGACCGCTATGCGCCGTTCCCCGAGGAGATCAACCGCCGCTTGAACGGTGTCCTCTCCGAGCTGCACTTTGCGCCCACCTCCGCCGCGCGGGACAACCTGCTGGCCGAAAACCCCCCGCCCGAGCAGGTCCACGTGACGGGCAATACCGTCATCGACGCCCTGCGCACCACCGTGCGTCCCCACTTTTGCTTTGCCGACCCCGCTCTGGTGAGCGTGGACTTCGCGGCAAATCGGGTGCTGTTGGTGGAGGCCCACCGCCGGGAAAACCTGGGCGAGCCCCTGGAACAGATCTGCGGGGCGCTTGTGGACCTGCTGTCGCGTTTCGACGACCTGCGGCTGGTCTTTCCCGTCCACCGCAACCCCGGCGTGCGCCGCACCGTCTACCGCTTTTTGGGGGATCACCCCCGGGCCCTGCTCCTGGACCCCCTGGATCCCCTTTCCTTTCACAACCTGATGGCCCGCGCCCACCTGGTGCTGACCGATTCCGGGGGCATCCAGGAGGAAGCACCTTCCCTGGGGCGCCCCGTGCTGGTGCTGCGCCGCGTCACCGAGCGCCCCGAAGCCGTCCGCGCCGGCACCGCCCTTCTGGCCGGCACTTCCCGCCAGCACATCGTCGAGCTGGCCACGCACCTTCTGACCGACGACGAAGCCTACCGCGGCATGGCGCGCGCCGTAAATCCCTACGGCGACGGCCGCGCTTCGGAGCGCATCCGCGACCATATCCTGCACTACTTCGGCCGCCTGCCCTCGCCGCCGGAGCCCTTCACCCCCCTCGATTAAGAAAAAGGGGCGGCATGCATCGGCCTGCCGTTTGAAAAGAACTCTTGCAAAAACCTCCCGTACAAGAAAAAGGGGCAGCTTTCTGCCCTGCCCCCGCATTATAAGTTTGACTGCAACGTACAGCATTGAGGCCGAAAACATTGCAGAGTAGCGTTGCCTGACGAACTCGGCACGTTATTTTTCCGTGATTGCTTGGTGCTCCAAAACATAATCACGGTGACGTATATTTTTACACGAAAAGCCCGGCCCTCTGCCTGAAACTCATTGTTTCCAACAGATCACATTCGGAACAAAATCTGTGTTAGGGAGAACTTAACCGAGCCCCTGGCGGCGGCAGACCGAACCCAGGCACTCGTAGAGGATCTTCAGCGCGGCGAAGCCGGTAATGTTGGAGCAGTCCAGCGGCGGCGAGTATTCCACCAGGTCCATCGCTTCCACCGGCAGCTCCAGCACCAGCTGGCGCACGATATCCAGCAGCTCGCGGGAGCTCAGCCCCCCGCTCTCCGGGGAGCCCACCCCCGGCGCAAAGGCCGGGTCCAGCACGTCGATGTCAATGGACAGGTAGAGCCGGTGGTGGTCGCGGAAGCGTTCGTGCAGCGATTCCAGTACCGCTTCCATCCCGCGGCGGTGGATCTCCCTGGCCTCCCAGGTGAGGATGTCCTCGTTTTCCTGGAGGAAGAACAGCTCTTCCTCCATGTAGGTCCGCACCCCCAGCAGGGCCACGTCCTTCGGGAAGATCCCGGGCAGCTCCAGGGCGCGCCGCAGGGTGCAGGCGTGTGACCAGGAATGCCCGTTATATTTGTCCAGTGTGTCGGGATGGGCGTCGAAGTGGATCACGCCCAGCTTTTCGCCTTCAAAAAATCGGCAGAAGGCCCGCTTCAGGGGAATGGAGACGGAGTGGTCCCCTCCCAAAAAGATTTCGAATTTTTCGCTCTGCAGCAGGGGGAAGGCCCGCTCCTCCACCTCCGAAAAGTAGCGGTCCCAGTCCAGGTCCGGGGGGACGTCGCCGGCGTCCTTCAGCCCCAGGTTGCGCAGGATGATGCCGGTTTCGGTGACGTCGCCCATCACGTACGACAGCTCCCGCAACCGGTCCGGCCCCTCGCAGGCGCCCCTGCCTGCGCTGGCGCCGCCGTCGAAGGGCACGCCCAGAATCTGCACCCCTGCTTCCCGGGCGTCTTCAACCCGTATCTCCTCCCAGGGAATTTTCATCGGATTTGCTCCTCCTTTCACAGCTATTTTATCTTTTTTTTGCGCCTCTGACAACTTGGGCCGGTGGATTTCTCCCTTTGCCCGGGCCGCTCTGCCCCCGCCATTTCCCCCTTTTTTGCCCCACGCGCCGGATGCG
>PWTK01000006.1 GCA_003563895.1 Syntrophomonadaceae bacterium
GTACATGAAAAGCTCTTCCGTCTTGGGGGAACGCCCGGTTTCGGCAAAGAGCTTCTGCTCACCACAGCACACCTGGAACCGGCCCAGGGTGTAGATCTCCAGCCTATCGCCTTTCGGTTGTCCTCCGTCCGCCTTGCTGTTGCTCATCATGTCTGTCCCCCGAAATCTTTAAAGCTCAACGGTTTGGTAACGGGGAAACCGTTTGATATGTAAAGGGGAGCACATACCGCCGGCAGCATCAGATGCGGAAGCGGTATTCGGAATGGACCGGTTGTTTACCGGGCTTGCAGTCAGCAAAACACTTTCGCGGGCGGGAGTGTTTGTTTTAACAGGAAGTCGTTTCAATAAGGCCGGTTGGGCGTGAAGCCGAGCGGTTTTAATGCCCGAAACAGTTGAAGAATCGTGAGGTAAAAGACTGCAGGGTATTGACAGGGGTGGTGTAACACAGCTGGCCGGTTTTCCATCCATTTAATTAAATAATTATTAATCAGGAATTAATATATTTCTGCAACGACCAAAAGGATTCCTGCTTGATGAATAAATATTTCTACGATGCAAGCAGCTGCAACTTGCCCCCTATGCCCAATCCCGCCCAAATGTTTCATTTCACGCTTCAATGGCGCTGCGGCCTGACGGTGGGTGCCATTAAACGATACGGGCGCGCTTTATACAAACTCCTGTTTATCCGATCCCTCAAAATTGCTTTAAAAATGAAGGAATCCGGAGGCACATCTGGAAGTACTGGTGGTGAAAGGGGGGATTGCCGATGGATATTTATGCTGCAATTCACAACCGCAGCAGCATCCGGAAGTACAAATCCGACCCTGTGCCGGAAGAAAAAATCACAAAAACACTGGAGGCTGCGCAAGCCGCTCCCTCGTGGGCCAACAGGCAGTGCTGGCGCTTTATCGTGGTTGATGATGAAGGTACCAAGGAAAATCTGGCAGCATCTCTGCCAGAAGGAAACCCGGCCGCCAAGGGCATCCTTCAAGCGCCGGTGGTTATCGTTCTTTGTGCCGATCCCAGCGCCTCTGGAAGCATTGACGGCAAAGATTACTACTTGCTCGACGCAGGGTTGGCCATGCAGCAGCTCATGCTGGCTGCCCGGGCGGAAGGGCTCGGCACCTGCTGGGTAGCCTGGATGGAAGAAGACAAGATCCGCGAGGCCTGCAGCGTACCCGAGGGATACCGTGTAGTAGGGCTGACACCTTTGGGATTTCCCGAAAAAGAAGCAAAACCCACACCGCGCAAAAACCTCTCCGAAATTGCCTTTAAGGATCAATGGGGAAACAGCTTCACCGGGTAACGCTGTATCTTTTCACCATTTTTCGAGGTTCAAGTCAAGGTACCCGGCAAATATTTTGCCGGGTACTTTTTTGATCACCAGTTGAGCCCCTTGGGGCTGAAAAGGCAACAAAATTTAGCTGAGCTGTATTGTTATTTGTATTGCCACCGACTACCCGTCTTGTCAGCTGCAAGGACATCAGCGGTTTGTGGCAGGCCATATTCCTGTCCTGCAAATTCCGTTTGCTATTTAAAAACCCTGCTCTTTATCAAAGCATACAATGCTTGTGTGCGTAAACAAACCCTGCTTTAACGGAAACGTATTGCGCTCGCCCGGCTGCATGCCGAACTTTGAAACTACAGAACCTGTTCAATGAAGTTGAAAGATAGACCTATTTTGCACTTTCCCTATAAAACCTGGCAGCATCTTTTAAAGCGGAATCCAGTCTTTCCAGTATTTCTTCTGTTGTGGAGGGATCGATGTTGAGCGGTGGAAGAAGCGGGTTAATGCTGTTATCGTGGCCCGCATAGATAGACAGTATGCCATTTTCATGGCAGGCCCTGGTAAGCAGGGGGCCGCACTTTTCGTTCGGGGTTTCAAGCCCTATCATCAAGCCCAGTTGCCTGAAACCTGCCAAAAAGTGAGCATGCCTTTCTTGCAGGTGCTGCAGCCCCCTGCTGAATAATTCGGCAAGGCGATTCACGTGCTCCAAAAAACCCGGCTCGGAAGTGATTTCCAGCACCTTCAAGGCTACGGGGCACCCTGCCTCTGCGCCCCCAAAGGAAGAAACATGCAGAAAAGGATCCTGGTGAAATACCCTTTCCAGTTCCCCGGTGAAACTGGTAATGCTCATGGGAAAAATTCCCCCCGACAAACCTTTGCTTGCCACCAGGACATCCGGGGAGACCCCGAAATGCTCTATGCCCCAAAACTTTCCTGTCCGCCCCAGGCCCGACTGGACTTCGTCCACTATCATTACAGCCCCGTATTTGTCGCACAGCGCTCTTACTCCTTTGTAAAAATCCCCGTGGGGAACTGCTATGCCGAGCGTGGCGGGCACCGTTTCAAAAATTACGGCGGCAGTTTTTTCGCTCATGGCCTTCTCCAGCTCTTCCAGGTTGTTGAAAGGTACCTGGGTGAAGCCGGGCGCCAGGGGCTCGAATGGATTTTTGTATCTTTCATGGCCTGCTGCCAGGGCCAAACCTGTATGGCCGTGATAGGCGCCCCTGGCGGAAATGATTTCTGCCCGGCCTGTGTAGGCGCGCGCAATCTTAATTGCCAGATCTACCGCCTCTCCACCACCTACGCCGAAGGCCGTGTAGGGCAGATCCCCCGGGGCTAGCTCCGCCAACCTGGCGGCCAGCAGGGCGCGCTGTTTGCTGATGAGGTGGTGATTTCCGATATCAAGCTCGTCCAGGCTTTCTTTCAAAGTGCTGACGATTTCCGGGTTCAGGTGCCCCAGGTTAAAGACCCCGCCGTTGCAGTAACAGTCTATTAGGCGTTTTTTTCCCTCTGTGTCCCAGACGTAGGGCCCTTTGCGTTTCCCGAAAACAAA
>PWTK01000051.1 GCA_003563895.1 Syntrophomonadaceae bacterium
CTCCTCGGCTCGCACATCGTACTTCATGGTGTTTTCGTGATTGTCCTTGTCCAATATTCCCCCTCCCCCAAGCGCAAGCTCCGCATTATCATTAATTTTCTTATTGCCCCTGCTGTTCCTGCTGCTCTTTCACGATGGACACCACGCTGGAGAGGGCTTCCGGCAGCTTCCGGGGATCCTTCCCCCCCGCCTGGGCCATGTCGGGGCGCCCACCGCCGCCGCCGCCGGTCATGCGGGCCACTTCGCTGATGAGGCGCCCGGCGTGGAACCCTTTCTCCACCAGGTCCCTGGTGACGGCGGCCGCCAGAAGCACCTTGCCGTTGTTGACGGTGCCCAGCAGGATGATGCCGCTCTGCAGCTTGTCCCGCAGCCTGTCCAGGTAACTCCGCAGGTCCTCCATGGATTCCGCCTCCACGGTGGCGCTCAAAACGGGGACCCCGATGGAGTAATCCGTCTGCTGGAGCAGGTCCTCGATGTGCTGGCGTGTGTCCATCTGCTGCAGCTTTTTTAATTTTTGCTGCAGCTGCCGCTGGGCATCCAGCAGCTCGCGCAGTTTATCGGGAAGCCGCTCCGGCGACACCCGCAGCAGCGAGGCGGCGCGCCGGAGCATTTCTTCCTGCTGCTGGAAGTAGCGGTAGGCTTCGGCGCCCGTGAGGGCCTCGATGCGGCGCATGCCGGAACCGATGCCGCTCTCGTTGACAATCTTGAAAATCCCGATCTCGCCGGTGGCGGAAACGTGGGTCCCACCGCAGAGCTCCATGGAATAGTCGTCTATTTTGACCACCCGCACTTTTTCGCCGTATTTCTCGTCGAAGAGGGCCACGGCGCCCATCTGCTGGGCTTCCTCCAGGGTGGTATAAAAGGCTTCCAGGGGCATGTTGGCCAGGATGAGCTCGTTCACCCGTTCCTCCAGGCGGCGCAGCTCCTCTTCTTCCAGCTGGGAGAAGTGGGTCAGGTCGAAGCGCAGGCGGCTGGGGGACACCAGGGAACCGGCCTGGTTGACGTGTTCCCCCACAATTTCCTTCAGGGCCTTGTGCAGGAGGTGCGTGGCGGTGTGGTGGCGGGCCGTTTCCGAACGCTGTGCCTCGTCCACCCTGGCCTCCACCTGTTCGCCCCTGGCCAGGGTGCCTTCTTCCACCCGGACCTGGTGCAGCACGGCATCGTCGGGCCCGGGCAGGGCGCCCACCACGCGGGCCTTTCCGCGGGGGCCGTGGATGAAACCTTTGTCCCCCACCTGTCCCCCACGCTCGGGGTAAAAGGGGGTGTTGTTCAGCACCAGGCACACGCCTTCTTCCGCCTGGGAGTCCACCTCGTCCTGCAGCGCGCCGGAAGGGGTGACAATGGCCGTCACCTCGGCCTGGCTCTCCAGGGTGTGGTAGCCCACGAATTCCGTGGAGAGGCCCTTGGCCGCCTGCCAAACCGGGCTTTCGTCCTCGTCCTCTTCCTGGGCGGCGCGGGCGCGCTCGCGCTGTTTCTCCAGCTCCTGGCGAAACCCTTCTTCGTCCACGGCGTACCCCTTCTCGCCCAGGATCTCCCTGGTCAGGTCCAGCGGGAAGCCGAAGGTGTCGTAGAGCTTGAAGGCGTCCTCGCCGGACAGCTCCGTATGGCCCTCTTTTTCGAGGGAGGCCACCTTTTGCTCCAGGAGATCCATGCCCTGGGCCAGGGTTTCCTTGAAGCGCTCCTCCTCTATTTTCACCACGCGCATGATGTGCTCCAGTTTGTCCCGGAGCTCGGGATACTCGTCGCCCATATGCTCGGCGACCAGCGGCATGGCCTCGTAGAGGGAAGGGGGCTCGATGCCCAGCAGCTTGGCGAAGCGAGCAGCGCGGCGCAAGATGCGCCGGAGCACGTAGCCCCGCCCCTCGTTGGAGGGGATGATCCCGTCGCCCACCAGGAAGGCGACGCCGCGGGAGTGCTCGGTGATCACGCGCAGGGAAACGTCGTCTTCGTCGTCTTCCCCGTAGGTGACGCCGGCCTTCCGGGCAAAGTGCTGCAGAAGGGGCGCCACGGTGTCGATCTCAAAGAAGGTCGGTACATCCTGGAGCACCATGGCCAGCCTTTCCAGGCCCGCACCGGTGTCGATGTTCTTGTTCTCCAGGGTGGTGTAGCTGCCGTCGGCTTCCTTGTTGAACTGGGTAAAGACCAGGTTCCACAGCTCCAGGTAGCGGTCGCAGTCGCAGCCTACCTCGCAGCCGGGACCGCCGCAGCCGTATTCGGGGCCGCGGTCGTAGTATATTTCCGAGCAGGGCCCGCAGGGGCCCAGCCCTATCTCCCAGAAGTTGTCCTCCTTGCCCAGCCGGTAGATCTTCTCCTCCGGCACCCCGATCTGGTCCCGCCAGATAAAAAAGGCCTCGTCGTCTTCCTGGTAGATGCTCACGTAAAGGCGCTCCTCGGGGAAGCGGTAGCCCTCGGTCATGAGCTCCCAGGCCATGGCGATGGCCCCTTCCTTGAAATAGTCCCCGAAAGAGAAGTTGCCCAGCATCTCGAAGAAGGTGGCGTGCCTGGACGTGAACCCCACCCGCTCGATGTCCGGGGTGCGCACGCACTTCTGGCAGGTGGCGATGCGTGGGTGGGGAGGCACTTTTTCTCCGGTGAAATAGGCTTTCAGTGGCGCCATCCCCGCCCCCACCAGCAGCAGGGTGGGGTCGCTCTGGGGGACCAGCGAAAAACTGGGGAGCACGAGGTGGTCTTTTTCCCGGAAATAATCCAAAAAGAGCCGGCGTATTTCGCTGCTATTCATCTGCAGACCTCCTCCATTTCATCAAAACAATTATATCTGCAATTATCCGGCATGTCAATTAGAAGGAAATCTCC
>PWTK01000093.1 GCA_003563895.1 Syntrophomonadaceae bacterium
ACGCGCAAACTGCCCGTGACCATTCTGCTGCGAGCCATTGGTTACAACACGACCGATGATGTTGCCGAGCTTTTCGACGGCGATGAACGTATCCTCAATACATTGGAAAAAGACCACACCGAATCGCGAGACGATGCCCTGCTGGAAATATACAAAAGGCTCCGTCCCGGAGAACCGCTTAACCTGGAAAACGCGCGGACTCTTTTTGATTCTCTTTTCTTCGATTCCAAGCGCTACGATTTTGCCAAGGTTGGACGTTACAAGATAAACAAAAAACTATCCTTGAGGGGAAGGGTCATGTTTCAGTCCCTGGCCGAGGAACTGAAAGACCCCGAGACGGGTGACACTGCAGCCGAAGCCGGAACGGTCATTGATGGAAGTTTATACAAGCAGCTGGAAGAAAAGCGCTTCCCCTCCTTGAGGGTATTGAACAAGGACGGCAAAAAATGCCTTGTCATCAGCAACGGCAGCATCCCCCTACAGGTGAAACATCTTGCCGGCGAGGACATCGTGGCGACCATCGGCTATTTCCTTAACTTAATGGATGGATTGGGCATGGTCGATGATATCGATCACCTTGGAAACAGGCGCTTGCGCAGCGTGGGAGAGCTTTTACAGAACCAGTTCCGCATCGGTCTCTCCCGTATGGAGCGTGTGGTTCGGGAGAGAATGACCATCCAGGATGTCGAAGCCGTTACGCCCCAGGCGCTGATCAATATCCGCCCGGTGATCGCTTCCATTAAAGAGTTTTTTGGCAGCAGCCAGCTGTCGCAGTTTATGGACCAGACCAACCCGCTGGCCGAGCTGACACACAAGCGCCGTCTCAGCGCGCTGGGCCCCGGGGGTCTTAGCCGCGAAAGGGCCGGCTTTGAGGTGCGGGACGTGCACCACTCTCACTACGGAAGGATCTGCCCCATTGAGACGCCGGAAGGTCCCAATATAGGTCTAATCGGGTCTTTAAGCACCTTTGCCCGTATTAACGAATTCGGTTTCATTGAGACACCCTACCGGGTTGTGGATAAAGAGAGAAACGTGGTTACCGAAGAAATCGTGTACCTGACCGCCGATGATGAAGACGAGTATATTATCGCCCAGGCCAACGCACCGCTCGATGAAGAGGGGCATTTTTTGAGCAGCCGGGTAACTTCTCGTTATCAAAAGGACACCCTGCTTGTGCCGCCTGAGGAAGTCGATTACATGGATGTGTCACCCAAGCAGCTGGTGAGTGTGGCTACGGCGCTGATCCCCTTCCTGGAGAACGACGATGCCAACCGGGCCTTGATGGGCTCCAACATGCAGCGGCAGGCGGTGCCGCTGGTTAAAACAGAGTCCCCCTTGGTGGGGACTGGAATGGAGTACAAAGCGGCCCATGATTCGGGGGTTGTCGTGATCGCTGAGGAAGCCGGAGAAGTGGTGCGTGTGACCAGCACAGAAATAATAATTCGGCGCCGGGAAGACCCCGACGGGCCAAACAGGCTGGTCCACGGCAGGACGGGGGAAATATTCTATGAGGAAGAAGGCCTTTACTCCGATTACCGGGGTTGTGATATATACAGGCTGCAGAAATTCAAGCGTTCCAACCAGGGCACCTGCCTGAACCAGGTTCCCCTGGTGCGCAAAGGGGATTTTGTTGCTTTCAGGGAGCTGATTGCTGACGGGCCCTGCACCGATCAGGGGGAGTTGGCGCTGGGCCGCAATATCCTTGTAGCCTTTATGCCTTGGGAGGGCTACAATTACGAAGACGCCATTCTGATCAGCGAAAGGCTGGTCAAGGATGACCTGTTTACCTCTATTCATATAGAAGAATACGAAGCCGAAGCCCGGGATACCAAGCTGGGCCCCGAAGAGATCACCCGCGATATCCCGAATGTGGGTGAAGACGCCTTGAAAGATCTAGACGAACGGGGCATCATTCGCATCGGGGCAGAGGTGAGGGCCGGCGACATACTGGTGGGCAAGGTCACCCCGAAAGGTGAAACGGAACTGACGGCTGAAGAGAGGTTGCTCAGGGCAATTTTTGGCGAGAAAGCCAGGGAAGTCCGCGATACCTCGCTCCGCGTTCCCCATGGCGAGTCAGGCATGGTAGTGGACGTAAAGGTGTTTTCCCGGGAGGCCGGCGATGAGCTCTCGCCCGGAGTAAACCAGCTGGTGCGGGTTTATGTGGCGCAGAAAAGGAAGATTTCGGTTGGCGACAAGATGGCCGGGCGCCACGGAAACAAGGGCGTAATCGCCCGCATCCTCCCCGAAGAGGACATGCCGTTTCTGCCTGACGGAACACCGGTGGAAATTATCCTGAATCCCCTGGGTGTCCCGTCGCGGATGAATGTGGGACAGGTGCTGGAAGCCCATCTGGGGTGGTCGGCAAATTTAATGGGCCTTCATATCGCTTCCCCTGTTTTTGATGGTGCCCATGAAACGGATATACTGGAAGCATTTGAGGAAGCCTGCCTTGCCCCGAACGGAAAAACCGAGGTGAGGGACGGGCGGACCGGTGAAATGTTTGACAACGAGGTGGCCGTGGGATACATTTACATGCTGAAGCTGGCCCACCTGGTGGACGACAAAATACACGCCCGGTCAACAGGGCCGTATTCCCTTGTCACACAGCAACCGCTGGGCGGTAAGGCACAGTTTGGTGGCCAGCGGTTTGGTGAGATGGAGGTTTGGGCGCTGGAAGCTTACGGAGCCGCCTATACCCTGCAGGAACTGCTGACGGTTAAATCCGATGACGTGATAGGTCGGGTAAAAACGTACGAATCCATCGTTAAAGGCGACAACATTCCCGAACCCGGGGTGCCGGAATCGTTCAAGGTGTTGGTAAAAGAACTGCAGAGCCTTGGCCTTGACGTGACGGTGCTCAGCGAGGACGAAGACGAGGTGCCCATAAGGGAGGACGAAGTCGAGAGCGATTACCTGCTGGATGTTAATATTGAGGGAATTGAAAGCGATGAAGAGGAAGACCTGGAACCCATCGGTGACGAACTGGAAGAGGGAGTGGAAGCAGAACTTGGGGAAACGGCGCTGGCCTCTGAAGAGGTGGAAGAGATCTCTTTAGAAGGCGAGTATGAAGAGTTTGAAGAGGAACCCGGAGAAGATCATGCGGTCACTGATGATTACGACAGCCCCGAAGAAGAAGAATTCCAGGAAGAAGGGGCCAGGTATTCCAGTGCCCGTTCCCGGGCGAACCTGGACGATGGCGAAGGAACCGCCGGGGTATAAAGGCTTCATGTTTTTCGGCCCGGCGGTATCACCCGCGAGCGCTGAAATCTTGTAGGGCGCGAGAAGCCAATTAATTTTCAGGATAACCCTGTGTTCCAAATTTTGGTGAAGGGGGAACAAGTCCTTGTTGGATGTCAATAATTTCGATGCTTTGCAAATTGGTCTGGCATCGCCTGAACAGATAAGGGCCTGGTCGAAGGGCGAGGTAAAAAAACCCGAGACCATCAACTACCGAACCTTAAAACCCGAAAGGGAAGGGCTTTTTTGCGAGAAAATTTTCGGTCCGCAGAAAGATTGGGAGTGTCACTGCGGAAAATACAAGCGAGTGCGCTACAAGGGCATTGTATGTGACCGCTGTGGGGTTGAGGTAACCCGCGCCAAGGTGCGCAGAGAGAGAATGGGCCATATTGAGCTGGCCGCACCGGTTTCCCACATCTGGTATTTTAAAGGCATTCCCAGTCGAATGGGCCTCCTGTTGGATGTTTCTCCGCGAGCCCTGGAGAAAGTGCTCTATTTCGCTGCCTATATGGTCATTGATCCCGGCGAAACCTATCTCAGTAAAAAGCAGCTCCTGACCGAGGGGGAATACCGCGATTACAGGGAAAAGTACGACGCCCTTTTTTCTGCCGGAAAGGGGTTCAAGGCAGAGATGGGAGCTGAAGCGATCAAAAAGCTTTTGGAAGAGATTGACCTGGAAGAGCTGGCAAAAGAATTGCGCTCTGAAATAAGAGTAAGCAGTGGACAGAAGAAAGTGCGCGCTATCCGCCGCCTGGAAGTTGTAGAAGCTTTCCGTAAATCTGGCAGCAAACCCAGCTGGATGATTCAGGAAGTTATCCCCGTAATCCCCCCCGATCTGCGCCCCATGGTTCAGCTCGACGGTGGACGCTTCGCCACTTCCGACCTGAACGATCTGTATCGCCGGGTGATTAACCGCAATAACCGCCTGAAAAGGCTGCTGGACCTCGGCGCGCCGGATATCATCGTGCGTAACGAAAAACGCATGCTTCAGGAAGCAGTGGACGCTTTGATCGATAACGGCCGCCGGGGACGTCCCGTTACCGGCCCCGGTAACAGGCCGCTTAAATCGCTCAGCGATATGCTTAAAGGCAAGCAGGGCCGGTTTCGCCAGAACCTGCTCGGCAAGAGGGTGGATTACTCCGGACGCTCGGTCATCGTCGTCGGCCCGGAGCTCAAGTTATACCAGTGTGGGCTGCCGAAGGAGATGGCGCTGGAGCTTTTCAAGCCATTTGTCATGCGAAAATTGGTCAGAGACGGTTTTGCCCATAACATCAAGAGTGCCAAGAGAATGGTAGAAAAAGCACGCCCGGAAGTTTGGGATGTGCTGGAAAACGTTATCAAGGACCACCCGGTGCTCCTGAACCGCGCTCCTACCCTTCACCGGCTGGGCATACAGGCCTTTGAGCCGGTGCTGGTTGAAGGGCGGGCCATTAAAATCCATCCCCTGGTCTGTGCCGCCTACAATGCCGATTTTGACGGTGACCAGATGGCGGTACATGTTCCCCTTTCTGCTGAAGCCCAGGCCGAAGCTCGTGTCCTGATGCTCTCGGCCAACAACCTGCTCGATCCCAAAGACGGCCGGCCCGTGGCAACCCCGACCCAGGATATGGTGCTCGGTGTATATTACCTTGCTTTGGAAAAGATTGGCATGAAAGGCGAGGGAAATTTCTACACCAGCTCGGAAGAAGCTCTCATGTCTTACTACGGTGATCACCTCCAGCTGCATTCCCGGATCATTGTGGATGTGACGGGGAGCTCAAAACCGAACCTCCAGCCCCAAAGCGGCGGAAGAGGCCGCAAAACCTTCTTGATTACGACGGTCGGCAAACTGATCTTGAATGATATATTCCCCGAAGATTTTCCGTACTTCAATCAGGGGGACATGGAAAAACCGCTGCAAGAGGGATTTCTCCTATCCAGCGGCGACTGTACGCTGCATGAAATGCGCGAGCGGCTCTACACCCTTCCCCCCAACGAGCCCATCAGGAAAAACCTGGTAGGGAAGTTGATCGGCCTCAGCTATCGTATGTACGGCAGCACCCAAACCTCTGAAGTCCTGGACCGTCTGAAAAAGCTCGGGTTCTCCTTCGCGACAAAAGCCGGTGTGACCATCGGCATCGACGATATCACCGTGCCGGAAGTCAAGGAACAAACCCTCGCTGGGGCAGAAAAAGAAGTGGATGAAGTCGAGAAGCAGTACCGCCGCGGATTTATTACAACAGATGAGCGCTACGACCGCATTGTCAACGTCTGGCACAAGGCAAAAGAAGACATTTCCTCGGCCCTGATGGAAGGCTTTGACAAATTCAACCCCATTTACATGATGTCTGAGTCGGGGGCACGCGGTAACGAATCCCAGATTACGCAGCTGGCCGGAATGCGCGGCCTGATGGCCGACCCGACGGGGCGGATTATCGACCTGCCCATCAAGGCCAACTTCCGCGAAGGACTCACCGTGCTGGAATACTTTATTTCCACCCACGGAGCCCGCAAGGGGCTGGCCGACACGGCACTGAAGACGGCCGACTCCGGTTATTTAACCCGCCGGCTGGTGGATGTGGCCCAGGATGTCATCGTGAGGGATCTGGACTGCGGCACCCTGCGGGGCGTAAGCGTGGAAGAGATCACCGAGGACGAAGAAGTCATCGAGATCCTGGAAGACCGTATTACAGGCCGCTATGCCCTGGAAGACATTAAGCATCCCGAAAGCGGCGAGGTCCTGGTGCAGGCCGATGAGCTGATTGACGAGGAGGCCGCTGCCAACATCGCTTCTGCCGGCCTGAAAAGCGTCAGTATCCGCTCGGTTCTGACCTGCAAGTCACGCTATGGGGTTTGCGTCAAGTGTTACGGGCGGAACATGGCTACCGGACAGCTGGTCGAAGTGGGGGAGGCCGTGGGGATCATTGCGGCGCAATCCATCGGTGAGCCCGGGACGCAGCTTACCATGAGAACCTTCCACACCGGCGGTGTAGCCGGTGACGATATTACCCAGGGTCTGCCCAGGGTTGAAGAACTTTTTGAGGCACGCAAGCCCAAGGGCCAATCCCTGATCAGCGAAATATCGGGAAGGGTGGAAATGAGAGAGATCCGCAACCGCCGCGAAGTAAAAATCTATTCCCCCCACGGGGAGATAAAAACCTACCAGGTACCTTTTGGAGCGCGCCTGAAAGCGAAGGAGAACGATGTGATCGAGGCCGGCGAAGAGCTGACCGAAGGTTCTATCAACCCGCATGACCTTTTGAAAGTAAAGGGCCTCCGAGGGGTACAGCTTTACCTGCTGCAGGAAGTGCAGAAGGTTTACCGGCTGCAGGGTGTCGACATTAACGATAAACACGTGGAGGTAATGATCCGCCAGATGCTGAAAAAGGTGAAGATCGACGATGCCGGAGATACCGAACTGCTGCCCGGAAGCCTGGAGGACAGTTTTGCCGTGGAAGAAATCAACCGCAAGATTGTCGAGAAAGGCGGAAAGCCCGCCGTAGCGCGTCCTGTTTTGCTGGGGATCACCAAGGCTTCCCTGGCAACCGAATCGTTCCTGTCTGCCGCTTCTTTCCAGGAGACAACCCGCGTGCTGACAGAGGCCTCTATCAAGGGCAAAGTTGACCCTCTGCTGGGATTGAAGGAAAACGTTATCATTGGGAAGCTCATACCCGCAGGCACAGGGATGTCCCGTTATCGCAATATTAGGCTGATACCGGCTGAAGGAGAAACCCTGGAAGAAAAGCCCGCCGCTGAAGATTCAGAAGAAGACCGTTCAGAAGAAATGAAAGAGATGGAACAGCTGTTGAGCGAAGCCCCCAACCCTGGTGGCGGTGAGGTTGAGGAGAAGGAACTGCAGGGGGAAGAAATGGAAGAAGAAGGTGAGGAGGTTTGGGCAACCGGCGGAGACACAGACGAATATGGGAAGTCGGTTGGTTCAGGCTAGATTTTAATTGACAACAGGCCTCGGCGATGCTAAAATAGCTAAGTGTGCATTCCGGGGCTTGTTCCCTTCCAATGACCTTTTTATCGCAGAGGGGGGCTTGTAATGGCGCTGGAGGAAATTAAAAATGCCGGCAAGATGGTTGTTGGCACGCGGCAAACCGTCAAGGCAGTGGAAAATGAATCCGCCAGAAAGGTGTTCATTGCCAGGGATGCCGAGGAAAGGGTTACTTTTCCGGTCATCCGGTCCTGCCAGGAAAGGAACATTCCCGTACGCTATGTCGATTCCATGGAGCAGTTGGGGAAGGCCTGTAATATAAAAGTCGGTGCGGCCGTAGCCGCGATTGTTGAAGAGGAAGCGCAACAGCGAGGACTCGCTGATAAATAAAAATTTCTTGCATGAAAGGAGGTGCTGCTGGTGCCTACGCTGAACCAGATGGTGCGAAAAGGCCGGAAAGAGGTTGCCAAAAAATCTCAAGCCCGCGCTCTGGAGGGTTCTCCCCAAAAGAGAGGTGTGTGTACTCGCGTTTCCACGACCACACCCAAAAAGCCCAATTCCGCCTTGCGCAAGATCGCCCGTGTGCGCCTTACTAACGGCATTGAAGTAACCGCTTATATACCCGGTATCGGGCATAACCTCCAGGAACACTCCGTTGTTTTGGTGAGGGGAGGTCGAGTCAAGGACCTGCCGGGTGTGAGATATCACCTGGTAAGGGGTGCCCTTGATGCCGCAGGAGTGGAAAATCGCAAAAGGGGTCGTTCCAAGTACGGAACCAAAAAACCCAAGAGCTGAGAATAGACGCTGCTACCGCTGCTGCAGCCGTTTTATGTCGGGATAGAAATGAAGGCTGGAGAAAAATCGCGGTAGCTTTTAGTGCAAGCAGAGAGGAGGGGTGAGCGTGCCGAGAAAGGGCCCTGTTGCCAAAAGAGAAGTTGTTCCGGACCCACTGTATGACAGCGAACTGGTGGCCAAATTTATAAACAAGCTTATGTACGACGGCAAAAAGAATACAGCCCGCAAGAATTTTTACAGTGCCATGGAAATCATTAGAGAAAAAACAGGAAATGATCCCCAGGAAGTTTTTGAAAAGGCCATAAATAACGTGGCTCCTGTGCTGGAAGTTAAGCCCCGCCGTGTCGGCGGTGCCACGTACCAGGTGCCTGTTGAGGTAAACAACAGGCGCAAGTATATCCTTGCCATCCGCTGGTTGGTTGAAAGTGCCAGGGCAAGGGGCGAAAAAAGTATGTCCAGGAGACTTGCCGCGGAGTTTATGGATGCGGCCAACAACAGCGGATCGGCTGTTAAGAAAAAGGAAGATTCCCACAAAATGGCCGAAGCCAACAAAGCGTTTGCTCATTACCGCTGGTAAGCGCTTCTTGTTTTTTGCTCCGTCCGCCGGGCACCTTGAAAAGGGAGGGTTTGTTCTTGGATTTAACCAGAACAAGAAACATTGGAATAGTAGCCCACATCGATGCCGGTAAGACCACCACTACCGAGCGTATCCTGTTTTATACGGGAAAAGTCCACAAACTGGGCGAGGTGCACGATGGTGCGGCGACCATGGACTGGATGGTCCAGGAACAGGAGCGGGGGATTACCATCACCTCGGCTGCGACAACCTGTTATTGGAAAGATGCGACGATTAACATTATAGACACACCAGGACACGTGGACTTCACCGTAGAGGTGGAAAGATCGCTGAGGGTCCTGGATGGGGCCATATGCGTTTTTGATGCCAAAGAGGGTGTTGAACCCCAGTCCGAAACCGTGTGGCGTCAGGCAGATAAATACGGCGTTCCCAGGGTGGCCTACCTGAACAAGATGGATACGGTCGGAGCCGACTTTTACAATTCACTGCGCATGCTGCGGGCCAAGCTGAAGGCTTCTATTATACCGATCCAGCTGCCCATCGGACACGAAGAAAATTTCCGGGGCGTGGCAGACCTGGTTCGCTTTAAGTCCATCATTTACCTGGACGACCTGGGCACCCGCAGTGACGAAACAGATATTCCTGAGGATATGGTCGAGCTGGCGGAGCGTTACCGGGATAAAATGCTGGAAACCCTGGCCGATGTAGACGAAACCCTTATGGAAAAATATTTGGAGGGAAGCGAGATTGCTGAAGAAGAGATCCGCACCGCGCTGCGCACAGCCACCATTGAACGTAAGTATGTTCCGGTGCTCTGCGGCTCCTCTTACCGCAACAAAGGCGTCCAGCCGCTTTTGGATGCGGTGGTTTATTACCTGCCATCCCCCACGGAGGTTCCCCCCGTGGTGGGGGTGGACTCCACAACCGGTGAAAAAGTGGTTCGACGCCCGGAACTGGATGAACCGTTTTCCGCCCTGGCCTTTAAAATTATGACCGATCCTTATGTGGGCAAACTCACATTTCTGCGGGTATATTCAGGTCGCATTGACAGGGGATCCTATGTTTTTAACCCGGCCAGGAATTCCAAGGAGCGGGTGGGGCGCATCCTGCGCATGCATGCCAACCACCGGGAAGAGCTCAAAGAAGCTCGAGCCGGCGATATTGTGGCGGTGGTGGGTTTGAAAAAAAGCTCTACCGGCGACACGCTCTGCCACGAGAAAAACCCGGTTTTGCTGGAGACGATCACGTTCCCCGAGCCGGTTATTTCGGTCGCCATCGAGCCAAAAACCAGGGCTGATCAGGAAAAGATGGCCGTTTCCCTGCAAAAGCTTTCCGAGGAAGATCCAACCTTTCAGACCTACACAGACGAGGAAACCGGGCAGACAATTATATCCGGAATGGGCGAACTGCACCTGGAGGTAATTACCGACCGGCTCCTGCGGGAATTTAAAGTAGGAGCGAACGTTGGCCGTCCACAGGTTTCTTACAAGGAAACCGTTGCGGCTTCTGCCCGCACCGAAGGCAAATTCATTCGCCAGTCCGGCGGCCGCGGGCAGTACGGCCACGTGGTTCTGGAAGTGGAGCCCCTGAAAAGGGGCAGCGGCTATGTTTTCGAGGACCGCGTGGTTGGCGGCGCTATTCCGAAGGATTTCATCCCGGCCGTGGAAGCAGGGGCCAGGGAGGCGCTTGCCAGCGGAACCCTGGCGGGTTACCCGGTGGTAGACGTGAAGGTTAACCTGCTGGACGGTTCTTATCACGAAGTGGATTCCTCTGAGATTGCTTTTAAA
Organism: Syntrophomonadaceae bacterium; assembly: GCA_003563895.1. Lineage (GTDB taxonomy): Bacteria > Bacillota > Dethiobacteria > DTU022 > UBA8154 > CSSED11-181. The sequence continues at coordinate 10,316 of PWTK01000093.1, forward strand.
GTAGCCGCCTCCCAAGGCATGAAAAGTGCCCTGAGCAAGGCAAAACCTGTCCTGCTGGAGCCGATCATGAAAGTGGAGATCATGGTCCCGGAAGAGTACATGGGCGATGTCATAGGAGACATCAATTCCAGACGGGGCAAAATAGAAAATATTGAACCCCGCGGCGGCACCCAGGTTATCAGGGGTTTTGTCCCCCTTTCAGAAATGTTCGGCTATGCTACCGACCTGCGTTCTCATACGCAGGGAAGGGGGACCTATTCGATGGAGTTTTCGCATTATGCGGAGCTGCCGGCTCATATTGCGGAAAAAATTATGAGCAAAACTTCCGCCTGATAATATTAAATAACTGTAAACTGTTGAAGGAGGTAAGATTGGCATGGCCAAGCAGAAGTTTGAGAGGAAGAAGCCGCATGTGAATGTGGGTACGATTGGGCACGTGGATCACGGCAAGACGACGTTGACCTCGGCGATCACGTATTGTTTAGCGAGCCAGGGCT
>PWTK01000061.1 GCA_003563895.1 Syntrophomonadaceae bacterium
CCTGTATTCTACACCGAGAAATAAAATTCCTGCCGGGGTGTTTCAAGTTTCTATAATATTTATTTGACCCAACGCTTCCCACTATTTAATCCCGTTAATCCCGGTTCTCATCGGCGCGCAACTCAGACAGGGACGGCACCCCGGAAAGAGAGGCGGCTTTTTTTAGCGCCTCTCGCACCGCCTTTTCCATCAACTCCGCCCCCACGGCGCCTGCAATATCCACAGGGGCTTCCTTTTCTCCGGTGGCGAGAGCAAAAACGGTGTCACCGTCCCAGCCCGTGTGGAGGGGAACAATGGCCCGGGCCAGTCCGTTATGGGCCAGGGAAGCCAACCGGTTCACTTCCACTTTGGAAAACTTTCCATTGGTTGCAACCACCCCCAGGGTTGTATTCAAAGTCTCACCGTTCGGCCGGTAAAAAACTCCCCGTTCTCGAGACTGTTTCATTTCCGCCGACTTAAAGATTTCCAGCGCCGAAACCATGAGCCCGCTCTCCGGATGCCTCGCCCCGGCCAGAAGGCCGCCGTCTTCTCCCCTGATATCCCCTACAGCATTCACCACTACCAGGACCCCCACGATCACGCCATCCGGCAGCCGGCAGGAAAGGCTGGCCTGTCCAGATTTCACCGCACACTCCGGCCCAAAAACTTTCCCCACGGTAGCCCCCGCTCCCGCACCGGCGCTCCCCTCCGGGAAGGGTCCGGCTGCAGCCGCAGAAGCGGCCTTGTAACCCCAGGAGGCGTCCGGCCTGGTGCCCCCGTCACCGATAAAAAGGTCGAAAATGATCGCCCCCGGCACAATGGGTATGCGGTAGGACCCTATTTCCAGCCCCACTCCCTTTTCTTCCAGGCAGCGCATCACGCCGCTGGCCACGTCGAGCCCAAAAGCGCTTCCCCCGCTGAGAGCAATCCCGTGCACTTCTTCCACGCGGCAGGAGGGCTGCAGCAGGTCCGTTTCCCGGGTGCCGGGCGCACCGCCTTTGACAGATACGCCGCCCTGCGCCCCACTTTCTATCGTTACCACGGTACATCCAGTTACCGCTTCCCGGTCTGTAACAACCCCCACCCTAACCCCGGGGACGTCTGTAATATTGCCGTAAAGCAAACCGATTCCTCCTTTCTTGACTGGAAACGTTCCAGTGAAGGCGAAAATCGCCTTTATTGCCCGTAAAAAAAGCCGGGGAAACCCCGGCTTTACATTTCTTCACGCGGCTTGCGCCGCAGCTCGCCCTTGTCGGTCTTGAAGACCAGCTTGGGCTTGGTGCTGACTTTTTCTTTCTGTTTTTCCTTCTTCCGATCCTCTACCGGCTGAGCGCTCTTTTCCCGTTCCTCTTCCTCTTTGATCAGTTCTTCCAGGGTCTTTCCTTCCAACAGCGCTTTAATATCACTGGCATCCAGGGTCTCTTTTTCCAACAGGGCTTCCGCCAGCAGATCCAGCCTCTCCCGGTTGCTGTCAAGCACATCGCGGGCCATGTTGTAGCACTTATCCATCATGCTCCTGATTTCCTTGTCGATGGATTGTGCTATTTCTTCGCTGAAATCACGGTCTCGACCCAGGTCTCTCCCCAAAAATACCTGGCCTTGCTTGCGGCCGAGGGTAATGGGGCCCAGTTCTTCGCTCATGCCGTATTCCATGATCATCTGCCGTATGATAGCGGTTGCGCGCTCCAGGTCATTCTGTGCCCCGGTGCTTATTTCATTAAAAACCAGCTCCTCGGACACTCTGCCGGCCAGAAGCGTAGCCACCCGGGCCAAGAGCTCGGAACGGGTCATGTAGTAACGGTCCTCTTCGGGGAGCATCAGGGTATAGCCGCCGGCCTTGCCCCGGGGAATGATGGACACTTTGTGGACGGGATCCGTTTTCGGAAGCAGGTAGCCCACCAGGGCGTGCCCGGCTTCGTGAAAAGCGACCAGTTTTTTCTCAAAATCGCTGATAACCCGGCTCGATTTTTCCGTTCCGGCAATCACGCGATCGATCGCTTCCTCCATCTCCATCATGCCGATCTCTTTTTTGTTTTTGCGTCCGGCCAGCAGCGCCGCCTCATTCACCAGGTTCTCCAGATCGGCCCCCGTAAAGCCGGGCGTTCGCCTGGCCAGCACTTTGAGGTCAGCCGTGTGATCAATAGGCTTCCCCTTGATATGAACTTTCAAGATCTCTTCCCTGCCCTTGATATCGGGCACGTTAACGGTAATCTGCCGGTCGAACCGGCCGGGCCGAAGCAGCGCCGGGTCAAGAATATCTGGCCTGTTGGTCGCAGCCAGGATGATAATCCCTTCGTTCACGTCAAAACCGTCCATTTCCACCAAGAGCTGGTTCAGGGTCTGTTCCCGCTCATCGTGGCCACCCCCGAGACCGGCACCCCGCTGTCGGCCTACGGCATCGATCTCGTCGATAAAAACGATACACGGTGAGTTCTTCTTGGCATTTTCAAAAAGATCTCGCACCCGGGATGCGCCCACACCGACAAACATTTCCACAAAGTCGGAGCCGCTGATACTAAAAAAGGGAGCACCAGCCTCTCCGGCCACCGCTTTTCCGAGCAGGGTTTTGCCGGTCCCTGGAGGCCCTGTCAAAAGAACTCCCTTGGGGATGCGCGCGCCCAGGTCGATAAACTTTTTGGGATCCTTCAAAAATTCTACGATCTCCTGCAGTTCCTGCTTCTCTTCGTCGGCCCCGGCCACGTGATCAAAGGTCACCCGCTTACGGTCCCCTTCGTAAATCTTGGCCTTGCTCTTGCCAAAGTTCATCACCCTGTTTCCGCTGCCCTGCGATTGCTGCATAAAGAAAAATAACAGACCGATGATGATAACAAACGGGATCAAATACATCAGCAGGGTAGACCACCAGGGAGGTTCCGGTTCGGGCTGGGATTCAAATGGTACGTTTTGGTTCATCAACCGCAAAACCAGGTTGTCGTCGGGTGGCTGATAGGTTTGGACCTTGGTGCCATCGACCAGCCGGGCTTCAACATCGCTGCCGACAAGAGTGGCTTCTTCCACACTGCCCGCCTCGATATAATTAATAAAGTCGGGGTAATATTTTATTTCATGAACCACTTCACCCGGACGGCTTAAGGTCTGGATGAGGGCTACAGCGATCATGAATATTAAAAGATAAAAAGTCGCTTGACGCAAAAAACGACTGTTCAAATCAAAAAAACCTCCTCTCACGCAACCCTATAATCTGCGTTTAAATTGTATCACACAAGCTATTCAAACTCAAGCAAAACACGTATATCCTCTAAATGGCGGTACATTTGATTGAAATCCAGCCCATAACCCACAACGAACTTATCAGGGATACAGAACCCGCAGTAATCCGCTTCAATATCCGTTTCCCGGCGCTCCGGCTTATCCAAAAGCGCTGCGATCTTCAAAGAGGCCGGGTTGCGCGAAAGGAGTATTTCTTTCAGGTAGCTCAGGGTTAAGCCCGTGTCAATGATGTCTTCCACAATGATCACGTGACGATTTTCAATGCTGGCTTCCAGATCTTTTAAGATGCGCACGATCCCCGAAGATTTCGTGGAATTGCCATAGCTGGAAACCGCCATGAAGTCAATTTCCACATCAATGTCCAGGCGGCGCATAAAATCCGACAGCAAAACCACTGCCCCCTTCAGCACGCAAACAAGCACCGGCACGGTGCCCCTGTAATCTCCGGAAACCTCCCCGGCCATCTGTTTAACCCGATCCTGTATCTCTTCCTTTGTAAATAAAACCTCTGTTTTTTGCTCTTTCAACGCGACTCCTCCCCTGGATATTGATGCACGCCTTAAAAGTGAAGAGCATCTCGGATCCCCATCCAGTGTCAGCTTGCTCCCTCCCGCTCAAAGGGGTTCCAGGCTCAATCGAAGCACGCGCACCGTGTCCTCCGTTACCCGACATCCGTGAGCGATCTGCAGACCGCAAATCCATACGGCCTCATTCCCTGCAGCCACCACAGGGATCTCCCCCCTGTCGGTCTTTGGTATTTTTTGGTCGATGAAATAGTCTTTCAGTTTTTTGTGCCCCGGCGCCCCCAGGGGATGGAAGCGCTCCCCCTCCTGGCGGGGCCGAACCTGCAGTTGTAACTCCCCGCTTTTTTGATCAAGCTTTTTGCGGCCCTCCTCTTTCCCTTCTGCCGCCTGCAGGACCTTCTCATAATCCAGGTAGGCCTCCCGCAGCGGGTCCGGCGGCCAGCTCAGCTCTCCGGGCGCAAAGATCTCCGCTTTCAGCAGGAACTCCTTTCCGGGAATCCGCACTTCGCCCGGGACCGTTAATGTCACGGGCTGAAAAGCCTCCGTTTGTGCAAAAGAACCGCGACAAAAAACCAGCACCCCGTAACTGAGGGCAACCTTAAGGAAGCCCGGCAAATCCAGGCGCCCGAAAGCAGGGCCTCGGAGACAAAGGCGCAAAATCGACCGGACATGCCGGTATCCGGTATCCCCCGTACCCCCCAGCAAACGCTTGATGGCCAGGCGAACGACCCGGCCCTGCATTGCCGGGTGTTCAGCGTTCAGCTTCCAGGCATCAAGTTCCACCCGGTTGCTTTCCTCGCGCAGAAGAAGCCGGGAGAACCGCTCCGCAGCCGCGCTTTCCAGGTAATCCCGGTCCTCCTCCATCAAAGCGGCAAGCTGCAGCAGCGCCCGCCGCAAAGAAGGGTTAAATTCCCTTTCAAGGTAGGGGAGGAGTTCCAGCCGGATCCGGTTCCTGCGATAATCCTGCTGCAGGTTGGATTCATCAAAGCGCGGTGTGAGCCCCTCTTTACGACAGTAATGCTTAATCTCCTTTTTGTCCGCCACCAGTAAAGGGCGCACCAGGTGTGGCGTGCCCTTCCCTGGGACAAGTTCCCTTTTTATCCCCATTCCGGCAAGACCTCCGGGCCCCGTGCCCCGGAGGAGGTTTAACAAAACGGTTTCCACCTGGTCATCCCGATGGTGCCCGACCGCAATATAGGAGGCGCCAATTCTGTCCGCTACCTGCAAAAGATATCGGTATCGCAATCGTCGGGCTGCATCTTCTGCGGAAAGGCCCCATTTTTTCTGGAACAAAATAGTATCGGCCCTGCCGCAGTGAAAAGGCAGCCCCAGTTTTGCGGCTTCCCGGCGCACGAAAACGGCATCTTCCCGTGCCGAGCGGCCGCGCAGTCCATGATGGAGGTGGGCAACATGGAGAGAAAAACGAGGGCGGCCTTCCTGTCGAATCCGGTTCAGGACATGCAGCAGAACCAGGGAATCGGTGCCCCCGGAGACCGCAGCCACCACCAGGGAATCGTCTTTGATCAGTCGGTGTTGATAGAGGGCTTCTCGAACCTTTTCCAGTAATTCGCCCATGGCAAACAGGGACGGCCTCCTTTGACGGCATTCCCCGGAAGATGCCGCAAGTGTGGATGTTCGCAAACGGGATTTAATTAAGAGACCTCTTCGCTAAATGCCTCAACCTGGACGAGCCAGAACCATAAGGTTTTCTCGTTGTTATAAAAAAGTTTTGCCATTTTTGCGCAAAAACTGAGAACTAAGGGCCTGAATTATATTTGCATTGACATATTATATCGCACAAAAGACCCTGGTTTTCTCTGATATTCTCCTGGTGTTATTAAATGCTATTGGGCCAAGGTTGGAACAAAAATTATGTCAAGAAGCACGAAGCTTTTTCAAAAAGCAAGGCGCATCCGGGCATCCCTTATGTATATATGTTTAGCATTCGCTAGGGCGCGGAAAAATCCTGCTCCCCTCTGAGTGAAGTCGTTTTAATATCCCGCCCGGCCAAAGGCCGTTTGAAAAATGCCTCTCAAGAAAATTCGCTTCGCTCATAACATAACGAAAACAACTTTTTCCTTCTTCCCCAAAATTACCATTATTTAGGGGTTTTATAAATTCCTATGCATTCAAAAAGCAGCCCGCTGCAGGGAATTTCCCGGCAACCCCCGTTTTCGCCCGTATCCGCGGCCAATGCCGTTTTTCTCGGCCAGGGATCCGGAGGCAGCCCTTAAGCGCTATGGTGAGGACGCAAGCTCCGCTGCCAGCCCAAAAAGCAATCCTTCACAGGAAACCCGCATCTTCTGCTGGTTCAGATACTCCATTATAGCCAGGAGGGCGGCAGTTCCCGCTTGAATAATATCGGCCCGCTGGGGGGCAAAAGAAAGCAGCCTGCGCCTCTCTTCAAGTGAGCTTGAGAAAAGGGTGTGCTGCCAGCGGGACACCTCTTCTTTTGACAGGGAAAACCCGTGGACCTGTTCGGGCCTGTACTCCTTCAGGCCCTGAACCAGGGCAGCCAGGGTGGTTACCGTTCCGCCCAACCCGACAAAATCCTTTTGGGCCAACACCGACACGTCCCCACCCATTTTATTATCCATTTCCCGCCGAACGAATCCCTTGAGCTTTTCCAAGCCTTCCCGGGGTGAAGGCACAAGAAATTTTTCTTGGAGGCCGACGGCTCCCGCGGGTAAACTTGCCCATTGAAATGCCCCCGCCTCTTCCCAGGAAAACTCTGTACTGCGCCCCCCCAGGTCGCAGGTGCAGACCCGCTCGCGCCCGCCACTCTCTATCCCGGCAGTTTTAAGGGCTTGGAGCGCCCCTACGAAACCGTAATATGCTTCATCTCCCGCTTCCAGGGACTGCACCGGGTAGGGGGAAATTGCTGCAGCTTCCCTCAAAAAATCACGCCCGTCAGAAGCCTCCCTTACGGCGCTGGTAGCTGCCACAACCCCTTTTTGCACCTCCAGGTCCCTCAAAACATCCAACAACCTGCCAAGCCCTTGCAGCGTCCTCTGCCTTGCACCGTCGCACAGCTGTCCTCCCGGCTGCAACCCCTCTGCAAGGCGCGTTTCCACCAGTTCATGCCTCAGGGGGGTGATCCCCTCCCCCCTGTCCACCCGGCAAATCAACAGGCGCAGGGAATTGCTCCCCAGGTCGATCACTCCCACCTTGCTCTGCATAGATACCCGCTCCCATCGTCAGCAATTCCGATTTTTCTCACGGCCCCGCAAACCGGTTCGGTTCAGGCTGAAGGAAAAAAAGAGTGGGGACCAGCAAGCCTTCTTCAATTGCATACAAGCCCTTAGTCCCTAAGTTTTTTGGAAACCTGGCATAACTTTTTCAAGCGATCGAGTGAACACCGGTGCTTACTGCATTTAAAGGGGGCATTTCGAAATGCAACTTTTCTGGTTCTGGCCATGTCCAGGTTGGGATAAGGGGCGGCTTTTAACAGTGAAAAAAGACACCCCGGGGTGTCTTTTTATCGGTTTAAAAGGCTGTTTAAAAAACAAGCATGGTTTTTCCGAAAGTCTTATCTATCCTGAACGGCCCCTCCCCTTCTTTTGGATTCAGTGTTCCTGCGTAAATCCTGCTGCTTCTCGTCGCTTTCCTTCAAAAAACGGGTCAGCTTGTCTTCAAAAGAAGCTTTTGGTTTGGTAGCAGCACCTTTTCTGCCGTGGCCCCTTTTGCGATCACTGCTTTGTACAACGGATCTCTCACTGCCGTTGTTCGGAGAAGGCGAAGAAACACGCTTCATGGAAAGGCCGATTTTCCCATCACCGTTTACGGAGAGAACTTTTACTTTTACCTTGTCCTTTTTTTGAAGATACTCATTTATATCCTTTACGTAGCTGTCAGCGACCTCTGAAATATGGACAAGACCCGTCTCACCGTTGGGTAATAATACAAACGCTCCAAAGTCTTTTATGCCCGTTACCACCCCTTCCACAATTTCTCCAACTTTAATTGACGCCATTGTAAGAAAAATTTCCTCCTTTAAAAATAAAATCCTAATAAAATTATAGCGGAGATAGGCGAAAAGTCAAGATCAAACCGAAGGAAAACCGCAGGAAAAGTTAATCCACCACGAAAAAAATAATTTCCCCCTGGCGAACCATACCGAGGTGTTTTCGCGCCTTCATTTCTATGTACTCCTCTTCGTGCAGAAGGCTCACTTCTTTTTCCAGCTCCGCTTTTTCTTCCTGCAAAGCTTCTTTTTCACTCCTGAGCCCTTCCAGTTTTTGCTTTGATTCCCAGTAAGCCAGTAACTGTCCCGCAGAGAGGAAAAACGCCAAAGCAATAAATCCCAGGATGACCAGGTTCAGAAACCTGGGCCTTTTCAGCTTAAACCTGTTTTTGCGGGGATTGCGCGGGTATTTAATCACTTTTCCGCCCTTTTTGGTCTCCACGGCGAAATCCCCTCCCCAAATATATTAATTAAATGTTAAGAGTTTTACATATTTCTATTCGGCTCTTCCAACCAAATTCCTTCCAACCCTCCAAGTTTTTTGCAAACTCAGGGGCAAAAAGGGGCGGGTCTGGAATGGCCAGGCAAAAAAAGGGGGAATTGCCCCCTGGCTGCCTTTTTCGAACGGTTCTCAGGCAAAGGATCACGATTCTTAAGTTGCTTCGGTTTTTGCTCGCCCTCCCATGTTCATGTGCCCACCCGAATGCCTACCCCCTGCCGAATAACAAAAAGACAAAAGTAACAAATGGGACGGGTTTTCACTCGATTGCTTTTTCTTTTCATCCCGTGTTTGGTGTCAAAGGAACCGTCCCCTGCCGCCCCCCTGTCGCCAATTGCCTATTTTTGTTGTAAAACGTGTCAGGAGAACCGCCAGACTGTGCGATAAATAATTGCTGAAAAAGTGTCAAGCAGCATACGCTCCTTAAAAAGAACGTGCTGTTTCAAAAATAGCAGACGTCTTCCCGTGAAGGCTGCTGCTATGCCAAGACCGGTTTCCCTTTTTCCTGAAACGTGACAGAACGAAACATGACAGGGGACGGTTTTCTGTCACCAAATGCGTGACACGCTTGACATCTATCACACAGTCTGCCGTCCCCTGTCACCCTCAATTTGCAACGCCTGGAGCCGAGTTAAGGCGACCTCTTTTTCTTTTCCCGCAGCTTGGCTTCATCCCACCAGCCGTCCAGTTCTTCCAGGGAAAAGCAGGAATAGTCGCCGCCCCTTTGGTTGACCTGCTCTTCAATGTAGGAAAAGCGGTCCCTGAATTTCCTGACGGCCTTGTGGAGGGCGAGTTCCGCTTCCACGCCTAAAAAGCGGGAGATGTTCACCAGGGCAAAAAGCAGGTCGCCCACTTCCTCCTCCAGCTTCTCCTTTTTTTGCTCCCTTTTGATCTCGCCCTGCAGTTCTTCGATCTCCTCACGCAGCTTATCCAGAGCCCCCCTGATATCCGGCCAGTCAAACCCCACCTCGGCCGCCCTTTTCTGTACTTTCTGCGCTTTCATCAGGGATGGAAGGGCCTCTGACATGGTAAACCGGTCTTTCTTTTTCTTTTCGCCCCTTTTAATTTCCTGCCATTTCCGGCTGACCTCCCGCGCATCTTCGGCCACCTCCTGCTGGAAAACATGGGGATGGCGGCGATATATCTTGCTCGTGATGCCGGTGACGACATCCCACAGGGAAAAGGCCCCCTTCTCAGCGGCTACCTGGCTGTGGAAAGCTACCTGCAGCAGCAGGTCGCCCAGTTCTTCACAGAGTTCCGCGTCATCTCCCTGGTCAATGGCTCCCAGCACCTCATAAGCTTCTTCCAAAAGGTAGGGCTTGAGGGATACATGGTCCTGTTCCCTGTCCCAGGGGCAGCCGCCGGGGGCACGCAGCCTTTCCATAAGGTAAACCAGATCGCCTGGGGTATAGCGTAGGGACGGGGGAAGGGGTAAAAAACTCCAGCAGTGCAGGGGCCGCAGTTCCTCCATCCCTTCCAGCGAAGCGGTGCCGGCCAGGAAAGGTCTCCCATCACGGTCAAACTGCAGCAGGCTCACCTCATGGTCTTCCGTATAATAGCGGGCCAACCTCTTTTGGGCATAGCGCAAATGTCCGGCACCGGCCGCGTTTGCAATGAGAAGATCTCCCCGCGGAGGCTCACGCAGCTCCTCCAGTCGATAGAGATCGAACAGGACTATACCGCTGCCAAACACTGCCGCTTCCTGCTTTTTTTCCCGCTCGAAGGCCAGCTGCTCCATCAAGGCCCCCCATATATCCTCTCCTCTCAGTACCCGCAGTGAAACACCTTCTTCAGGGGCCTGCAGGCGAAGACGGGCATACAAGCTGTTGCCCTCCCAAGGCCTTCCCGGCAGCAAGAATGCACAGCGCCCTTCTATCCGGGCCCGCTTTAGCACCTCTTCCACCACCGCTTTGCCCGCTCTTTCCGGCGCCTCATGGCTGCCGCCTTCCATCCCCGCACCTTCCAGCTCCAGCACGCGGCACCCTCCTTCGGCCACGGCACTTCTCACGTGGGGAGGAACCAAGTGGCAGATAACCGCCTCTCCTCCGCTTAATTCCCTTTTCAGAAGAAGGCGCAGCGATTGCGGATCGCCCCGGCCCGCTCCTGCAATATAAAGCTCTCCCATATTCCGATCCCCCCGCTTTGGACGGTTTAGATATGTCCCTTCCCAGCTTGTCTGGGCCCTGCTGACGCTGTGATGCAGGGGGGCTTCTTCCCTGGAACGCCGCCGACACAAAACATCAACGCGCGAAAAGGCCCAGGCGGCGGGCGAGTTTCACCAGCGGCGGCCCCAGCCGAGGAATGGACTGCAGGTCTTCCTCTCGAACGCCTTTCAGGAGGAAGAGCAAACCGACATAGATGATCATGCCCGATAAAATAGCCAAAACCAGCGCCGCAGCCTGGGCCAGCCGTAAAGAAAAGAAAGCTTCAAACCAGCCCAAGGCCATGCCGTAGCCCAGCTTCACCGCCACGGCCATGGGAATGGCCGCTGCCATCGGCTTCAAGAGCTGGTCTTTTATGCCAAAGCGCCAACCGGTCAAATAAGCGACCCTGCGCAGATTCAACACGGACGCCAGCAAAAAGCCCATCACGGTGGCAAAAGCCGCCCCGCCG